>NZ_JBXALR010000012.1:0-160034 GCF_058799675.1 Pseudomonas sp. GW822-FHT06B12
CCCATGTGAGAGTAGGTCATCGTCAAGATTAAATTCCGAAACCCCTATCTGCGACCGCAGGTAGGGGTTTTGTTTTGTCTGCGAGAAAGTGACCTTCGCTCATGGCCGTGTCTTTACTGTGAGCCCGTAGCGCGTCCGACTGTCGTTTTGGCCGTCAAGGACAGCCACTCAGGAAATTAGTCCTAAAGCGGCCGTGCAGTTTTTGGTATGGTGCAGCTCGTTTTTTGATGGACTGATGTCACGCGCAGGGAATGGCGTTTAACCCAGTCAAAGAGTTGCTGCAGAAATGCCCGAACCGATCCCGATCAAAGACCATGAAACAGAAACGCGTCTGGTCAACAAGCGGTTGTTGGCTTGCGCGCTGTTCGTGGTTGCCATCACCTGTGCACTGGTTGCGCGCCTGTACGTTCTGCAAGTGGTCGAGTTCGACTATCACTCGACGATCTCCGAAAACAACCGGGTGCATGTGCTGCCCATTACCCCGACTCGCGGCCTGATCTATGACCGCAATGGCGTGCTGCTGGCCGACAATCGGCCGAGCTACAACCTGACCATTACCCGCGAGCGCGCGACCGATGTGAAGGGTGAGCTGGATTCGGTGGTCAGCCTGCTGCATTTACCTCCTGAAGACCGCACGCTGTTCGACAAGGCGATGAAACAGGCGCGCCATCCCTTTGTTCCGGTCACCCTGTTCTACGAGCTGACTGAAGAGCAGATCGCCGTACTGGCGGTGAACGAGTTCCGTTTGCCGGGAATCGACGTCGAGCCGCAGTTCGTTCGCAACTACCCGCTGGGCGCGCATTTCGCCCACTCGATCGGTTATGTCGGGCGCATCAACGAGAAAGAATCCAAGGCACTGGACACCGTCGAGTACCGCGGTACCCAGTCGATCGGCAAGACCGGTATCGAAAAATTCTACGAGTCCGAGTTGCATGGTCATGTCGGCTACGAAGAGGTCGAAACCAACGCCCAGGGGCGCGTGCTGCGAGTGCTCAAGCACACGGACCCGATTCCTGGGAAGAACATCGTGCTCAGCCTCGATGTAAAGCTTCAGGAAGCAGCAGAAGACGCGTTGGGCGACCGTCGTGGCTCAGTGGTTGCTCTTGATCCGGCAACCGGTGAAGTGCTGGCGATGGTCAGCAAACCGAGCTTCGATCCGAACCTGTTCGTCACCGGCATCAGCTTCAAGGAATACGCGGCGCTGCATGACTCCATCGACCGCCCGCTGTTCAACCGGGTATTACGCGGGTTGTACGCGCCGGGCTCGACGATCAAACCGGAAGTGGCGATTGCCGGGCTCGACACCGGCGTGGTGACGGCGTCCACTCGGGTCTTCGATCCGGGTTACTACCAACTGCCGGATTTCGACCACAAATACCGCAACTGGAATCACAGTGGCGACGGTTGGGTCGACATGGATGCAGCGATCATGCGCTCCAACGACACCTACTTTTACGACCTGGCGCACAAGCTCGGTATCGATCGTCTGCACGATTACATGGCGATGTTCGGCCTCGGCGAGAAGGTCTCGCTGGACATGTTCGAAGAGTCCGCCGGGTTGATGCCATCCCAGGCCTGGAAGCGCGCTACTCGTCGCCAACCGTGGTTCCCGGGTGAAACGGTGATCCTCGGGATCGGTCAGGGCTATATGCAAGTGACGCCGCTGCAACTGGCTCAGGCGACCGCTCTGATCGCCAACAAAGGCGTGTGGAATCGACCGCGCCTGGCCAAGACGATCGACGGCGTGGCGCCGGTGGACGAGCATCCGATGCCCAACATCCTGCTGAAGAATCCACGGGACTGGGACCAGGTCAACCACGGCATGCAAATGGTCATGCACGATCCACGCGGCATCGCTCGTGCGGCAGCGGTGGGGGCGCAATACCGGATCGCAGGCAAGAGCGGTACCGCACAAGTGGTAGCGATCAAACAGGGTGAACGCTACGACCGTTTGAAGACCCGCGAGCGTAACCGCGACAACGCCTTGTTCGTCGGTTTCGCCCCGGCCGAACATCCGCAGATCGTGATTTCAGTAATGATCGAGAACGGCGAGGCCGGCGGTCGGGTTGCCGGTCCCGTGGTACGGCAGATCATGGATGCGTGGCTGCTGGACAAGGACGGTCACCTGAAGCCGCAATACGCGAGCCCGAGCAAACCACCAAACGATCCTCACGTTTGAAGCGCTAACAGCTACAGCACCTGTTCATGCTTGCCGAGCAGGTGCTGGAAGCTATCCAGGAACACCGTTTCGGCCTGAGTCATTTTCTGCTCGCGATTCCAGAGCAATTGAATATCCAGATCCGCCACGCCTTCCGCAGGCGGCAAACGCCACAGCAACCCCTGCTCGACGTCTCGCCGTACCAAGTGAACGGGCAAACAACCAATCCCGAACCCTGCGCAGATCAATCGGTGAATCTCTTCGAAACTGGTCGATGATGCGACGATCTTGCCAGTAAAGCCTTGCTGGTCGCGAAACAGTGTCAGCGGTGAAAGATTGCCGCCCAACTGGTCGCTGGTGAAGCTGACGAAGTGCTCGGCGACCAGTTGTTCCAGCGTCAGGTTCTCCTGCCCAAACAGCCGATGACGCGGCCCACAGAAGTACCCGTAACGCTCGCGAAACAACACGCGTTGCTCCAGCCGAGGCTGGCGCAGTCGGCATAAACCAACGCCGACCGTCGCCGTTTTTTGCAGCAATGAACTGATGATGTCCGAACTACCCATCACCTTGACTTCCAGCTCGACGTTTGGGTGACTTTCATGGAAGTCCGCCAGAAACTCATCGTAATGCGCCGACTGGATGCCGCTGATGGCAAGAATCCGTACCTTGCCCACGACATCATCGTGACGACTCTCAAGCACCGTCCCCAAACGGGAAACATCACCATAAATATCCGCCGCGATACGCAGCACTTCTTCGCCGGTTTCGGTGAGGTCGAAGCGCCGGCCGCTGCGAACAATCAGTACACAGTCGAGTTGCTCTTCGAGACGCTTGAGCGCCTGGCTCACCGCCGATTGTGTGATGTGCAGGCGCGCAGCAGCGCGGCTCATGCTGCCTTCCTGGGCGATCACCAGATACGTGCGCAAGAGGTTCCAGTCGAGCCGGTCATTGAGAAAGCGTCGGCTGGAATGGGAGAGGAATGAGTGCATAAATGTTCCTGCTATTAGAGTGGCTAATAGCAAAGTTAAGAATTTGAAAATTGACTAATCCTAGCCCGGCCGCGATAAAGCCCACAAGCACACCGTGCTGTCGATAATCGGCGTCTGCGCTTCGCTCACCCAAGGAACGCCAGGTCGCCATCACGTACAAGAAGAGGTGGATTTGTGAGTAAGCCTGAAGAGATGAACGCTGTTGAATGGCAAGCCCGGTGCGAGTTGGCAGCCCTGTATCGGCTGGTCGCGCATTTTCGCATGACTGACCTGATCGACACCCACATCACGTTGCGGATTCCGGGTCCCGAGCATCACTTCCTGATCAACCGTTACGGGGTGATCTTTGATCGCATGCGCGCCTCGGATCTGGTGCGCATCGACCAGCAGGGCCGAATTGTCGACCCGGCTTACGCGGATCATCGAGTCAATACCGCGGGCTTCGTAATCCATTCGGCTATCCATATGGCGCGTGCCGATCTGAACTGCGTGATTCACACGCACACTGCGGCGGGCATGGCGGTGGCTGCGCAGAAGCAAGGCCTGCTGCCGATCACACAACACGCACTGAAGTTCTACGGCAAGCTGGCCTATCACACCTATGAAGGTATCGCCTTGTCGCTGGACGAGCGTCAGCGGTTGATTGCCGATCTGGGGCCGCACAAGGCGATGATTCTGCGTAATCACGGGCTGTTGGTGGGCGGCGCCAGCGTGGCCCATGCGTTCCAGGAAATTTACTTCCTGGAGCGCGCCTGTCAGGCACAGGTCCAGGCACTTGCGGGCGGTTGTGAGCTGAACTTCCCATCGTCAGCGGTTTGCACCCACACGGCTGAACAGTTCGAGCAGGACGATGCCGAGAACATCATCGAACTGGCCTGGACCGCGGCATTGACCCTGATCGAGTCACAACGCGAGTCCTATTGCTCATGAACACCGAGTCAGGCGCTCTGTGGCACTTGCCAGTCCTTTGACGTTAACGTAAAGATAAGCGCTGGCGCCGATTTCCCAAGGCGCAGGTTTTGCTTGAAGGAAGGGCTGTCCGAGGTATCGGGCAAACTTCCCTTTACTGCCATCTGAACCGGGTAGATATTTCCCCATGACATGCGTGCTTCGTCGCATGCCTGGAAGTGACCCGGCCAGAGACTGGGCGGACCGATCCGGAGCGCTTGATGACTCTTATAAAAACAATAACTCCAGAGCTGCAACATGAGGCCCGGCTGGCCCGGGAGAAACTTCACCTTGAAGGCGAAGTCCCCAGCGGGGTGTTGCGCGCTGAAATCGATGCCTCATGGCGGCGCAGCTTGAGCCATGGCGTGCACTTCAATGGCAAGCATGAGCTGGCGCTGGAATCGAGCGCGAGCCTCGAGGTGTTGCTGGCGAGCAATCGCTTGCTGATCGACGCCGCGATGCCGGCCATCGATTACCTGGCCGCGCGTCAGGGCAAGGAAGGGCTGATCATCCTCGCCAATTCCGACGCGACCATTCTCGCGGTCGAAGGCCGCGCCGACCGACTCAAGGGCAGTGGCCTGCAAGACATCACCCTGGGCGCCTGCTGGAGCGAAGCTGTACGCGGCACCAACGCCCTCGGCACTGCGCTGGTGGAAGCCCGGCCAACACTGATCGACTGCGGCGAACACTACCTCGATCGTCTCAGCGATTTTTCCTGCACTTCGGTGCCGATTCATTGCCCTCAGGGCGACATCCTTGGTGTACTCGACCTGACCCGCGAAGGCCCGTTGGGTCGGGTGCATGACAGCACCTCGTTGCTGGCGATGGCGGTCAGTCAGATTGAAAGCCGGGTGTTCAACGCAAGTTTCCCCGAGCAGATCGTCCTGGCCTTCCACAGCCGTCGACAGTACCTCGAATCGCCTTGGCAAGGGCTCTTGGCGGTAAGCCTCGGCGGGCAGATTCTGGCCGTCAGTGCTCAAGCCTGCCAGTTGCTCAATGCCGAGCGCTCAGCCTTGGTCGGTCGTCGTTGCGAAGAGTTTCTCGGGGTTGATGGCCTGCAATTGCTGGCGCGTCTGCAACAAGACGGGATCGGCAGTCTGCAAACCGCCAAGGGCGAATTTTTCTACAAAACCCTGCGTGCGCCACAGCGCTCGATCAACGTCAGCAGCACGCCGCGCAGCGTTGCCAAAAGCACCAAATCCCAACCTGATCTCGAATCCCTGGCCGGTAGCAATGCGCGGTATTCGCGTGCATTGCGCATGGCCCGGCAAGGCCTGGCCAATCAGTTGCCGGTGTTGCTGCTGGGGGAAACCGGCACTGGTAAGGAAGTCATCGCCCGGGCATTGCACATGGCCGGCAGCCGCTGCGACAAACCCTTCGTCGCGGTCAATTGTGCAGCGATCCCCGAAGGCCTGATCGAGTCGGAACTGTTCGGCTACCGTGAAGGCGCGTTCACCGGTTCACGGCGGGGCGGGATGATCGGTCGATTGCAACAGGCCCATGGCGGCACGTTGTTCCTCGATGAAATCGGCGACATGCCGCTGGCGTTGCAAGCGCGCCTGTTGCGGGTGTTGCAGGACCGCAAGGTCGCGCCGCTGGGCGCCGGTGAAGAGCAAGACATCGACGTCGCGCTGATCTGCGCGACTCACCGCGACCTCAAGCGTCTGGTCGAGGACAAACACTTTCGCGAAGACCTGTTCTACCGGGTCAATGGCATCAGCGTGATGCTGCCGGCGTTGCGCGAGCGCGATGACTTCAGCGAGCTGGTGAACCGCTTGCTTGGCAAACTGGACGCCCCGACGGTCAAGCTCAAGGACGACCTGAGCGACCTGCTCGCCGGTTACCACTGGCCGGGCAACATCCGCCAGTTGGAGATGGTGCTGCGTACCGCGCTGGCGATGCGCGAGCCTGGTGAAAGCGTGCTCAGCCTGGATCATCTGCCTGACAGCATGCTCGATGAGCTGAATGCCAGCGAACGTTTGCCCACCGGCAGTATCCGCGAGAACGAGCTGGAGCTGATTCGACAGTCCCTCGACAGCCATCACGGTAACGTTTCGGCCACCGCCGATGCGCTGGGCATCAGCCGAGCGACGCTGTATCGCAAGCTCAAACAGTTGCGCAACTGATGCGTCGCTTGATAGTCAGGCTGGTCGACAGCCATAACCCCCAGGCACTGGATGCCGCGCTTGCGTGGCTCTACGGCTTCGTGCGCCCGCATCGGCTGGCGATAGCCGGGCTGCTCGGGTTGTCGGTGTGCGCCTCGTTACTGGTGCTGGTGCAGCCCTGGCTGACCAAGTTGCTGATCGACGATGGGCTATTGGCGCACAACTTTTCCATGCTGGTGCTGATCGCCGGGTTGATGATTGTCGCCGGACTGCTCGGTACCGCGTTGTCGGGGATCAATCGCTACCTGCACACGCGGTTGTCGGGGCGCATTCTGTTTGCCCTGCGCGATGACCTTTATCGACACTTGCAGACCTTGTCGCCAGGCTTCTACGGGCAACGGCGGATCGGCGACCTGATGTCGCGCCTCGACGGAGACGTCGCGGAGATCCAGCGGTTTGCCGTCGACTCGCTGTTCTCGGCCGTTTCCAGTGTCATCGGTCTGGTCTGCTCGGTGGCGATGTTGCTGACCCTGTCATGGAAACTCTCGCTGCTGGCGTTGGTGTTGATTCCGCTGGACGTGCTCTGGCTGCGCTGGATGCGGCGCAAGGTCGAGCGCGATGTACGGCAGTTGCGTGAGCGCTCGGCGGACATGTCCTCGTTCATGGTCGAAACCCTGCCGGTGATGAAATTCATCCAGTCCGCCGGCCAGCAGCAACGCGAAGCGCGGCGTCTCGAAACATTGGGGCAGGGCTACATGAGCCAGTTGCTGCGCCTGCAAGTCACCGAGTTTTTCACCCAAGCAGTGCCCGGCACACTGACTTCGTTGTCGCGGGCCTGTGCGTTTTTGATTGGTGGTTACTGGGTGGTGCAGGGTACTTGGCAGCTCGGCGCGTTGATCGCGTTTTCGACCTATCTGGGGATGGCGGTCGGGCCGGTGCAGAGCTTGCTCGGGTTGTATGTGGCGATTCAACGGATGACCGTCAGCCTCGGTCGGGTCATGGAGCTGCGCGGTGAACAGCCGAGCGTCGTCACGCCGGTAACGCCGCAGCCAATGCCGAGTTCTGGCGAACTGTGTTTCGAGGCGGTGCATTTTAGCCATCCTGGCCGCCCGGTGACCTTGCGCGGGATCGAGGCGCGTATTCCTTACGGTTTGAAAGTTGCCCTGAGCGGCGGCTCCGGGGTTGGCAAGTCGACACTGATCGACCTGCTGCAACGGCACCACGACCCGCAGTCCGGCCGGGTGCTGCTCGACGGCATCGATCTGCGTGAACTGGAGCTGTTCGAGTTGCGTCGGCGGATTGCCGTGGTCAGCCAGGACATCGTGCTGTTTCGCGGCAGCCTGGCGGATAACCTCGCGTATGCGGTGCCGGACGCCAGCCGTGAGGCGGTGGTCGAAGTGGCGCGGTTGGCGCAACTCGACAGCTTGATCGCGTCCCTGCCCGAAGGCCTCGACAGTCCTTTGGGCGAGCGTGGTCAGCAGTTGTCCGGCGGGCAGAAACAGCGGATCGCTATCGCCCGTGCGCTGTTGCAGGATCCGCTGATTCTGGTGCTCGATGAAGCCACCTCGGCAGTCGACGAGGCCACAGAGCGGGAAGTCATCGAGGCCATCGACCGACTGTTTACCGGGCGCACGCGGATCCTGATCAGCCATCGCCCCTCAACCCTGGCCGATGCCGATCTGCGCTTTGAATTATTCGACGGTGTGCTGACGCCTGTGCAGGTGTTGCATGAAGCCTGAGCTACGGATTGGCGTGGTCGACAGTGGGCATTCCGTAGCGCAACGCGGGCAGGTGAGCGTCGGGCGAAGGTTTTATCTGGTCGAGGATGGGCTCGCCGAAGACGAACTGCGTGACGACCCTCTAGGCCACGGCAGCGCGGTCGTCGAGGCGATCAGCCGACGTGCTGCCTCGGCGCGTTTTTGTGTGGCGCAAGTATTCGACCAGCGTGGGGTGACCAGCGCCTTGCAAATCGCCACGGCGATCGATTGGCTGGTGGCGCAGGACGTGCGGGTAATCAACCTCAGCCTGGGCTTACGCCAGGACCGCAGCCTGCTGCGTGAAGCCTGTTCGGCAGCATTGGCCCGTGGTGTTTTGTTGTGCGCGTCGAGCCCGGCGCAAGGTGAGGGCGTGTACCCCGCGAGTTACCCGCAGGTGTTGCGGGTGACCGGCGATGCACGCTGCGGCGAACACGAGTGGTCGTGGTTGAACAGTCAGCAGGCCGACTTTGCCGCCTGCGTTCAAGGCACCTATCCAGGGCAATCCGGTGCCAGTCTCGGTTGCGCGGCGTTGACCGGGCATATCGCCAATTTCCTCGCCGGACACCTCGACGCGAGCAATCCGCAGATTCTTCAATGGCTGCGGGACAACGCCCGTTATCGTGGCCCCGAGCGGCGAGTCTGGACATGAGCGCGATCCTGATTCTCGGCGCCGGGCCTGCGGGTGCGGCGGTGGCGTTGGGGCTGAGCCGGCTGGGTTATACGGTAACGCTGGTCAGCGATTGGCGGCGTTTTGCCGCGCTCGAAGGCGTCTCGCAGCGGGTGCTCGAAGCCCTGCGCAGCGCCGGTTTGAATCAGGCACTGGCAGAGGCCGCGTTGCCGTCGCAGCGGCAGGTGTCGTGGAACGGTCAGCAGCATGCGCAAAACATCGAGTTTCTGCTGGATCGGCCGAGCTTTGATCGAGGCCTGCGTGAGGACTTGCGCCTGGCCGGCGTCGAGCTGATTGAAGGCCGAGTGCTGGCCGTCCACTCCCAGGCGTCAGGCCATCGGGTTGAGGTCGAAGGTCATGGTGAGTTGTTCACCGGGTTTCTGGTGGAGGCTCGCGGTCGTCAGGCGCCAGCGCTTGGCAAAGGACAGCGCGGACCGGAGACGGTCAGCCTGCTCAACCGTTGGCAGGGCGCGCCCGGCAGGACCGCCAGCGCAGTGGAAAGTCTGCAGGACGGTTGGGCCTGGATGGCGCGACGGGCCGATGGTCAATGTTATTGGCAGTTGACCGTGGACGTGGCCAGCGCCGAGTTGCCGGGCAAAGCGCAGTTGCTCGACTACTGCCGCCAGCGCCGTCAGGGCTCACCGTTGGCCGCCGATTTTTTCGGGGGGCAGGCTGAAACCGATCTGCAACTGCATGCCCGCAGCAGCACGGCGATTCTCAATCCACAGGTGTGCGGCGATAACTGGATTCGGGTTGGCGATGCGGCCATGGCGGTTGATCCGCTGTCAGGCAACGGCATCTTTCAGTCGTTGTCTTCAGCGTTGCAGGCGCCGGTGGTGATCAACACCTTATTGCGTAAACCTGAGCGGGCGGCATTGGCTCAGCGTTTTCATCAACAACGGGTCGAGCAGCTGTTTTTGCGGTTTGCGCGCATTGGCCGGGATTTTTATGCCGATGAACTGCGCTGGCCGGAACAACCGTTCTGGCGGGCGCGTCGACAGTGGCCGGATGCGGAGCTTGCTCACGCAGGCGCAGACTTCGCGTCTCTGAGAGTTGAACGCGCACCGGTACTGCGCGATGGATTTGTCGACGAGGCCGAAGTGGTGATCACGGCGGATCAGCCGTTGGGGATCTGGCACGTGCAAGGGGTGGAGTTGGCGCCGTTGCTGCGTCGCCTGCAAACCGAACCCGCCGAGCAAGCGCTGGCAGGTTTGACGGTGGGTCAGGGGCGAGTGGTGCGCAGTTGGTTGCTTGCGCAGGGGTTTAAACCCTGACAGTTGAGGTGACCGGTCTGGCGCCATCGCGAGCAAGCTCGCTCCCACAGGGATCTGGTGAACGCTAGAGATCCAACGTGGGAGCGAGCTTGCTCGCGATGGCGGTCTGGAGAGCGCCAGTGATTACAGTTTGATCAACACCGACTTCAACTCGGTGTAATGCTCGATCGCCGCATACCCCATCTCCCGGCCCACGCCGGACATCTTGTAACCACCAAACGGCAATGCCGGGTCGAGAGCGCTGTGGCAGTTGACCCAGACCGAACCGGACTTGATCCGTGGAATCATCCGGTGCACGGCCGCCAGGTCGTTGGACCAGATGCTCGCGCCCAAGCCATACGGACTGTCATTGGCCATGCGCAGCGCATCGGCTTCGTCATCGAACGGAATCGCCACCAGCACCGGGCCGAAGATCTCTTCCTGAACCAGCGAATGCTTTTGATCGACGTCGACAATCACTGTCGGTTTGACGAAGAACCCAGGGCCGAATTGCTCGCCGCCACAGGCGATGGTCGCGCCGCTTTCACGGCCCATTTCGATGTAGTTGTAGACCCGCTCCTGCTGGCGCGCCGAAATCAGCGGGCCCATTTCAACGCTCGGGTCCAGGCCGTTACCCAGCTTCATGGCGTTGGCAATACCGGCAATGTCGGCCACCACATTGTCGAAATGCTTGCGTTGCACATAGAGCCGCGAACCTGCGCAGCAAACCTGACCCTGGTTGAAGAAAATCGCGCCGGCCGCTCCGGCGGCAGCACTGCCGAGGTTGGCGTCGGCCATGACGATCGTCGGCGATTTACCGCCCAGCTCCAGGGTGACCCGGGTCATGGAATCCATGGCGATCTTGCCGATCTGCTTGCCGACGGCAGTGGAGCCGGTGAAGGTCAGTTTGTCCACCAACGGGTTGTGGGTCAGCGCCGAACCTGCGGTGATGCCAGTGCCGGTGACTACGTTGAACACCCCGCTCGGGTAGCCGGCTTCCAGCACCAACTCGGCGAGTTTCAGCGCGGTCAGCGGCGTTTCATCCGCCGGTTTCAGCACCACGGTGCAACCGGTGGCCAGGGCCGGGCCGAGTTTCCAGCAGGCCAGCAGCAGCGGGAAGTTCCAGGCAACGATGGCGCCCACCACACCCACTGCTTCACGACGGATAAAGCTGTGGAACTGATCGTCCGGCATTAACGGCAGCGAGACTTCGACGCTGGAGCCTTCGATCTTGGTTGCCCAACCGGCCATGTAGCGCAGGAAGTCGATGGACAACTGCACGTCCATGACCTGCGCCACCGCCGCACTCTTGCCGTTGTTCAGGCATTCCAGTTGCGCGAGCAATTCGGCGTCGCGCTCCATCAGGTCAGCGAGTTTCCACAACAGGTTTTGCCGCTCCCGAGGTCGGGTTCGGGTCCAGGCTGAATCATCGAATGCATGACGTGCGGCGAGCACGGCGCGATCAACATCGTCTGGCGTAGCCTTCGGTACAACGCACAGCACTTCGCCGGTCGCCGGGTTGTGCAAAGGCATGGTCTGGCCGTCGGTGGCCTCGACCCAGTCGGCGCCGATCAGCATGCGCGGCGCGCGTTGGATGAACGCCGAAACGGCAGGAAGCAGATAAGGGAGCGGCATGGTGAAACCTCGTCTTGTTCGTGTGACGAGGTCTTTCGCAACGGTTGTGCCAGTTTGCCGAAGGGCTGTGTTTAGCGGGGTTCAGTGCCAAAAGCAGCTGACTGAAGCGCGCGGAGCTGTCGCAATCTGAGACGTGAGTGAGACAGCCAAAGCCGTTAACGGCTCAACATGCGATCAATCACGGCCCACAACTGCGGATCGTTAAAGTCCTCGATCACCAGATGCGCACCCGCCGCCAGCAACGTCTCGCGGCGTTGGCTGGTTACCAGGCCCACGGTGAAGATCCCGGCTTTCACCGCCGCCGTCAGACCGGGGATCGAGTCTTCGAACGCCAGGGTCACCCCGGCGCTGGCGTGCAAACGTTCGAGGCCGGTGAGGTAGGGCAGAGGATCGGGTTTGGCGCGGGGCAATTCCTCGGCGACCACGATATGTTCGAAACGCTCACGCAGGCCCAGAGCTTCAAGCATGTGATCGGCGTTGGCCCGTGGCGCGTTGGTCACCACGGCGATGCCGATGTCTTGAGCCTTGGCGAAATCCAGTAAACGCAGCAGCCCGGCAATCGGTGTCAGTTGCGGTGACAGCTTACGGAAGCGCACTTCCTTGCGTTCGGCGAACGCTTCGCGCTCGGCCACCGAGCGGTCCGGGAACAGGTAGCGGCACATGTTGGCGTTGGCCTGGCCACTCACATGGGCTTCGAACTCGGCTTTGCTGAAGACCCGGCCATCCTCCTCCAGCAACAGCTGTTGCAGCGCCAGCAGATGGAGCGCATCGGTGTCGGTCAGGGTGCCGTCGAGGTCGAAGAGCAAAGCATTGAGCATGGCGCAGTTCCCGTAGCTGAAGCGGTTAAGCGGATAGCTGGCCATCGTATACGCAGGGCGTCATCTATGCTCGTCTCAGAGTGCAACAGTTGTCGCGATATTAGACGCCGCTCATGTTTTTCAACTGTGATCAAAAGTCGCTACTTATCTCTAATTATCTGATTTTAAAGACTATTAATAAGCTGGCACGCTCCGTGTATTGCTCCTTCGCAGACGTTTCTCTTGCCTCCGCCAGCGACCGGTTCGCTGGCGGCAGAAACCATAAAAACAACAGATCACAACAATAAGAAAGCACCGTGCGAGGTTCGACGTTGATGAAGAGAAAACTCCGATCAGGCATGAGCGCCAGTCTGCTGGCGCTCGCTGCGTGTGCCGCCCTGCATGCTCCGCAAAGCATGGCTGCGCGTGACGCCCAAACCATTCTCAAGGAAACCTGCCAGGGCTGTCATACCCCTGAAGCCGGCAATGCCTTGAGCCGTATCAGCCACCAGCGCAAAACCCCCGAAGGCTGGCTGATGAGCATCGCCCGGATGCAGACCATGCACGGTTTGCAGATCAGTGATGAGGATCGCCGCACGCTGGTCAAATACCTCGCCGATACCCAAGGCCTGGCACCGAGTGAAACCGACGGCGTGCGTTACGCGCTGGAGCGCCGACTCAACACTGTCGAGCATTTCGACGACCAGACCAGCCAGATGTGCGGCCGCTGCCACTCCGGTGCGCGGGTGGCCCTGCAACGGCGGCCGGCCCAGGAGTGGGAGCGTCTGGTGAACTTCCACCTCGGCCAATGGCCGTCTCTGGAATACCAGGCGCTGGCCCGCGACCGCGACTGGTTCGACATTGCCCGCAAAGACATGGTGCCGTTGTTGGCCAAGCGCTATCCGCTGGACAATCCGGCCTGGAGAGCCTGGCAGAAAACCGCGCCGAAGGCAGACGCGCTGGTGGGGGACTGGAGCTTCAGCGGTCACTTGCCGGGCAAGGGCGAACTGGCCGGTGTCATGAGCGTCAGCGCCTCGGGCTTTGATCAGTTCAAGGTCACGGTCAAAGGCCAATACGCCGATGGCAGCCCGTTCAATGGCGACGGCAGCGCGATCCTCTACAGCGGCTATGAATGGCGCGGCAACGTGACCATCGATGGCGTGGTCATGCGTCAGGTGTTCGCCGCCAAGGGCACGGAACTGCAAGGCCGGATGTTCGACGCCGAGCACGATGAACGTGGCCTCGACTTTATCGCCGCCAAACAAGGCTCCAGCCGTTTGCTGGCGGTGCAGCCGGGTTATCTGAAGGCCGGCAGTGAAACCGAAGTCACCCTGATCGGCAGCGGCCTGCAAGGCACGCCGAACTTCGGCAGTGGTGTGGAAGTGGCGCAAGTGCTGGAGCAAAGTCCGGAGCGCATCAAGGTCAAAATCAAAGCCGCCGTCAATGCCAAACCTGGGGCGCGTGAGGTCAGCATTGGCAGCCTGAAAGGTCCGACCCTGTCGGTCTACAGCCAGATTGCCGAGGTCAAGGTGGTGCCGGAATTCTCGGTGGCGCGGATCGGTGAGGGCGGCGGTTCGACGCCGAAAGTCCAGGGCCGTTTTGACGCCGAAGCCTGGGGCAAAGGCGCCGATGGCAAGCCGTATCGCATCGGTGTATTCCCGGCGCAGTGGAAGGTCGAAGCCTTCGACGACCGCGCCAAGGAAGACCAGGACGTCAAGTTTGCCGGCACCATGCAGGCCGACAGCGGCGTGTTCACCCCGGGCGATGCGGGGCCAAACCCTGCGCGCAAGATGTCCACCAACAACGCCGGCAACCTCAAGGTGATCGCCGCCGTCGACGACGCAGGGAAATCCCTGACCGGCGAGGGCCACATGATTGTCACCGTGCAACGCTGGAACAATCCACCCATTCCATGAGTTGGCTGAACGCAACCGCTTCAGACACTTTTTCGGAATGACCGCAGGCCTCGTGAAACGGGGTTTGCACAGGAGGTTGTAATGGGCGCTATCTTGAATCTGGTCGAGCGTAATCTGCACGAAGTGCACGTCGATGCCGACCGCATGTTATTTCACATTCCCAGCAGTTCGCTGTTCGCCAGCGATGAGCTGACCGGCACCATCATTGATACCTTGCGCGGTCCCGGCTGTTCGTCGGAGGACTTGATCCAGCGCTTGGCGGCACGCTTCAACGGCGAAGAAATCACCGAAACCCTGCGCGAGTTGATCTCCCTGGAATTGGTCAGCGACGGTTCGCCGCTGACCCCGGACATCGGCACCAAACGGGTCGAACGTACGGCGATCAATACCGTGGTGCTCAACGTCAACACCGGCTGCAACCTGAGCTGCACCTATTGCTACAAGGAAGACCTCGACAAGCCCTCGGCCGGCAAGAAGATGGACGTCGACACTGCCGTGGCGTCGGTGGAAATGCTGCTGCGCGAATCGCCAGATGAAGAGCGTTTTACCGTGGTGTTCTTCGGTGGCGAGCCGTTGAGCAACCGCAAGCTGATCGAATACATGGTCGACTACTGCGAGAAGCGCTTTCGCGAGGCCGGCAAGTTCGTCGAATTCGTCATGACCACCAACGCCACGCTGCTCACCGAGGAAACGGTCGACTACCTCAATGCCCATCGTTTTGGCTTGTCGGTGAGCATCGACGGACCGAAAACCGTGCACGACCGCAACCGCATCACCGTGGGCGGGCAGGGCACCTATGACGTGGTTCGGCGCAAGGCCGAGATGCTGCTGTCGCGCTACAACAGCCGCCCGGTCGGTGCACGAGTGACCCTGACTACCGGCGTTACCGACGTCGAAACCATCTGGGATCACCTGTTCAACGAGTTGGGTTTCGCTGAAGTCGGTTTTGCCCCGGTGACCTCGGGCGACATCAGCAGCTTCAACCTGTCCAGCGACGAGTTGATCGAAGTCTTCGCCAACATGAAAAAGCTCGGTCGGCGCTATCTGGAAGCGGCGCTGGAGCACCGCAACATCGGTTTCTCCAACTTGCACCAACTGATCACCGACATCCACGAGGGCCACAAAAAAGCCCTGCCGTGCGGTGCCGGACTGAAGATGCTGGCGGTGGATCACAAGGGCGAACTCAACCTCTGCCACCGTTTCACCGGCTCGTCATTGCCGACCTTCGGCAACGTTCACAGCGGCGTGAAACAGGTCGAGTTGAACGACTTTTTGTCCCAGCGCCTGGACCGGACCAACACCGGCTGCGAAGACTGCCAGATCCGTAACCTGTGTTCCGGCGGCTGCTACCACGAGAGCTATGCCCGTTATGGCGACCCGACCCACCCGACCTATCACTACTGCGAACTGATGCGTGACTGGGTCGACTTCGGCATCGAGGTCTACACCCGGATCATGGCCCACAACCCTGCGTTTATCAGCAGTTACATCACTCCGCGCAAGGCTCACTGATATGAAACATCTCAAGGCAATCAATAACAAAGCCCAGAAGCTCGATCAGGCCGCGGCCGAAAACCGTATCGAAGAAGTGGTGGCAATGAGTTCCGTCGCCGGTTGCGCTTCGACCACTGACCCCGGCTGGGAAATCGACGCCTTTGGTGGTGTGTCGTCGCTGTGCCAGCCCATGGAAGCTGACCTTTATGGCTGCTCCGACCCTTGCTGGTGGCCAGCTCAGGTGCCGGACATGATGAGCACCTACCCGGACTGGAACAAGGACGCCCAAGCCTCCAACGAGAGCTGGCGCAACCTCGGCACAGTATTCCCAAAAGATAAATGATCGGACAGAAGAAGGATTCCTGCATGCGCCTTATCAATGCCTGCGGCCTGGCCGCTTCCGCCCTCCTGAGTGTCTGTTCACTCAGTGTTCTGGCCGATGAAAACACAGTGCTTCAAAGTGGTTACGAGTACATGTTGACCACCAATTACCCGAACAACCTGAACGTCATCGACCTTAAAACCGACAGCCTATACAAGACCTGCAAACTGCCGGATGCCTTTGGCCCTGGCACCATTCAGTTGTCGCCGGACCGCAAGACCGCGTATGTGCTGAACAATCATTACGCGGACATCTACGGCGTCGAACTCGACAGCTGCAAGCAGGTGTTCCACGCCAGTATCACCCAGCAACCGGGGGAGAAGGCCCGTTCGATGTTCGCGTTCACCCTCAGTCACGACGGCAAGGAGTTGTACGCCGTCGCCAACCCGACCTTGATGCTCAATGATCATTACGAAGTGCAACAACCACGGCTGGATGTGTACGCCACTGACGCCGGCATGAGCGCCAAACCGGTTCGCAGCTTCCCGGCACCGCGCCAGCTGACCATCATGCAAAGCGGTGACGACGGCACGCTGTATGTGGCGGGTGCGGACATCTACAAGGTCAACGTGAAAACCGGCAAGTTCGACGTGCTGATCCCTAGCCGTCACTGGAAACGTCCAAACTACAGCGCGCCGGACGTGCTCTACGTGTGGAATCAGCAGACGTACCGGCATGACTTCTCGCTGCTCTACACCACGGCGAAATTCAAGGACGAGAAACAGGACCCGGCCACTGCCGAAAACCTCTACGGGCTGTTCAGCATCGACCTGAAAACCGGCAAGACCGAAACCACCGATTTCGGCCCGCTGATCGAAATCTATTTCAGCGGTATGCGTTCACCGAAGGACCCGAACCTGATGTTCGGCGTGCTCAATCGTCTGGCCAAGTACGACATCAAACAGAAGAAGCTGCTTCAGGCGACGAACCTGGATCACTCCTACTACTGCATTTCCTTCAACAAGGACGGCAGCAAGATCTACCTGGCCGGGACCTTCAACGACGTGGCGATTTTTGATGCCGACAGCCTGAAACAGATCGGCAGCATCAAAATGCCGGGCGGCGACATGGCGATCACCACGGCGCAGGTGTTTATCCGGTAGCGGCGGTGTCTGAGCGGACGCATTCGCGAGCAAGCCCGCTCCCACATTGGATCTCGGTCGTACACACATTGTGTGTACACCGAAAATCTACTGTGGGAGCGGGCTTGCTCGCGAAGAGGCCCTGACAGACGCTAGAGCATCAAGCCCCGGGAACCGGGCAACTCAGGTCTCCTTCCTGGCAATCCCTTCATAAACCAACCAAGGCACATCGTGAGACGTCCAGATGTGTACCTGCGGCGTCATCTGCGGATCATCATCGAGCGTCGCCACCCGCACAATCACATGCGGCTGAGCCAAACGTTCGGCCACCAGATGCGAGCCGCACTGCGAGCAGAAGTGTCGCAGTTTGCCGGGCGAGGACTCGAAGGATGACAACTTGTCCAAACCCCTGACCCAACGAAAATGCTCACGCATGACCCCGGCCGTCGAAGCGAACGCCGCCGCGTGGGCCTTGCGACAGGTATGGCAATGACAGTGACTGATCGGCATGTCGAGGCTGTCGAGTTCATAGGTGATGGCCTTGCACAGGCAACTGCCGTGGAGTGTGGTCATGGCGTGTTCCTTCAACGGTCTGGTGGGCTGACTGACGAGCGGTAGAGAGTGGACGTTACCACCGTCAACCGGGGGTGTTGAGCTCATAAAGGCTCTCGTACTGGCGGGGCATACCTGTTTAATGCAACTCACAGGTTGCGCATCCGGCTATCCGGGCCTAGTGTTCATCAAAAGGAGGTGACCTATGCACTCATCAGATCGCATCGAAAGAAAGATCCTGCTCAAGGCTCCACGCTCCACTGTCTGGCGCGCCCTGGCCAATGCCGAATCCTTCGGTAAGTGGTTTGGCGTCGCGCTCGATGGCAAACGTTTTGTCGCCGGTGAGCGAACCCAGGGGCAAATCACTTATCCGGGCTATGAACATCTGGTCTGGGACGTACAGGTGGCGCGGGTCGAGCCCGAGCGGGTGTTTGCGTTCCGTTGGCATCCGTATGCGGTGGAACCGGACATGGACTATTCGTCGGAGCCCACCACCCTGGTGCTGTTCGAGCTCGAAGACATGGACGGCGGTACTTTGCTAAAGGTCGTGGAGTCCGGTTTCGATAACATTCCGGTAGAACGCCGTCTCAAAGCCTTCCGCATGAACAGTCGGGGCTGGGATGACCAAATGACCAACATCGAGACGTACCTTGCCGCACCCTGACGCCTTGACACTGGATGCACCGTCGGCCGCCACTGCGCTGGGCCGTTCGGCGCTGACCTTCGCCGCGCTCGGCGACGAAACCCGGCTGCGGCTGATCGACGTGCTGTGCGGCGGCGGGGCGATGTCGATCGCGCAACTGACCGTGGGCACCGACATCAGCCGTCAGGCCGTGACCAAACACTTGCGGGTGCTGGCGGACGCCGGTCTGGTGCGTGACACCAAGCTGGGGCGTGAGCGCCGCTGGGTCTTTGAGCCGACGCAACTGGACGAGGCGCGCCGCTCGCTGGAAATCATCAGTCAGCAGTGGGACCACGCGTTGACGAATCTGAAATCCTTTGTAGAACAATGAATTGACCCAGCATGTTTGATCCTTGTCTGACGCACTACTCGCGACCCGGATGCTTGAAGCCTGACGGCTCTAAGGGTTTTCGGAAGCGCTGCAATGGCGAATGTCTTACACGCGCTAGTAACGATGTCGTCTATTTCAGATTGGATCCGAAGTTTAATCTACACCCATCAACTGAAGCGCAGGACGCGCTCAGGGTCATGGATGATCGACCATTTGCAAGGATCGCAGCGACAGGATGTCGTCATGGTCTTGAAAACCCGCTTCGGCGGGTTTTTTTTCGTCTGCAGGAAAGGGGCTGTTGAGGGCTCACGTTGACGCATAGCCAATGGCTTACGCACGGTCGATGGTATGTCGTCTTTTGCGCTTTTTGTTTCAGGCCTAATCTGACTCCATCAACTGCAGCGCAGGACGCGCTCAGGGTCATGGATGATCGACCATTTGCAAGGAATGCAGCGACAGGATGTCGTCATGGTCTTGGAAAACCCGCTTCGGCGGGTTTTTTTATGAGCGCTGTAAAAGTCTGTTTCAGACCTGGCCAAGCGCTTGACCGAGCCGTGCCGCTACGCGTTCGGTGATCAGCGTGCGCTGGTTGAGCGAGGCGGCTGTCCGCCGATGAGCTTCCTCCAGCACGGCTTTCGGCGCGGTGTGCGGGTCGCCGGAATTGAACGGCGGTGCAGGCGCGTATTCGAGTTGCAACTGCACCCGTTGCGCCACGTCATCGCCATACAACTCGGCGGCCAGGGTCAGGGCAAAATCGATACCGGCAGTGATCCCTCCACCGGTCAGCAGATTGCCGTCGCGCACCACCCGGTCCCGAACCGGAATAGCGCCCAAAAGACTCAGTAATTCATGGTAGGCCCAGTGGGTCGTCGCACGTTTGCCCTTGAGCAATCCAGCGGCGCCGAGCACCAATGCGCCGGTGCACACCGAGGTCACGTAGCGTGCCTTGGCGGCGTGTTTGCGAATGAACGCCAGGGTCTGCGGATCTTCCATCAATGGCCCGACACCGCTGCCGCCGGGGATGCAAATCACATCCAGGTCCGGGCAGTCATCAAATGTGGTGGTCGGCTTCAGGACCAGGCCGGTGCTTGCCGTCACAGGGACCAGGTCCTTCCAGATCAAATGCACCTTCACGTCCGGCAGCGAGGCCAGCACATCGTAAGGTCCGGTCAGGTCCAGTTGCTGCACCTGTGGAAACAACAGAAAACCGATCTGCAACGTCATGACGCTATCTCCTGGGTCTGCGTGTTCGCACCCGGTTCGGGTGGACGGTTTGACTGTATGCCCGTAGGATTTGGCGTACACGCCAATAAACCCTCGAATTACGCCAATCATGCCGAAACCGCCGAAAACCGTTCATGTGCTGGCCTTCGCCAAAGTGCAATTGCTCGATGTCACCGGGCCGTTGCAAGTGTTTGCCACGGCCAACGACATTGCCGCGCAGCGAGGATTGCCGCCGCCCTATGCGCCGACGGTCATTGCCGATGGCGGCGGGGCGGTGATGTCCTCGGCCGGGTTGGCGTTGCTGGCCGAACCGTTACCGGACGGACCGTCCGACACGTTGATCATCGCGGGCGGCTGGGGTGTCTATGCGGCGGCCGAAGACGCTGTGCTGGTGGACTGGGTGCGCCAACAGGCTGCGGTTTCCCGGCGCATTGCGTCGGTGTGCACGGGCGCATTTTTGCTGGCGGCCAGCGGTTGGCTCGACGGTCGCCGAGTGGTCACCCACTGGACCCGCTGCGATCAGCTGGCGCAAAAGCACCCGAAACTGCGAGTCGAGCCCAATCCGATTTTCATCAACGACGGCCCGGTCTGGACCTCGGCCGGAGTCACGGCCGGCATCGATCTGGCGCTAGCGCTGGTGGAAGCGGATCTGGGGCGCGGCATCGCCCTGGAAGTCGCCCGACAACTGGTGGTGTTCCTCAAACGCCCAGGCGGCCAGTCGCAGTTCAGCGTGACTCTGGACCTGCAACAGCACGGCAACCGCTTTGATGAGCTGCACGCCTGGATCGCCGAAAACCTCTCCCTGGACCTCGGCATCCCGGCGCTGGCCCTGCAAGCTGGCATGAGCGAGCGCAGCTTCATCCGGCACTATCGCGCCGACACCGGCCAGACCCCGGCGCGGGCGATCGAACTGATCCGCGTCGAAACTGCACGACGATTGCTGAGTGACACCGGAGTGCCGATCAAACGGATCGCCGTGCAATGCGGGTTCGGCAGCGAAGAAACCCTGCGCCGCAGTTTCCTGCGGGCCATAGGCGTGACACCGCAGGCGTATCGTGAGCGGTTTTCGCGGGAGAGTGTTGTTGAGGAGGTTTGAGTCGCCCCTAGGCTTCCATTTCCGACGGCTGGTTGAAGTATTTCGAGCGATCCGGGGTGAAGGTCACGACCATTCTGGTGCTGGAGCAGGTCATCGTCCGTTCCTGAGTCAGGTCGATATCCAGGTCTTCACCGCGCAGGCCTTGCCATTGGGCGAGGTATTTGAGGGAGCCGAACTTATCGCGTTTCTTCAGGCTACGGCTGACGCCACCTTTCCAGCCGAGTACCGGGAGTTCGCCGGCCAGGCAGCGTTTTGAAAGATCGGGGAATTTAGCGGCGCGTTCGCGACCGATTTCCCAGCATTTGATCAGACCTTTGTCTTCGGCTTCCCAAAGTTGATCCCGGGTCAGGCCCGATCGGGGAGGTGCTTTGATGCTGCATTGGATGCGCTGGGTCATTCTGGTTCCTTGAATGCGGGTTTTGTTGAACAGCTCCGCTGTACCCGTTGAGGGGGCGATGTTATGAGGCCGGTGGCTGGCTTGCAACCGCATATTTCAGCGTGCGGGATCGCCAGGATCGCAGCCTGCGGCAGCTCCTACGCAAATCCGTAGGAGCTGCCGCAGGCTGCGATCTTTTGGGGCTTTCATCATTAAACGCGTTTCGTCAGGTAGACCGGGTCATCGTTCATCGCTAGCAAGCTAGGCTCCTACAGAAGTGGTGTTGGCCGGGGAAATATCCGACGGGGATTTAAGGTTGCGGTTGGGAAGGGTGCAGGGCTAGTGTTTGCGGGTCGCTGCAAAATCAGTGACTGGGTTTGGTCGCCCGGGTTTAGAATGGCGCACAGAACCGCGTGAGCGGTTTTTTTGCTTATTGGCAAACTGTGCGTGGGAGGGCTTAGGCCCTGCCGGGTTTCCATTCCCTGGTCGACCAACCTGCGTACAGTTCGCCACCCTTCTGCTTGGTCGCAGAAATGGCGAACTCCAATTTCTGAATGGAGTTTCAACCATGGTCAAAATCACCCCCAATCCCCCCGAAAACCCTAGCGTTTCCCCTTACGACGCCCTCGACTCCAGCAAGCTGCATGACGCCGCCGAGCGCGCGTTGGATTACCACTTGCCGCCGTTCACCCCGCCACCGAAACTCGATACCCGGCCGGGTAAAATGTTTGTGGTCATTCCCGATGCCGATAACGAAACCCTGCTGGCCCACGCCAGCGAAACCCTGGCATCGGTGAATGTGCTGGCCAGCGATCTGGCCTTCGAACTGGAAGGCTCGCGCCGTCATGTGGCGCTGGCGATTCAACAGATGGTGGTGTTGAGCGAGTTATTGGTGAACCGGGCGCTGGATAATTTCGATCCTTACGACTAGGACGCGTAGAGCACAACCTGTGGCGAAGGGGCTTGCCCTAATGCCAGTCAATTAAGGTGAAAACCTGTGGGAGCGAGCCTGCTCGCGATGACGGCATTACATTCAAGATCAATGTTGACTGACCCACCGCTATCGCGAGCAGGCTCGCTCCCACATGGATTGCCCTTAACTTACCGGTAAAAGGGCGAGTCTCCTTGTCACAAAGGATTGTCTGTCACCAGAACCTTACGGCTGCCAGTAACTCTTTTCCCCACCCAGTTTCCGATCGAGAAAACTCGCCGCGCTGATCAGTGCCAGATGGGTCAGCGCTTGCGGCGTGTTGCCCACGTGCCTTGCGTGGCTGTCGAACTCTTCGGCGTATAGCCCGAGCGGGTTGGCGTAGCGCAGCAGTTGTTCGAATTCCAGGTGGGCTTTTTCGAGCTGACCGGCGCGGGCCAGGCATTCGACGTACCAGAACGAGCAGGCGGCGAACGCACCTTCGGTGCCGGGCAGGCCATCAATCTGGCTATCGTCATTGTGGTAGCGGTAAACCATACCGTCGCGCACCAGGGTTTTCTGGATCGCTTGCAGGGTCGACAGCCAGCGCGGGTCCTTGGCGCTGACGAAGCGCACCAGAGGCATCAGCAGCATCGAACCGTCGAGCGCGGTGCCACCGATGTGCTGGACGAAATGACCATGTTCGGCGTTCCAGAAATTGCTCCAGATGTCGGCGTAGATCGCTTGACGGGTCTGATCCCAGCGGGCGAACGGGGCGGGCAGTGAGCGTTTCGAGGCAAGACGGATAGCCCGATCCAGCGCCACCCAGCACATCAGCCGCGAATGCAGAAAGTGATGCTGCTCGCCGCGCATTTCCCAGATGCCGACATCCTCTTGCTGCCAGGTGCCGCAGACCTGATCGACGACCTCGACGGTGTGCAGCCAACCCTCGTGGGAAATCGCTTCACCGTACTTGTTGACCAGGTACACCGCGTCCATCAACTCACCGAAAATATCCAGCTGAACCTGATCGTAGGCCTGGTTGCCGATACGTACCGGTCTGGCGTCGCCGTGACCGGACAGGTGCGTGAGTTCGGTTTCCGGCAGCTCCTGACGACCATCGATGGCATAAAGGACGTTGAGCTTCATCGGTTTGCCCTGGCAGTCGCTGACCCGTCCGCGCAACCAGCGCATGTAGGCGTTGGCTTCCTCGATAAAGCCCAGACGCATAAAGGCGTAAACGGTAAAGGAGGCATCACGGATCCAGGTGTAGCGGTAGTCCCAGTTGCGGACGCCGCCGGGTGTTTCCGGCAGGCCGAAGGTCGCGGCGGCGAGGATCGCACCATGTTTGCGCGAGGTCAGCAATTTCAGTGTCAGTGCCGAGCGGTTGACCATTTCACGCCAGCGTCCACGGTAATTGGATCGACCGATCCAGTCGCGCCAGAACTTCAGCGTGCGTTGCAGGCACAGGTCGCTGTTTTCATCCTTGAAACGTGGGTCGTCGAGGGCTCCCAGGAGGAATTCGGCGCTTTGTCCCTGTTCGAGGCTGAAGGTGGCGACGGCCGCGTTTTGTACAACCTGCATCGGCTGATTGGCACGCAAGCGTAAACCAGACTGATGAGCGGCTTCGAAGCAGATGTCTGCACCGTCGATCCGCGCCTTGGTCTGCGCTCGGGCGTAGTCATGGCGCACCGCGCAATGCAGGTGGAACGTGGCGCGGCCACTGACCAGTCGCACACGGCGGATTAATAGTGGCTGGTTCTCGTCGCTGTCGCCGATGGGCAGCAGGTCGGTGATTTCCACGACCGCACGTTCACTCAGCCAGCGGGTTTGCAGCACATTGGTGTCGGGCAGGTAGATTTGCTCGCGTCGAGCATCGGGCAGGTCGGGTGCCAGTTGGAAAATCCCGGCCTCCGGGGTGTCCAGCAATGAGCAGAAAATCGACGGGCTGTCGAATTCCGGCCAACAGAAAAAGTCCACGCTGCCCTTGTCGTTGATCAGTGCAGCGCTGCGCATGTCACCGATGATGCCATGAGCGTCGATAGCGCTTTGTCGCTCGTTGTAATGATCAGCCATTGCCGCGTAACTCCGGCAGCCTTGAGGGAGGGCCTAATTAGCTGACTGGCAAGGGAGCCAGGAGTTCAAGAAGCCGATTTTTTTGCCCAAGTATGTGAAGAGCAAATAGTTGTACGCTTACGACAGTCAATGAAAGCTGCAGACTTTTGCTCTTGGGTTGGTTGTCAGGCATGAGGGATCAAGGACGAGCCAAGGGCTGCGGCCAGTTGTAACCGAGCCTGCTCCTGCCCGCCATAACGAGCCGCAACATAGAGTCCGAGCAACTGCGTAAAGTCCTCGGCAATACTCGCGCCCTTTAGCGTCAGAACCCGTTCACCGTCCATGTAAACCGGGGCTGACGGATGCTCTCCAGCGCCGGGCAGGGAAATACCGATGTCGGCCAGACGACTCTCGCCCGGGCCGTTGACCACGTAGCCCATGACCGCCACCTGCATCTGTTCGACGCCCGGGTACACGGTCTTCCAGACTGGCGTTTGGCTGCGTAGAAAGTCTTCGATCTGTTGCGCCAACTCCTGAAAAAAACTGCTGGTGGTGCGTCCGCAACCGGGGCAGGCGACGACGCTCGGGGTAAAGGCTCGCAGTCCCATGGTTTGCAAAATCTGCTGCGCGACCAACACTTCGCGACTGCGGTCGCCATTGGGTTCCGGGGTGAGGGAAATGCGTAGCGTGTCGCCGATGCCTTCCTGCAACAGCACCGCCAGCGCGGTGGAGGAGGCGACGATGCCTTTGGAGCCCATGCCGGCTTCGGTCAAACCCAGGTGCAGCGGAAAATCGCAGCGCGCCGCAAGGTTGCGGTACACCGCGATCAAATCCTGCACATGACTGACCTTCGCCGACAACACAATGTGATCTGCTGGCAAACCCACCTCGATGGCGCGCTGGGCGTTTTCCAGTGCCGAGACCACCAACGCCTCGCGCATCACCGCATCAGCGGCCAACGGTTGAGCGAGCGTCGCGTTGGCATCCATCATGCGTGCGAGCAAGTCAGGATCAAGGCTGCCCCAGTTGACCCCGATCCGCACCGGTTTGTCGTAGCGGCAAGCGACTTCGATCATGCTGCAAAACTGTTCGTCGCGTTTGGCACCTTTGCCGACGTTGCCGGGGTTGATCCGGTACTTGCCCAACGCCTCGGCGCACGCGGGATATGCCGTGAGCAATCGATGGCCGTTGAAGTGGAAGTCGCCCACCAGCGGCACGCTGATGTTGCGCCGGTCAAGCAATTCGCGAATGTTTGCCACTTGGGCGGCAGCGTCATGGCTGTTGACCGTGATCCGCACCAGCTCGGCACCGGCGGTCGCCAGGCTTTCGACCTGGCGGGCCGTGGCCTGGGCATCGGCGGTGTCGGTGTTGGTCATGGCTTGCACCACGATCGGACTGTCGCTGCCCAGCTTCACCGAACCAATGGCGACCTGGCGGGTGCGACGTCTGGGGATGGCGCTGTTCATCGATTCGGCTCCTGTGGGGCGTGCCTTACTGGCGCGCAATCAACCCTTCGGGCAGGCGGAACTGCACGTGTTCTTCACGACCTGGCAGGGCCTCGATTTCAAGCGGGGCGATCCGTGCCAGGGCAGCGATTACATCGTCAATCATGGACTCCGGCGTCGAGGCTCCGGCAGTAATACCGACAGTCGGCCCAGTGCCAAACCATTCACTGCGCACCGCATTGCCATCGGCGATCAGGTAGCTGGGTTTTCCGCTTTCGCCGGCGATATCGCGCAAGGTCACGGAGTTGGCGCTCTTAACGCTGCCAACCACCAACACCAGATCGGCGCAGCGGCTCAATTCACGTACAGCGGTCTGACGATTCTGCACGGCATAACAAATGTCCCGGGTATCCGGTCCGACTATCTGCGGATAGCGCCGCTTGAGCGCCTCAACGACCGCGTGGGTATCGTCGACGCTCAGGGTGGTCTGGGTGATGTAGGCCAACGGTGTATCCGCCGCGAACGTCAACTCTGCCACTTCAGCGACATTTCGCACCAACGTTACCGGCGCCGGAATCTGCCCCAGAGTACCCACCACCTCCGGATGCCCGGCGTCGCCAATCAGAATCACCTGATATCCCTTGGCCGCATACTGCCGACCCTGGTTATGCACCTTGGTCACCAGCGGGCAGGTCGCGTCCAGCACCCGCAACTGACGCTCGCGGGCCTCGTCCTTCACGTCAGTGCCCACACCATGGGCGCTGAAAATGGTCACCGCATTCGCCGGCACTTCATCCAGTTCCTCGACAAACCGTGCGCCCTTGCCGCGCAGACTCTCGACCACATGCTGGTTATGCACGATCTCGTGACGCACATACACCGGGGCGCCGTATTGTTCGAGGGCCTGTTCAACGGTTTCGACGGCCCGGACCACTCCGGCGCAGAAGCCACGGGGTTGGGCGAGGATGACTTTCATGGGGTTCCCTCATGTTGAGTAGAACGTGAAAGGGAAAAATTTTGGTGTTCAAGTTTGGATGTAAGTCGATAGGTGGTTTGTTGTTAGTCAATTATCTTTTCATCGCTTGGAAACCAACGGATCGTATTGCCACCACCACTTCAAAGCATCTATCTCAATGGGTTTGGTGCTGTTGAAAGTTTCCGTTGGTTGTGGATCCGTTAACTGGCCCCCCACAAAGGCGTTATCGTCTGTATTACCGCTCATCGATTTATAGCGTCGTGTGTTTTGTGACCACACGGTGGCGCCGACGTAATAACGAATGACGGATTCGATGTAGGCTTTTACGCCGTCAGAGGCGTCTTTCTCCACATCCTCCTTTAAACGCAGGAACAACCCCAGCAAGCGCAAGCGCATATCCAGGTACTCATCGATAGCGGCATCAAAGCTGCACTGGCGTTCACGGATCAG
Source organism: Pseudomonas sp. GW822-FHT06B12 (assembly GCF_058799675.1). Taxonomy (NCBI): domain Bacteria; kingdom Pseudomonadati; phylum Pseudomonadota; class Gammaproteobacteria; order Pseudomonadales; family Pseudomonadaceae; genus Pseudomonas; species Pseudomonas sp. GW822-FHT06B12. The sequence continues at coordinate 27,278 of NZ_JBXALR010000012.1, forward strand.
CACGCGGATCAGGTTGTGCTCTTTATAATTCGAGCCGCGTGTCATTTCCTTCAAATAGGCATGCGGTTCAGTTTCCCAGGCCATCAGGTGAGCCAGCATTTCGAATAATGCCCGCACACGACGATCCTCATAGTCTCGTTGGGAGATGTCGACGTTGGCAATTACATGTCCCAGCGTCGGGAATGACCAGGCACCGCCGCCGGTTACCCGCATGGACACATAGTCGTTAACCGATGGCGTAGGGTTAACGGCCTTCCACATCTCCGCCATCATGTAGATACGCATGGATTCAACGAAGCAGGCGGTTTGCTCTGGTTTCGCGAATTTATCAAGGCGTATACGCAAATCACGAGCGGCCAAGGCATAGCGGTCCTGCGAAAGTGCGTACTCCGGCGATTCGAACTGACGCCAGATTTCGGCTGAGGCCTGAATGAATTTGTCTGGTTTACTGGAGATATCCCCTTCATCGCAATATTCATCGTCGTAAGCAAAGGCCCACATGCAGAAATCGATGCCAACTTGCAGCAGTTCATCACTGCCGACGGGATACATCATTGAGCCCAGCCAACTGCAATGGATATTGGCCAGCCGTTCGCGTTGATGGTCATCCTGATACAGTTCAAAGCGATCGGCATAAGCACGGGTGGCCTGCTCGAACGGACTATTATCGTAGCGATCCAGGTCCAGATAAGGGGTTGGGTTACCTATTGCAAAGTGGGGATGAACAGCAAGCGTGAATGGCTGGGGAAGCGGCGGTAATTTGATGGTCATGATTTTGCCCTCTGCGGATAGAATTGAGTGGTCCAACGACGGTAAACGGCCATATTGGATTCATCGTTAACCAGTTGAGGGGCGCTCAAAAAGCGTCGGTTACTCCACACGACAAAGTCTTCTTTAACCGTTTTTACGAACCAGCGATGAATGAAAAAAAGTGCCAACGCATAGGTGATACGACACAGCGGTTGTGGCAGCGATTTGATCCGGTCAACACGAATGGTATCTACCATGCGGAACGTCCAGCCCAAGGGGGTCGTTTGGGTGCCCAACGCCTGCGTTCTTGCCAGTAAACCTAAGCGTTCAAACGAGGCTTCACCCACTGCGTACCCGATGCCGTAACACGTCATCCGCATAGTGACGACCTGGCCGAAGACCTTTGCCCGCATGGTGTAAATCATCCGGTGTCCGTCCTCTTGATGGTCTGTGGTGACCTCCTGCAGGCCATGCAGATACGAAAAGTGATTAGGGTCGGCGCTGTTTTCCGTCATGTCCTGGGACAGTCCCTGTAACTTGAACGTCTCGTAACGCCCCTGAGAAAAACCAGCACAGTCCAATTCAGGTAATTCCCAGTAAGGTGGCTGATTATCTTCATGCCGCCAGACAAAGAGGACGTTATCGACCTCTTTGAAATAGCGCTGTGTCAATGCAGCACAAGGGGGTTTTTGGCCGTTTCCCGTTCTGATGCACTGTCCTTGTGGGTTGAAGGTGAGGCCATGAAACGGACAGACGAGATCCTCACCGATGACTTTGCCGCCATAACCCAAGTGGGCACCCAAATGTGGGCAATAAGGGTCAATCGCTCGGGCTAACCCCGAAGCCGTACGGTAAAGCACCAACTCCTGCCCCATGAAGGGGACTCGTATCACCGCACCTGGCTTCAACTCATGGCTAAAGCAGGCCGCGAACCACCCATTGGGATAAGGCAATGCGACCTGCGCTACCCCTGTTGCACTGCGCTTATGGCCGATATTTTTCCGGGCAGGGATTGAAACAACCTCTTCCTGCTCGGTGATGGGAGACGCATCCATAACCCGCTCCTTCACTGACCCGGTTTTGTGACGATCACGCTATACGTCGATACCTTGTTCTTGAGCAGCGCCACCGACCAGTTCTCCGCCAGCACCCGCAACTCCTCCAACGCACCCGTCACCCCGTGAGGGAACAGTTCCTTGTTCTCGATATTGGCTTTCGAGTCCATCAACCAGCGCGCCACATCGATGTTGGACGGCAACACACGCATGTCGTGGGTGGTGAAGCCACTCTGTTCCAGCACTTCACGAAAGTACGTCGGTGATTTGCGGTGTTTGCAGGCGAGACGGTCGACCTCGTCCGGGGTGTCGGAGGTGTAGGCCGTGGGCGGGGTGTTGTAGAGGTTGTCCGAGATGACCACCACACCGCCTTCGCGCACGCGGCCAGCAAGGGCGCGCATGGTGGTTTCGTAAAGCTCGTCGGGGAAGTGCGAGATTACCCCGCGGATGATCACCAGATCGTAGGGCTCATCGGCGTCCGGCAGCAGTTCGACATCCTTGGCGTTGCACAGGTAGAGGTTGATGCGTTCGGACAACCCTTGCTCGGCATGGAACTTCGCGCAGTGCTCCAGTTGCCGGCGGCTGACATTGACCCCGTCCAGGCGTTGGCATTCGGGGAAGCGTTCGGCCAGGTATTTGAGGATGTAGCCCCAGCCGCAACCGATGTCGAGGATGCGTTTGATCGGTGGGCGATCCGGCGCTTCGAGGCCGGCGAGTTTCAGTTGCCGTTCGAAATAACGAATACCGGACTCGTCGAGGCTGATAGGCGGGGTCGAGCGCGGATCGTCGTAGACGCCGAACTGAAACAGCCGGTAATCACCAATGGCCTTGCCCCAATCATCCGGGCTGTCGCCATAGGTATACGCGACCTTCTCCTGATAACTGTCGACACTCGAACCCTGGATGATTTCATAAGGCAGTCGGGTTTTGTCGACGCGGGTGTTCTTTTCTGGTTGGCTGCTCATGGCTCTCTCCTTGTGATAGTTCACTTCATGCTCTTGCGCGCAACGACGCGGGTGTTGTCGGGCTTTCGATCAGCGGATTGTCCAGGCTGCGCTCGATCAGAAAGCGCTGGATCGATGCGGTGATACCGGTGGCATCGAGGCCGCAAGCACTAAGCATCTGTTCGCAGGTGCCGTGCTCGATGAACTGGTCGGCAAAGCCCAGTTGCAACACTGACCGGGAGAGGCCGGTGGTGATCAGGTGCTCAAGGCAGGCCGAGCCGGCCCCGCCCATGACGCTGCCTTCTTCGACGGTCACCAGCACGTCGTGGCTGTGGGCGAGGTGTTCGATCAATGCCCCGTCGAGCGGTTTGATAAAGCGCATGTTGGCGACGCTTGCATCCAGGGTTTCAGCCGATTCCAGCGCAGGGAGCAGCATCGAACCGAAGGCCAGGATTGCGATGCGGCAACCCTTGGCTTGGCTCGAGGTGCGGCGAACTTCGCCTTTGCCCAAGGGCACTCTCGTCAGTTGTGGCAGCGGCGCTTGACCGCTGCCGACACCCCGCGGATAGCGCACGGCGGTTGGGCCGTCATGCAGCAGGGCGGTGTGCAGCAGTTGCCGGCATTCGTTTTCGTCGGCGGGTGCCATGACCGTCAGGTTCGGCACGCAGCGCAGGTAAGCAATGTCGAAGGCGCCGGTGTGGGTGGTGCCATCGGCACCGACAATGCCGGCTCGGTCGATGGCGAACAGCACCGGCAGATTCTGGATCGCGATGTCGTGGATCAGTTGGTCATAGGCCCGTTGCAGGAACGTCGAGTAGATTGCCACCACCGGCTTGAGGCCTTCGGCGGCCAACCCGGCGGCGAAGGTCAGGGCGTGTTGCTCGGCGATGCCGACGTCGAAGTAGCGCTCAGGGAAGCGCCGCTCGAACTCCACCAGCCCGGAACCTTCGCGCATGGCCGGAGTGATGGCGACGACACGCGGGTCATGTTCTGCTTCATCGCACAGCCACTGGCCGAACACCTGGGTGTACGTTTGTGTGCTGGCGGGCGTTGGAAGAATGCCCTGTACCGGATTGAATTTCCCTGGTCCGTGGTACATCACCGGGTCGGCGGCGGCCGGCGTATAACCGTGACCTTTTTCCGTGACGATGTGCAGTAGTTGTGGCCCGCGCAGACTTTGCATCGCTTGCAGCGCGTGGACCAATTCGTCGAGGTCATGACCGTCAACAGGGCCGGAATAGTTGAAGCCCATGGCTTCGAACAGCGTGGCCGGTGCAACCAGCCCTTTGAGGTGGGCCTCGGTTTTGTGGACCAGTTCGTGTACGGCGGGAACATCGCGCAATAGACGCTTGATATGTTCCTTGGTCGAGATCGCGCAGCGATTGGTCGTCAGTTTGCCCAGGTAATGACGCAGCGCGCCGACGGCTGGCGAGATCGACATGTCGTTGTCATTGAGGATCACCAGCAACGGCAGATCCTTGTAGAGCCCGGCATTGTTCATCGCTTCGAACGCCATGCCACCGGTCAGTGCGCCATCGCCGATCACCGCAATGCAGTGGCGCTGCTCGGCCTTGTTCCGCGCCGCCAGTGCCATGCCCAGCGCCGCCGAAATCGAGGTGCTGGAATGGGCGGTACCAAAGCTGTCGTAGAGTGATTCACAGCGCCGCGGGAATCCGGAAATTCCACCCAACTGACGAATGTTTGCCATGGCGTCGCGACGCCCGGTGAGGATCTTGTGGGCATAGGCCTGATGACCGACATCCCAGACAATCCGGTCCTTGGGTGTGTCGAACACGTAGTGCAATGCAATGCTCAGTTCGACGGTGCCCAGATTTGCCGAGAGGTGGCCGCCGGAGCCCGAAACGCTGTGCAGGATGAACGCCCGCAGTTCGTCTGCCAGTGGGGCCAGCGCACCGGTATGCAGGGCTCGCAGATCAACCGGGCTGTCGATGGTGTTGAGCAACTCGAACATGCTGGACTCCTTCCTTGAGCGTTATCCGGATGGCCGTGGATTTCAGTGAGCGCGCTTGATAATCAGGTCCGCGAGACCGTGTAGCCAGGTCGCTGCGGCACCGATAGGTTCCAGCGAGTTGTGGGCCTGCTCGACCAGTTGCTGCGCCAGTTGCGTGGCCGGATCCAGGCCCATGATCGAGACGTAGGTGGGTTTATAGTCGCGGGCATCCTTGCCTCTCGTAAAAATGTGGACGGAGCGACAGTGCTCAGCGGTGGCTATGCGCGAGTTCTTTCCAGCCGCGCACCCCCGCCGGCCCGACCTGTTCGAAGATCCGGCGAAACCAGATGCTGAAGGCTTCAGGGGTTGCCGCGATGCGTCCCGGTATCTCGGAGAGCTTCAGCCATTGCCAGCTATGGGCTTCCTCGGGATTGGCAATCGGCGGAGTGCGGCTGATACCGGCGAACACGTGGTCGTATTCATGCTCGATAAGCTGGTTCGATACGCGTTCGTGGTAGAGCAGGGTGGAAACGGGCGTCAGTTTGCAGTTGAGCCCCATCTCTTCGCGCAGTCGGCGTTTGGCCGCCGCGCAGGTCCGTTCACCCTGGCGTGGGTGTCCGCAGCAAGCGTTGGTCCACAGGCCTTGAGAGTGGTATTTGCCCAGGGCACGTTGTTGCAACAGTACTCGACCATTGCCATCGAAAATGAAGATCGAGAATGCCCGGTGCAGAAGACCCTGTTGATGGACACGCAACTTCGGTGCAGTGCCGATTTCACGATCGTCTGGATCAACAAGTATCAAAGTTTCTTCCATGGTCAAACTCCATTGGGTCTTCGCTACGGGGCGTTATTGTGGAGCGGATGACTGTGTGGGTTTGGTTTTGTTTGTGTGTGGGTCAGAAATTTAGTTGGGTTTTTAATATGTGCAAGTATTTTTTATGTTTTTAATTGGGTGGGTTGTTAGTTGTGCTTTTATATTTATTTTGTATAGTTATTTAGAGAAAACCTTTAGGTCTATACGGTCTAGTCAATATAGCTAATGCTCATGGGGCAGAAACTTGTAAAGTCGTGGCTGTTTGCTATCTTCGAGGCCGAAGGCTCAAGATCAGTGTTCTTTTTGCAGGTAGTGGGCGGTGGTGATGAGTTGCGCAAAGTTCTCTGCTCATGTTTTAGCGTCGGGGAGAGGAGGGTTTGACTGCGCTCTGTCAGCGGATGAATAAACGGTAATTGGGAGGTTGATAGGCTCAGTTGCGTTTTTTATAGGGGATTAGCTGATTTTTTATTCGGGTGAATAAGTCAGGGGTGAAAGCTTATGGCACAGCGCCTATTGGTTATCGACTCGACCGGCTCTAGGGGAGACAGTACTTTAGAGACGGTCGCGCGCAATTCGGATATATTCGTTGTGTTTGCGCTCAGTGCGCATTGCAATATGCAAAAACTATTTGAACAATGTTTAAAATTTGAGCCGGCGTTGGCCATTGTCAGTGAGCCGCATCACGCCATTGAACTTCAGGCTCATCTGCAAACTACGCGACTGCGGACCGAGGTTCAGTGCGGCATTGCAGCGTTATGCGCAGCGGCCGCTGCGCCTGAGTGCGACATGGTGGTGGGCACTGAAGGCGCGGAGGGGCTTTCAGCGGCGATGGGTGCTGCGCGGGCGGCCAGGAAAATCCTGCTGCTCAATTGGGACGCGTTGCTGACGTCAACCCGAATAGCGCCTGATGTCGTTAGCACCCGCTGAAAGAGTCTTTTCATCCAGCAGAATCTGCCACCACTCGCAGTCCTCTTAAAAGCAACTCCAACCCCTGCAATGCCTCCCTCAACCTTTCACCGGGCTCATGACTCTCCCTCGAATCGGCAATTTCCGATTTTACAGGCGGGCGCTTTATGGCAAGTTGCACACCCCAGCAAAGGATGGCCCCCCTGATGGCAAACCCTTATCGAGCGCTGTTCAACGCCCCCGGCAGCCGCGCCTTTGTGCTGGCGGGGATGGTTGCGCGCATGCCGATTTCGATGACCGGTATCGGCCTGATCACCATGCTCTCGCAATTGCAGGGCGGTTACGCGTTGGCCGGGTCGGTGGCGGCAACCTTCGCCTTGGCCACGGCGTTTTGCGCGCCGCAGGTATCGCGCATGGTCGACCGTTTTGGTCAGCGCCGGGTGCTGCCGATCTCTGCTTTGATCGGTGGTGGCGCGTTGTTGCTGCTGTTGCTGTGTACAAGATTACAAGCGCCGAACTGGACGTTGTTTGTGTTCGCCGCGCTGGCCGGTTGCATGCCGAGCATGTCAGCGATGGTGCGGGCGCGCTGGACCGAGCTGTATCGCGGTCAGCCGCAGTTGCAAACCGCCTATGCCCTGGAGTCGGTGCTCGACGAGGTGTGTTTTATCGTCGGGCCGCCGCTGTCGGTGGGGCTGTGCGTGGGGGTGTTTCCCGAGGCCGGGCCGTTGGCGGCGTTGCTGATGTTGGCGGTTGGAGTGACGGCGTTTGTGTTGCAACGTAGCACTGAGCCGCCGGTGCATCCGCATGACGCAGATCAACCGGGCTCGGTGGTGGGTTCGGCGGATATACGCCTGTTGATGCTGTTGATGGGCGCCATGGGCACTATCGTCGGGGTGGTGGACGTGGTCAGCGTGGCTTTCGCCCAGCAGCAGGGCCAGCCGGCAGCGGCGAGTATCGTGTTGTCGGTGTATGCCATCGGTTCGTGCCTGGCCGGGTTGGCGTTTGGGGCGTTGAAATTCAACGTGCCGTTGCCTCGGCTGTTTCTGTACGGCGGGGTGGCAACGGCGCTGACCACGCTGCCGTTGCTGTGGGCGGGGAACATTTTCGGGTTGTCGCTGGCGGTGTTTGTCGCCGGGCTGTCTTTTGCACCGACACTGATTGTCGCCATGGGTCTGGTGGAGCGCATTGTGCCGCCGGCCAAGCTCACGGAGGGCCTGACCTGGTTGATTACCGGTTTGAGCATTGGCGTGGCTATCGGTGCGGCGGGTTCCGGCTGGTTGGTGGATGCCTTCGGCGCACGCAGCGGGTTCTGGCTGTCGATTGCGGCGGGAGCCGTGGTGCTGGGTTCGGCTGTTCAGAGTTTTCGCCGACTCAATGAGCGTTAGCGCCAACTGACTCAGATCCACAACCTGGCGCCGTACCTGTGGGAGCGTGGCTTGCCCGCGAAGCGAACACCGCGATTTTTCAGGCATTGCGCGTCATCGTTCATCGCGGGCAAGCCACGCTCCCACAGGTATGGCGACTAATTTGTGTTGTGCGTCATCCGTACTATTTTCAGACAACTTGAGTGAGGGGAATGCGGTGACCCAGCTGACACTGCTGTGCCTGCCCTATTCGGGCGCCAGTGCCATGGTTTACAGCCGCTGGCGGCGCAAGCTGCCGGAATGGGTGCAGGTCAAACCGGTGGAGCTGCCGGGGCGGGGCGCGCGTTTTGACGAACCCTTGCAGACCGACATGCGCGAACTGGCGATGCAACTGGCCAGGGAACAACGTTCGTCCTTGAAAACGCCTTATGCGTTATTTGGTCATAGCCTCGGGGCCTTGCTGGCGTGTGAAATGGCCCACGCTTTTCGGGTGCTGGGCGCGCCGGAACCAGTGGCGCTGTTCGCTTCCGGAACGGCTGCGCCGACGATGCGTTCGGACTACGACCGGGGCTTTTCCGAGCCCAAGTCCGACGTCCAATTGATCGAGCAATTGCGCAGCCTCAGTGGCACTAGCGAAGAAGTGCTGGCCAATGAAGAACTGATGAACCTGACCTTGCCGATCCTGCGGGCGGATTTTTTGCTGTGCGGGCGTTTTCAGCCTCTTGAGCGCCCACGACTCAAATGCCCGGTGCACGTGTTCGGTGGCAAGGCCGACCGGGCCAGCTCCGAACAATTGATTGGCTGGAGCAAGGAAACCCAAGGCAGTTTCTCGGTGGACATGCTGGCCGGCGGGCACTTCTTCATTCATGAACATGAAGCCCAAGTGCTGCGGGCGATCCAGAGCTATCTGGAGGTTCATCATCGTCGGCATGCGATGGTCGCCGTCGGTTAATTATCATTTCCTATAAAGATCGCAGCCTTCGGCAGCTCCTACGTTGGGATGGCATACGCCCCGTAGGAGCTGCCGAAGGCTGCGATCTTTTTTATGTTTCATGCCCTGAGCGTTCAGTCTTTGACATATTGATGCTCGCCTTGATGTGGTATGTGTTTGGTGCCAGCACCCCTGGACAATCAAACCTTGTTCCTGCGAAGGGCTTAGGCTAACAAGGAGAGTGCTCATGCAAGCCATCGACAACATCAACCTGACCTCGCTGGTCGACACCCTGGTCAGCCTCAGCGCGGCGTTCATCTTGGGCGGATTGATCGGCTTCGAGCGCCAGTACCGCCAACGCACGGCGGGGCTGCGGACCAACGTGCTGGTGGCGGTCGGCGCGGCGATTTTCGTCGACATGGCCAACCGTCTCGGCGGTGCCGACGGGGCGGTGCGGGTGGTGGCCTACGTGGTGTCCGGGATTGGTTTTCTCGGTGCCGGGGTGATCATGCGTGAGGAGGGCAACGTGCGCGGCCTGAACACCGCCGCCACCCTGTGGGCCTCGGCGGCCGTCGGTGCTTGCGCCGGTGCCGACCTGGTGCTCGAAGCGGCGCTCGGCACCGTATTCGTCCTGGCGGCGAACACCCTGCTGCGGCCAATCGTCAACAATATCAACCGTCAACCACTGGACGTGATCTCGGCCGAGGTCACGAACATCGTTTACGTCATCGCTCAGCGCTCGAAGCAAAAGGCGGTGTTTTCCCTGCTCGAAGCCGAGCTGGAACGCAGCAACTACCCGGCCAGCGATGTCGACGTGCACGCCTTCGGCAACGACGAGGTGGAAATCGAAGCCACCCTGGCCACGACTTCGGTGGACGGCGACGAGCTGGATGCGCTCGTGGCGCGGCTCTCCATTTCACCACTGGTGCAACAAGCGTTCTGGAGCCCGAGCACTACCGAGTGACCGATCGATGAGCGGCACTGACCTGCTGCGCTGGCTGCTGGTGTCATCGGTGTCACAACAAAAAAAATAAAAGTAGATGGAACTGTTTCTTTCAGAAATGTCCTACAGAAATACCGCGGCATTGCCCTTAGTCTCAGGCGCTCTTGATAAGGGTGGGCGCAAACGGCCGCACCGTCATTGCAGGGTCAATCTACTATGCCGAATAAATCGTTACGTATCCTGATCGCCGATGAGCAGCATTTTCATCGCATGAAAATCGAGCGCAACCTGAACCAGCTCGGTTATTTCCGGATCGCTCCCGTGCACTCCCTTGCGGAGCTGCTCAGCGTTGTCGAATACGGCTGTGAGCCGTTTGATCTGGTCATCATCAATGCAACCTTGTTTACCGGGACCGGCCTCGACCCGGTGGCCTTCTGCCAGGACAACCAGCAAATCCGCCATACGTTGATCTACGATGCCCAGAAAGCCGGATTGCCCGCGTTGTTCGCCGTCCAGCGGCACAACGTTCGGATCAGCCAGGCTCGCGTACCGGACCAGGAAACCCTCGAAGGTCTGATGAATCGCGTCGATATGCCGATTCACGGTTCCCAGCGTGGACAGGCCCGGCAGCAGGGCGGTTTGCGCGCCTGAGCCACACGACCGTTCGTCTGAACTGTCAATTCTGACAGGTAGTTTCGCTCCGTTTCTCGTGCAACAGTCGTTGCGCAGCCGTTGTGTCAGCCTTGGCAAATGCCATGGGCGGTACGCCGGGATTTTGGAGGCGTTTCTACAGGAGTTGCCATGAGTTCAGCGCTGATCGTTGACGATCATCCGGTTATTCGGGCCGCCGTCAAAATGGTGCTTGGGGCCCTCAGGGATTCCAGCGACAGGGTGATGTTCCAGACCATTCTGGAGTCATCCGATGGTGCAGAGGCCCTGCAAACGATCCTCGCCCAGTCACCTGACCTGGTGGTGCTGGATCTGAATATTCCCAGGCTTGGCGGGCTGGAATTGCTGAGTCGTCTACAGCGCGATCAATCACCTTCTCGGGTTGTGGTCTTCACTTCCTATGAGCCCAGGTTTTATGTCGACCGCTGCATGAGAACCGGGGCCTTGGGCTTCGTCTCGAAAACCAATGACCTGCAAGAGCTGCGTAAAGCCGTTCAGGCGTTGATGTCCGCTTACACCTATTTCCCTCGGCTGGACAGCAACTCAGTGAGCCTGGACCCGCTGCAGCTCAACGAACTGCAGATGATCGAGAAACTCTCCGATCGCGAACTGACCATCTTTCGATATCTGGCGCTTGGCTTTGGCAACAAGGAGATCGCCGAGGTCATGTTCCTCAGTCACAAGACCGTCAGTACCTACAAAACCCGTCTGATCGCAAAGCTCAACGTGCAGTCCCTGGTTCACCTGAGGGATTTCGCCAAGCGCAATCAGCTGATCTGAATGCACATGAACCTGCGCACATGGCTGATTGCCCTGACGTTGCTCAGCGCCTTCTGGTCGCTGAACAGCTTCGCCGCAAAACCACAGCTGCTGAAACTGCAGGGGCGTTCGACCGTCGACGGTTACCAGGTCGAGCTGGAAGAGGCCGACTGGCGCTGGCTGCGCGAGCAGGGCCGCTTGCGACTGGGCGCTTCGGCACCCGATTACGCGCCGTTCGAGGTGACGATCAACGACACGTATCTGGAAGGCATCACCGCTGATTTTGCGCTCTTGCTCAGCCAGTTACTGCACATCAAGGTCGAGGTGAAACGCTACAGATCCCGTGGAGAGGTGATTGCCGCGTTGAAGCAGGGCAATGTCGATCTGTTGGGCACTGCCAACGACTTTGAAGCGGCCGATCCGCAGTTGCTGATGTCACGGGCCTATGCCGAAGACGCACCGGCGCTGGTCGCCCGTACGGGCGACAGCGCCAGGCTGACAGCGGACCTTTCGGGTCTGCGGGTGGCGATGCTCGATCATTACTTGCGACCCGAAGCGGTCGAAGCGGTTTACCCCCAGGCCCGTCTGCAACTGTACCCCTCGACATTGAGTGCCATCGGCGCCGTGGCTTTCGGCGGTGCCGATGCCTACCTTGGCGACTCCATCAGTGCCAGCTACCTGATCAACAACAGTTACCTGAACAATGTGCAGTTGGCGGGGTTCGCCCGGCTGGACGTCAACGCGTTCGGATTTGCCGTGAGTGCTGACACTCCTCGATTGCGGCGGATTATCGATGCCGCGTTGGCGGCGATTCCCGTGCAAGAGCGCATGACCATCCTGCGCCGCTGGCGTGCCGGCAGCAGTTTCAGCGGTGTGCAACGCTTGCAATTGAGTGCCAGCGAACAACGCTGGCTGGATAGCCATCGGTCAGTCAGGGTCGGGGTCATCGAGAATTTTGCACCGTTGTCTTTTTATGACGATAAAGGTGAGTTCAGAGGCCTCAGCGCCCAGGTCCTGGACCGGATCAGCCTGCATACCGGGCTGAAGTTCGAACTCGTGCGCGGCAATTCGTTGTATCAACAAATAGAGCAGGTCAAACAAGGCGGGCTCGACCTGCTGGCAGTGATTACCCCGAGCACCGAGCGTCAGGCAGAACTGCGTTTCACTCGACCGTATCTGATCAATCCCTTTGTCCTGGTCAGTGCCGGCGGGGCTCGGGATCCGGCGACGCTGGACGACATGAGCGGCAAGCGACTGGCAATCTACAGTGGCCACGCGCTGCGCGAGGTCATTCTTGCGCGAGTTCCCGGTGTGCGCTTCGTTGATGTGCAAACTCCGGCCCAAGGCATGGATCTGGTCATCAAGGGTCAAGCCGATGCGGCGTTAAGTTCGTTGATCATTGCTCGCTACCTGATCGCTCGGGAGCACCGCCACGCTCTGGCGATCACCAGTACGGTCGGCACTGAACCGGCGCACATCAGCTTTGCGACCAACCGCGGAGCCCTTGAGCTCTACTCAATCCTCAATAAAGCCCTGTTAAGCATTCCCCCTGAGGAAATGGACGAGTTGGCCAACCGCTGGCGCAACGAACTGCCGCTGGATGACAGCTACTGGTCGCGTCACCGCACTACCCTCATTCAGGGGTTTGCGGCCGCGGGACTGCTGTTGCTGCTGGCGCTGGGCTGGATTGCCTACCAGCGCAGCCTGATCCGCAAGCGTCAGCAATTACTGCAGCAAGTGCAGCAAGCCCGGGACGCGGCAGACGATGCCAACCGGGCCAAAACGACTTTCCTGGCAACCATGAGTCATGAAATTCGTACGCCGATGAATGCGCTGATCGGCATGCTCGAACTGGCAATGAAGCGAGCCGAGGAGGGTGTTACCGACCGTTTTGCGATTGAGGTCGCGTCGAATGCAGCGCAGCAGTTGCTGGAGTTGATCGGCGACATTCTGGATATCTCGCGGATCGAATCGGGGCATTTGTCCCTCACCTCGGAGCGCGCGAATCTGCGGGCCTTGGTTGAATCGGTAAGCAAGGTGTTCGAGGGGCTGGCGCGGCAAAAGAACCTGCTCTGGCAGGTCGAACTGGATGCGCGAAGCAACTGTGACGTACTGATCGACCCAATGCGTTTCAAGCAGATCGTTTCCAACCTGCTGAGTAACGCGATCAAGTTCACCCGCACCGGGCAGATCAGCCTGACGCTGCGGGTAGAACCCGGCGCCGTTCACGGGAATTTGGCGATCAGCCTGCGTATCGAGGACAGCGGGATTGGCATCAGCCATATTGACCAGCAGCGGCTGTTCAGTCCGTTTGTTCAGGCCGCCAATAGCACACAGGATGGCCGCAGTGGCTCAGGGCTGGGCCTGGTCATCAGCCGTTCGCTGTGCGAAATGATGGGCGGGCGATTGCACTTGAGCAGTGTACTGGGCACTGGCACCCAGATCGATATCAGCCTCGATGTGCCGGAACTGCAACCGCTGGCCGAGCTGCCGACAGTCGACACTGCGCCGACAGCGCAGGGCGGCTCGTTGAACATTCTGGTGGTTGACGACTACCCGGCCAATCGCCTGTTGCTGTCACAACAGTTGAGCTATCTGGGGCACCGTGTGCTGGCGGCCAACGACGGTGAACAGGGGCTGGAATACTGGCGTGAGCATTCGTTTGACGTGGTGATCAGCGATTGCAATATGCCTAACCTCAGTGGCTACGAGTTGGCAGGGATGATTCGTGACGAGGAGCGGGCCAATGGCTATACACCCAGCCTGATTCTCGGTTTCACCGCCAACGCCCAACCCGAAGAAAAGATCCGCTGCATGGAAGCGGGGATGGACGATTGCCTGTTCAAACCCATCAACCTGCACGATCTGAAGGCCCGGTTGGCCGGCAAAGCAGCGAATACGAGTGCGCTGACGCAGGGCGAAACGTCGCCGGCCGCCGGTGCCGAGATCGACCTCGGCAGTCTTGAACAACTGGCCGGAGACAACCGCAGTCTGATCAATAAACTGCTGGCTGACCTGGCCACCAGTAACGCCGAGGACCTGGCACGATTGCAGGACTTTTACCGGCAACGTGATCGCATGGGTTTGCGTGACCTGGCTCATCGGATCAAGGGCGGTGCGCAGATGGTCAAGGCGCAGCGCCTGGTCCGCTGTTGCGAGCAGTTGGAGGTCGCGTGCGGTCATCGCGACCACACGTTGTTGAGCCAGGCGGTGCAGGCCTTGCAAGACGCCATGGAGCGTTTGGCTCTGCACCTGGCGCAACGCTGAGCGGTTCTGCTCAATCCCAGTCGGGAGCGATACCCTTCGGGCTGGTCAGGCGCTGGCCGCGTTCAAGTCCGGCGATCAGCGCCATGTCCGCAGCGCTCAACGTCAGGTCGCGGGCGGCCAGGTTGCTGTCGAGGTTGGCACGCTGGGTCGACGACGGAATCACCGCGTAACCCAGTTGCATGGCCCAGGCCAGCGTGACTTGCGCCGCAGTTGCCTGATGACGTTCGGCGATCTGTTGAATGACCGGGTCTTTCAGGACTTCGCCATAGGCCAGGGTCATGTAGGAGGTGATCTGAATACCTTGGCGCTGGGCGAACTCGACCACCTTGCGGTTTTGCAGATAAGGGTGCAGCTCAACCTGATTGGTCGCGATGTTGTGCGCGCCGACCGCGTCGATGGCTTGTTGCATGAGGTCGACGGTGAAGTTCGACACCCCGATCTGCCGGGTCAGGCCCAGCGCTTTGGCTTCCAGCAGGGCGCCCATGAACTCGTGCACCGGCACCTGGTTTTCCGGGGATGGCCAGTGGATCAGTGTCAGGTCGAGGTAATCGGTTTTCAGTTTGCGCAGGCTGTCTTTCAGGCTGGCGATCAGCTGGTCTTTGGCGAAATTGGCGACCCAGATCTTGCTGGTGATGAACAGTTCTTCGCGGGCAATGCCACTGGCGGCGATGGCCTCGCCGACATCGGCTTCGTTGTCGTAGATCTGCGCGGTATCGATCAGCCGGTAACCGAGTTCAAGGCCAGTGCTCACCGAATCGATGACCACTTGGCCTTGCAGGCGAAACGTACCGAGGCCGAAAGCGGGAACAGACATGTGTGACTCCAGGGGTTGTGACGGGAATGGCCACGAGTATCCCGGTCTGCATCCTTGAGAAAAACCGCTGTATCGGCAAAGCACTCTTTACCCAAAGTCACGAATCATAGAAGCAGCTTCAAGCTTCTTGCCGCTTGTAGCTTCAAACTTGCAGCTGCTACTAGGCAATATCGCTTTGGCTGAACTCCTCACCCAGGAAGTCGATCAGCGTTCGCACCGACGGCAGCAAACCACGGCGCGAAGGGAAGATGGCATGGACGATCCCGCATTTGGGTGCCCAGCCCGGCACCAGTTCGACCAGTCGGCCAGCGGCCAGATCCTCGCGTACCACCACGGCGGGCAAGTGGGCGATACCAAGACCGGCCAGCACCGCCTGGCGCAGGGCGATCAGATCGTCGGTGACCAGCCGCGGATGATGGCGGATCACCGCACTGGCGGCGTCCGGGCCGAACAGTTCCCACTGGTATTCACGTTGCGCGGCGCCCCAGTGCAGGCTCGGCAAGCCACTGAGGTCGGCGGGCAAGGCGGGTGACGACAAACGTTCGAGAAAGGCCGGGCAGCCCACCAGGCTTTGGGTACTGTTGCCCAGTACTTTCATTACCAGGTCGGTGTTTTCCAGGGGCGGAAAGCGCACTCGCAGGGCGATGTCGAAACCTTCGTGGATCACGTCCACGCGGCGGTTGGTGCTCTCGATGAACAACTCCACCAACGGGTACTTGAGCATGTAGCGCGTCAGCATCGGCCCGACCCAGGAATTAAGCAGCGCCGTCGGACAACTGATGCGTACCAGCCCTTGAGGCTCGGAGCGGTTGCGCTCGATCAGCTCCGCGGCGCTTTCGGCTTCCACGCGCATGGCCAGGCAACGCTGGTAGTAGGCCTGGCCAATGTCAGTAAGCGAACAATGCCGACTGGTGCGATGGATCAGCCGTACACCGAGGCGTTCTTCGAGCTGGGAAATCCGTCGGCTGAGTTTCGACTTGGGCATGTCCAGCGCGCGTCCGGCAGCGGCGAAACCTCCGTGTTCGACCACTTGGGTGAAGTAGTAAAGGCTGTTCAGGTCTTCCACTGTCGTTCTCCAAATAGAACGCTAAGAGTGATTTTCGCAGTCTAGCGCATCAAAGGTGCCGGATTTAAGCTTTGTCCATGTTCTGACTCACCCACATTCGGAGGCACCATGAAAAACATCATCGGTATCTACACCAGTCCAAAAGCGCACTGGGTGGGCGACGGTTTCCCGGTTCGCACGCTGTTTTCCTACGACAACCTGGGCAAACACATCAGCCCGTTCCTGCTGCTCGACCATGCCGGCCCGGCTGAATTCACCCCGACCACGGCGCGTCGTGGTGTAGGCCAGCACCCGCACCGCGGTTTCGAAACCGTGACCATCGTTTACAAGGGCGAACTGGAGCACCGTGACTCCACCGGCAGCGGCGGCAAAATCGGTCCCGGCGACGTGCAATGGATGACCGCAGCGTCTGGAATTCTGCATGAAGAGTTTCACTCCGAAGCGTTCGCCAGGAGCGGCGGCACTCTGGAAATGGTCCAGCTGTGGGTCAACCTGCCGGCCAGGGACAAAATGGCCGAGGCCGGTTACCAGACCATTCTCGACGGTGATATCCCAAGCATTGCGCTCAAGAACAAGGCCGGCAGCCTGCGCTTGATAGCCGGTGAGTTCGATAGCCTGCGGGGGCCTGCGAAGACCTTCACCCCGATCGACGTCTGGGACATCCGCCTGAACGCCGGCAAGTTGCTGAACCTGGATCTGCACGAAGGTCGCAACACGGCGCTGGTGGTGTTGCGCGGCACGGTTCAGGTCAATGGCCTGGAGCTGGTTCGCGAAGGGCAGTTGGCGTTGTTCGAGCGCACTGGCGACCAACTCAGCCTGGAAGCCAACAACGATGCGGTGGTGCTGCTGCTCAGCGGTGAACCGATCGACGAGCCGATCGTCGGTCACGGCCCGTTCGTGATGAACACCGAGCAAGAGATTCATCAGGCCTTCGCCGACTTCCAGTCCGGTCAGTTCGGCCGGATGCACGGTTAACAGCACTCACGTTTAAAACCCCGCTCTACACAGGATACGTAGGCCGGTTCACAGGCCAGGGATGGCTGTTGCCTGAAAGAAAGAGGAAACGCTCATGAGCACGATCAATGCGGCCAACTTCAACGGCCTGAAACCGACCATCGACCCGAACGACAGCGCATTGCTGTTGATCGATCACCAGAGCGGACTGTTCCAGATCGTCAAAGATATGGACGTCCCGCAACTGCGCGCCAACGCCATCGCCCTGGCCAAAGCCGCGACCCTGCTGAAGATGCCGGTGATCACCACGGCTTCCGTACCGCAAGGGCCGAACGGACCGTTGATTCCGGAGATTCACCAAGAGGCGCCGCACGCTCAGTACGTGGCGCGCAAAGGTGAAATCAATGCCTGGGACAACCCGCAATTTCATGCGGCAGTCAAAGCCACCGGCAAGAAAACCCTGGTGATTGCCGGCACGTTGACCAGCGTTTGCCTGGCATTCCCGTCCATTGCGGCGGTGCACGAAGGCTACAAAGTATTCGCGGTGGTCGATGCCTCCGGTAACCACTCGAAACTGGCCACTGATCTGACAATTGCCCGTTTGGCCCAGGCCGGGGTGGTGCCGATCGACATCATGGCTACGCTCTCTGAGCTGCAAGGTTCGTGGAACCGCCCGGACGCCGAGCAGTGGGCCGCTGTCTACGCCCAGGCCATGCCGCATTATCAATTGCTGATCGAGAGTTACCTCAAGGCCCAGCAAGTGGCGAATGAACACGAAGTGCTGGATTCCCAGCGCTAACCGAACAACCCCCACGCCGATTCCACTCGGCATCGATAAAAAGCGAGGACTACTGCAATGACTACCTCTTACAAACGTCTGGACAAAAACAACGCCGCCGTTCTGTTGGTCGATCATCAGGCTGGCCTGCTGTCGCTGGTCCGCGACATCGAACCGGACAAGTTCAAGAACAACGTGCTGGCGCTGGCTGATCTGGCCAAGTACTTCAAGCTGCCGACCATCCTCACCACCAGTTTCGAAACCGGCCCCAACGGCCCGCTGGTGCCGGAGCTCAAGGCACTGTTTCCAGAAGCGCCGTACATCGCTCGCCCTGGCCAGATCAATGCCTGGGACAACGAAGACTTCGTCAAGGCGATCAAGGCCACCGGCAAGAAGCAACTGATCATCGCCGGTGTGGTAACCGAAGTTTGCGTAGCGTTCCCGGCGCTGTCGGCCCTGGCTGAAGGCTTTGAGGTGTTCGTGGTCACGGATGCTTCCGGTACCTTCAACGAAGTGACCCGGCATTCGGCCTGGGACCGTATGTCGTCCTCGGGGGCACAATTGATGACCTGGTTCGGCCTGGCGTGCGAGTTGCACCGCGACTGGCGCAACGACGTGGAAGGGCTGGCGACTTTGTTCTCCAACCACATTCCGGATTACCGCAACCTGATGACCAGCTATAACACCCTGACCAACGCCAAGTAACAATGGTCGGGTGGCGTACACAGATTCTGTATACGCCAACGCTCAACTGTGGGAGCGAGCCTGCTCGCGATGACGGTGGAACAGACACCTATACAGTGACTGTCAGACCGCTATCGCGAGCAGGCTCGCTCCCACATTGGTTTTGTGGTGTTTTGCAGGTTGCGTTCATCTCACAATCAAACACTCCTACACTGTGCCCAATCTGTGCGATCTTCACGCCATTGGCTTTGCTGGAGTTGCTTGATGTTGTCACTTCTCACCGATCACCCAATGTTCTGCGCCCTGGCGCTGATTCTGGTCGACATCCTGCTGTGGCGGTTGATCAGTGTCAGTCACTGGCAGTTGGTCATGCGGCTGGTGATTTTTGCGTTGTTCAGCGCCGTGTTGTTCAACGAAGGCATGAACCCGATGGACGTGGCGCCCTGGCCGGAGAACGTGCCGCTGCATCTGGCCGCGACCGGATTGCAGATTGGTTGGTGGCTGTTTGGCGCGCGGACCCTGACGGTATTGCTCGGCACGGTGATGATGCAACGGGTCGGGCATACCGGCCGGCTGTTGCAGGATTTGCTTGGTGCGGTGATTTTCCTGATCGCGATCATTGCTGCCCTCGCGTATGTGCTCGACCTGCCGGTCAAAGGCGTGCTCGCGACTTCCGGTGCCTTGGCGATCATCGTCGGCCTGGCATTGCAGAGTACCCTCAGCGACGTGTTTTCCGGCATCGTGCTCAACACCACCAAACCCTATCAATTGGATGACTGGATCTCCATCGACGGCACCGAAGGCCGGGTCACCGACATCGATTGGCGTGCCACGCGCTTGCAAACCTCACAGGGCAGCATGGCGGTGATTCCCAACTCATTGGCGGCAAAGGCCAAGATCATCAACTTCAGCCGGCCCAGCGACATATTCGGCATTACGATCAGCCTGCAAGTCAGCCCCCACTCGCGCCCGCACACGGTGATCGAAGCGTTGGAGCGGGCGATGCAGGGTTGCCGGCCACTGCTCAGCAAGCCGGCGCCGAGCGTTTCCTTGAAAAGCTCCAGTGCCAGTGGCGTGGAGTACGAGATCATCGGGTTTGTATCGTCCATGGGGCAAAAGCGCGAAGTGCGCAATCTGCTGTTCGATCTGGCTTTCCGGCATTTGCGTGCATCGGGTGTCAGCCTGTTGTCGACAGGGGAGACGTCGACACCGCTCGGCCTTTCGCGGCCAAGGGCGTTGCTGGAAAGCTCGAGTATTTTCTCGACTTTGCGTCAGGAAGAGAAAGACACTTTCAGCCAGAACATGAAGCTCGTCACCTTCCGAGCCGGGGAAATGATCCTGCCGGCTGGCGAGGTCAGCGATCACCTGTTCATCATCGAGTCGGGCGTGGTGTCGGTAGCCTTGAGCCGTGGCGGCAACAAGTTCGAAGCTGGGCGCATGGGGCCGGGCGAGGTGATCGGCGAGGCCGGCATCCTTTCGGATAAATCGGTGCCGGCGGACTTTTCGGCCAAGACCTTCTGCACCCTGTACCGGATCGAAAAGGAATACCTCAAACCCTGCCTCGACGCCCGTCATGACATCAACGAAGCGATGCAAGCATTGCTGGATTTCCGCTTGCACACCGCACAAACCCTGACGCAGGAAGTGCCGAAGGTTGTCGAGAAGAAGGGCTTCTTGCAGTGGTTGCGTAGCCGTGCGTAGTTCGTTACGAGGCCTTCACAGTGTTCTCACTCGTGAGAGCAATCAAAAACCCGCCAGCCTTGCGAAAGGATGGCGGGTTTTGTGTGGTCTGTGCGTGCTACCGGCCTGTGGCGAGGGGGCAGCCCTAATGCCAGTCAGTTAAGTGAACACAAAGTTCGAAACAGCAAGGATCGAATGTGGGAGCGAGCTTGCTCGCGATAGCGGTGTGACAGTAACCATTGATGCTGAATGTAAAACCGTCATCGTCGGATCGCCGCCCGGAGCAAGCTCGCTCCCACAAGGCCTCACGGCGTTGGCCGTTACTCCGGTGAATCCGGTGGATCGAGGTGGTCCAGCGCGCGATTCACTGTCAACTCGGCCAGAGAAATCATCTGTTGAATCGCCAGCGCGGTATTGCGCTTGGGGCCTTCGAGCTCAAATGCCAAATCGCTGGCCATGACATTCACCGAAGCGAGGGTTTCGCAGGCGTGGGCCAGCAGGGTTTCGCTGTCGACGTCGGGGGCGATGACGAAAATGCAGCCGGGACGGCGGTCGGCTAACAATGCCTTGGTCTCGGGCAGCACCAGGTAATGATCGAGCGCACGGTGAGCGGCGGCGTGGAGTTCTTTTGAATCGAGAGAGGCGTAGGGGGAAACGGGATCGCTTTCTGTTTCAGGGGGATTTGGAGTTGGTTTGAACATTCTCGTGATTTCCTATTTGGAGCTACCACCGATTCGCTGCTAAACGAGGGTGGCGGCTGTACGCAGGTTAGCAGACCGGGAGGAATCACGAAAAACCGGCGCGCCCGAGGGCGCCCTGCGCACAGCCACCATAGCGTTCAGGGATAGGGAATACCTGAATTTCTGGAGTGCAGTGCACCTACGTGAAACCTCCGAGCTGCTAAACCCGATCGCTGATGGGCAGCGACAGGAGAACAATAGAAGCCAGGGCCAAGGCGCACAAGCCGGCGGATTCTGGCGCAGGTGTAGGCCGTGACGCAAGGTGTTGTAGCCTGTTGTAACGTCTTCGTAGGCAAGCCGGTTCCCACGGATTGGCTACCTCGACTTCTGAATAATTGGCTATTTGTGCCAATGGCCAGTGGCGCTACCGTATGGCGCATCCCCACTTGCTACGGAGTTCACCATGCAATCTCGAGCCGATTTCTACACCGCCTCGCCGGATGCCCTTAAAGCCATGATCGCGCTGGAAACCGCGGTCTCCAAGCTGCCGTTGGAAAAGTCGCTGATCGAACTGGTCAAGCTGCGTGCTTCGCAGATCAACGGCTGCGCGTTCTGCATCGACATGCACACCGCCGATGCCATAAAGGACGGTGAAACTCCACGTCGCCTGTTCGCCGTTACCGCCTGGCGCGAAGCCCCGTTCTTCAGCGACCGCGAGCGTGCGGCCCTGGCCTGGACCGAATCCCTGACCCAGCTCAGCCTGACCCACGCCCCGGACGAAGACTACGAAATGGCCGCCGCGCAATTCACGCCCAAGGAAATGGTCGATCTCACCGTGGCGATTACCACTATCAACAGCTGGAATCGCCTAGCGGTGGGTTTCCGCAAAATGCCGCAGGCCTGATCCGCGATCAATGGGCGTCTGCTGACGGTGCGGCCGGTGGTTGCACCTTGCGCATCAAGGGCACCATCAGCGTCGCGATAATGAAACAGACCATGATCATCAGGAACGCGTCGCCATAGGTTTGCGTCTGGGCTTCGCGGTAGGTCAGCAGCCACAGTTGGTGCAGGCTGGCAGTCACGCCCGCGTCGCCGCTCTGACCGAGGGCGGCAAAGTTGCTGCCGACCTGTGATAGCCACTGGTTCATGGCTTCATTGCTACTGTTCAGGTGCTCGGCCAGCCGAGTGAAATGCAGGTTGGTGCGGTCATTGAGGATCGTTGCGCAGGCGGCGATGCCGATCGCACCCCCCAGGTTGCGCATCAGATTGAACAACCCCGACGCATGCTTCAACCGCGCTGGGGCCAACCCGCCGAGGGTCAGCGTGACCGCCGGTGGCACTGCCAGTTGCTGGGCAATCCCACGCAAGGCTTGCGGCAGTATCAATTCCCTGGCGCCCCAGTCATGGGTGATCGGGCTGAAATCCCACATCGACAACGCGAACAACCCAAGGCCGGCCATCATGATCCAGCGCAGGTCGACGCGGTTGGCCAGAAAGGCATACAGCGGAATCGCCATGATCTGGAACACCCCGGTGGAAAATACTGCCAGGCCAATGTCCAGTGCGCTGTAGCCGCGCACTCGCCCAAGAAACAGCGGCGTCAGGTAAATAGTCGCGAACAGGCCGATCCCGGTGACGAATGAAAAGAAGCAGCCGAGGGCAAAGTTGCGGTCTTTCAGCGCCCGCAGATCAACGATCGGGTTAGCGACGTGCAAGCTCCGGCCGATAAACGCCAGGCCTGCCAGCCCGGAGATCCACGCGGTGGTCAGAATCGTCTGATCGCTGAACCAGTTCCAGCGTGGACCTTCTTCCAGGGTGTACTCCAGGCAACCGAGAAACAGCGCCATGAACACCATGCTCAGGTAATCCGCGCCCTTGAGCAGAGACAATTCCGGCTGGTCGATTTTCACCAGCATCGGCACCGCGACGGCGACGAAAATCCCCGGCACCAGGTTGATGTAAAACAACCAATGCCAGGATGACACATCAGTGATCCAGCCACCGATGACTGGCCCTAATGTCGGTGACAACGAGGCCACGGCGCCGATGGTCGCGGCGGCGATGACCCGTTGTTTGCCGGTGAAGAAAAAGAACGCAGTGGTGAACACCAGCGGGATCATCGAGCCGCCAAGAAAGCCTTGCAGGGCACGAAAGGCGATCATGCTCTGGATGTTCCAGGCCGCGCCGCAGAGCAGGCTGGCCAGGGTAAAACCGACGGCCGAAACGCAGAACAGCCAACGGGTGGAAAACACTCGCGACAGCCAGCCCGACAACGGAATCACGATGATTTCGGCGATCAGGTAACTGGTCTGTACCCAAGCGGTTTCGTCGGTGCCGGCCGAGAGCCCGCCGCCGATGTCACGCAGCGAGGCCGAAACGATCTGGATATCCAGCAGCGCGATGAACATGCCGATGCACATCGTGGCGAAGGCAAATACCTTGGTCGCCGTCGCCATGTTCGCGGCATCGAACGGTTGCGCCTGGGCAGTGAGGGCGCGGCTCATGGTGCGCTGGCCTGGGCTATGGCAACAGTCGTTTCCTTGGGCGCGGTTTTGGTATCAACCGACGCGGTCACCGACAGCCCCGGACGCAACTGGCCGAGTACGCCATCGGCCGGATCAAGGAGGATCCGCACCGGCACCCGCTGGACGATTTTGGTGAAGTTGCCGGTGGCGTTTTCCGGCGGCAGCACGCTGAACTGCGCGCCAGTGGCTGGCGCCAGGCTGTCCAGATGACCATGGAATTCGCGGCCCGAAAGCACGTCGGCATGAATGCTCACGCGCTGGCCCGGCACCATGTGCGCCAGCTGATCTTCCTTGAAGTTGGCATCGACCCACAGTCCGCTGGCCGGTACCACCGAGAGCAATTGCGAGCCGGCCTGGGCATAGGCGCCAACCCGTGCCCGGCGGTTGCCGATCACTCCGTCGACCGGTGCGCGCAGTTCGGTGTAACCGAGGTTCAATTGCGCCAGATCACGTTCGGCACGCGCCTGCATCAACGCCGCTTTGGCTTGTTGCTTGCGGGTCGCGATCACGTCCAGTTGCCGTTGCGTCGCGAGCAATTCGGCTTGTGCCCGGGCACTCTGCGCTTGAGCCGTCTTGAAGGTGGCATCGGCGCGTTGCGCACTTTCCACCGACACCGCATTACTGCCGACCAGTTGTTTGTAGCGGGCATTGTCATCCCGCGAACGGGCGGTTTCCGCGCCTGCGGCATCAATCCCGGCGCGCGCCTGACCGATCACCGCGTGTTGCAATTGCTCTGTGGCATCGAGGTTGGCCAGCAGCGCTTCCTCCGCTGCAACGGCGCCTTCGGCCTTGGCCAGGCTGGCGCGATAGTCGCGTGAATCGAGGCGTATCAGTAGGTCGCCAGCCTTGACGCGCTGGTTGTCGGTCACCAGCACTTCTTCGACATAGCCTGCGACCTTTGGCCCGATCACCGTCACGTCGCCACCGATGTAGGCGTCGTCGGTTTCTTCGATAAAGCGGCCGCTGGTCCACCAGTGCGAACCGTAGAGGGCGATCAACGCCAGAGCAATGAGGCCCGCAACGGCGAGCAGTAAGCGCTTGAGCAAAGGAGGGCGCGCAGGTTGCACTGCGAGGGAAGGATCAACGGCGTTCAGGCTGGTCATGGCAATCCCCTATGGGGTATCAGTCGTTATTACGAACGTAATATGACGCAGGTAATATTTTCTGACAATTGATTTTTTTGGCCGCTCGTCGGGTGCCGATCATCCTGGGTGGACGCTTTTGATAGGCGGTGTTTTTGAGCAGGCGTGCGAGCCACACGGCCTGATCGGCGAAAACTGTAGTGATGTTTAATTATTAAATACTACGTAGGAAGCGCCTTGCATTTGTGAAGTCAGGGTTTGACTATCACGCCTATTGATAGCGTGGCATTAGGCCAGTTAATCGAATGCAAGGATGTTGAGTGCCGTTTTCGCTTTCCGTTGTCCCGCGTTTTTCCAGCCCATTCTTTCCACGTTTGTTGGCCGCGCTGCTGAGCCTGAGCATCGCTGCGCTCCAGGCTGCAGAACCCTCGGCACTCGGCCAGGAAGGGCTGCGTCAGCAACAGCAGCAACAACGCGATCTGCAACAACTGCAACTGGAACAACGTCGCCGCCAATTGGAACGCGGTAGCTTTGGACCGGCGCCAGGTACTCCGGCGTTGCCTGCGCAGGTCACTGCCGATGAACGTTGCTGGCCCTTGAGCGGGACGCGTATTGGCGGCGTCACGCTGTTGAACAGCCGTGAACTGAACGCGCAACTCAAGCCGCAGATCGCTTCGTGCATGGGGGTTGGCCAGATCAATCACCTGCTGGCGACCATCACCCGCTTGTACGTCGACGCTGGTTACATCGCCAGTCGGCCGTACCTGGTCAGCGCTCCGGCGGCCGGTCAGTCGCTGGATATTCGGGTCGATGAAGGTTACGTCGAGTCCATCGAACTGCAGGATCAGAGCCTGCCGGTCTCATTGGGCGGGGCCTTTCCCGGCATGCTCGGCAAGCCGCTGAACCTGCGCGATCTGGAGCAGGGTCTGGATCAGTTGAACCGCTTGCGTTCGCTCGATCTGACGGCCGACATTGCCCCCGGCAGCCAGCCTGGAGCTTCGCGGATCATTTTGCGTTCGCGCAGCAGTGCAGCCTCGCGCTGGGCGTTGGGGCTGGGCCTGGACAACCTCGGAAGCGCCAGCACCGGACGCGATCGCGACACGTTAAGCCTGAGTCTGGACAGCCCGTTGCAGCTCAACGACCTGCTCAGCATCAATCTCAGCGACACCCTCAACCATGGCCCGCGTTACAGCCGTAACGCCAGCCTGTATTACGCCATCCCTTACGGTTACTGGACCTACAGCCTGTTCGCCAGTCATGCCGAGTACCGCGCACCGTTCAAACTGAGCACTACCACGTTGTACAGCAGCGGGCTGACCGACCAGCTCAGCCTACGCGCCGACCGCGTGTTGTGGCGTGATCAGGGTCACCAGCTCAGTGCCAATCTGCAACTGGCGCACAAGGACGTCGACAGTTATCTGGAGAACATTCGCCTCGGCATTCAGAGCCCGACGCTGACCGTGGCCGAAGCCGGGTTGAACCTGTTCTGGCTCAACAGCGCAGTGTGGAACCTCGACATCAACTACGCCCAAGGGCTGCATTGGTGGGGCGCCGACGACGATGCCCAGCGCCAGAACAGCAACCTGCCCAAAGCGCAGTTTCGCAAATACCGCGCGAACCTCAGCCAGTGGCGCAATGGCCAGTTCGCCGGGCAGGCCTGGCAGTGGCAGAGCCAGCTCTCGCTGCAATACAGCCCCGATCCGTTGCCCGCCATCGAGCAACTGCTGGGCACCGATGATTCTGCTGTCCGCGGCTACCGCGAAAACAGCGCATCCGGCGCTACCGGGGCGATCTGGCGCAACACGCTGCGCTTGCCGCTGAACAGCGGCCTGCCAGTGCAAATCACCCCGCGCCTGGGTCTGGACAACGGTTGGCTCAAGGCCGATCAAGGGGCGCAGAGCCAACGGCTGAGCGGTGCCAGTGCCGGGCTCAACCTGAGCTGGAAAAACCTGCAAGTCGACTTCGATTACCAACGCAGCCTCAACACCCCCAAAGGCTTTGGGAATGAGCCCGAAACCTGGCTGATGCGCCTGGGCCTGCAGATATGAAAACGGCCACCCCCGACAGCCTGAAACAGCCGCTGTATTTGAGCGCGACAGCAGCGGCGTACTCCTCAACGCGCAACTTGACTCAGCCAATTTATTGAGAGGTTCTCATGCCGATAGAAAAGTTCGCGTTTCACCTTTCCCCTCGGGGCAAACTGCGTTGGGCGATTGCCAGTCTGTTCCTCGTTGCCCAACTGCCTCAGGCGTTTGCCGGTGGCT
Organism: Pseudomonas sp. GW822-FHT06B12; assembly: GCF_058799675.1. Lineage (NCBI taxonomy): Bacteria > Pseudomonadati > Pseudomonadota > Gammaproteobacteria > Pseudomonadales > Pseudomonadaceae > Pseudomonas > Pseudomonas sp. GW822-FHT06B12. The sequence goes on from NZ_JBXALR010000012.1 coordinate 54,158, forward strand.
TGACGGTCGCGCCCGGTCCGGGCGGCACCCCACAGCTGCAAAATCAGGCCGGTGTACCGATCGTCAATATCGTTGCGCCCAATGGCGCCGGTCTGTCGCATAACCAGTTTCTCGATTACAACGTCGACCGTCAGGGGCTGGTGCTGAACAACGCCCTGCAAGCCGGGCAGTCGCAACTCGCCGGGCAGTTGGCCGCCAACCCGCAGTTCCAGGGGCAGGCCGCGAGCGTGATCCTCAACGAAGTGATCAGCCGTAACGCCTCGGCCCTCAATGGTGCTCAGGAGATTTTCGGGCGCTCGGCCGACTACGTGCTGGCCAACCCGAACGGTATCTCGGTCAACGGTGGCAGCTTCATCAATACCCCGAATGCCAACCTGGTGGTCGGCCGTCCCGAGCTGAACGACGGTAAATTGCAGGGGCTCAATACCCGTGACGCCACCGGTCAATTGCAGATCCAGGGGCAGGGCCTGACGAACCGCGAAGGCAGCATCAACCTGATCGCTCCGCGCATCGACAGCCAGGGCCGCATCGATGCACGTGACCAGTTGAACCTGACTGTCGGCCGCAATCAGCTGGATTACGCGAGTGGTCAGGTGCGTAACGTCGACCCGGCCGGTAACACTCAGGATTCACGCATCGATGCCAGCCTGTTTGGTGCCATGCAGGCCGGGCGCATCAACATTGTCAGCACCGCGCAAGGCGCCGGCGTACGGGTCGGCCCGGTCCAGGTTGAAGGCCGTGATGGTGTGAAAATCCAGTCTGCGGGTGACTTGCAGATCAGTGGCCAGGCACTGCCCAACAGCCTCGACGTCACTCGCAGCGCGGTGCGCAGCAGCCAGGGCGATGTCGCGTTGCGCAGTGACAAGGACCTGACGTTGGCGGCGGCGGATGTCAGTGGCCGCAACGTCAAGCTAGACGCCGGGCGCAACCTCACGCTGAGCAGCATCGAAGCGCGCAAGCTTCAGGAAAAACGTGAGAGCTGGAACAACAGCACCATCGGCATCACCTGGGAAACCTACGACCGGACCCAGACCGACAGCGACTCGCGCCAGCACGACAGCCAGGTCGTGGCCAGCCACAATGCCGAACTCAAGGCCGGCGCCAGGACCGAACTCAAGGCCGCCAAGGTCGAGGCCGGTGACACCCTGAAGGTCGACAGCGGTGCTGATCTGCGTCTCACGGCGGCGACCGAAACCCGCACCCAGACCGATCAGGGCAAGCACCGCAAGCACCTGTGGAAAGCCGATTGGGACAACAGCAGCGAAGAGCAACGCAGCGTCACCAGCCAGTTGAAGGCCGGCAAGAAAATTGCCATCAGCAGCGGTGAGCTGTTGTCTTCTCAAGGCGCGGAGCTGACCAGCAAGGGTGACATTCAGCTGGCTGGCAAACAGGTTGATATCAGCAGCGCCAGTCGTACGCAAAGCAGCAGCAAAAACGGCTACTCGGGCGACCTGGTCGGTGGCGGGTTCTTTGGCAAGACCGGTGATGCCGATCAGGGCAAGACCCTGAATCAGGGCAGCAAGATCAACGCCGACGGCAAGTTGATCGTCAAGGCTGACGACGTGCGTATCAGCGGCAGTCAGGTGCGTGGCCGGACCGAGGCCAGCGTCATCAGCGACAAAGGCTCGTTGACTATCGACGGCGTGCAGAACACCTCGCACAGCAACAGCCATGACAAGGACAGCAAATTCTTTGGTATCACCAAGGATGAAAACCGCCAGAACCTCAAGGGCAGCACCACCGTCAGCAGCCAGCTGAGTTCCGACAGTAACCTTGCGCTCAAGAGCGCCAAGGACATCGACGTCGTCGGCGCCACTGTCTCGGCCGGCGGTTCGCTCAGTGCAGACGCGGCGGGCAAGCTCACCGTCAGCTCGGCTCAGAACACCTCTGACAGCAGCACTTCGACCCAGAACCGTGGTTTCGATGCCTACGCCAAAGAGAATGCGCCGGGTGCCGGTCAGTACCGCGCCGGCATTCACTATGAAGATAAACAACAAACCACTACCGCCAACGAAACCCGTCAGCAGGGCTCGAGCCTGAGCGGTGCCAACGTCGAGCTGACGGCGGGCGGCGACCTGACGCTCAAAGGCGCCAATGTCAAAGCCACTGCTGGCGATGTCAGCCTCAGCGGGCAGAACGTTGCGCTGCTGGCCGAGCACGACAGTAAGTCCAGTTCCACGGAGACCACCAGTAACGGCGGCGGTTTCTACTACACAGGTGGTCTGGATCGCGCCGGCAGTGGTGTGGATTTCGCCCACAGCAGCAGCCAGGACAGCAATACCCAAACCACGGCTCGCACAACGGGCGTCGAGAGCAGCGGCAAGCTGCAGATCAACGCCGGCAACGGCACATTGACCACCCAGGGTGCACAGGTTGTCGCCGGCTCGACGCTTCAGGTCACGGCGGGGCAGGTCGACAATCAGGCTGCCAACAACACCGACAGCCGTTCCCACAAGGAGAACAACTGGTCGGCCGACGTCGGTGCCAATGTCGAGTACAAAGGCATCGCCCGTCCTGTCGCCAAAGCCATCGAAGGCGTCGCCCAGAGCAAGGTTCAGCAACCGGGCTTGCTGGATAACCTCACACAGCCGAATGTCGGCATTGACGTCGAGGTCGGTCATTCGAACAACAGCCGCACCGAGCAAAACAGCGAAGCTGTCGTCAGCCAGTTCAAGGGCGGGACCGTTGATGTTCAGGTGGCCGGTGCAGTGAAGGATCAGGGCACCCAGTACCATGCAAACGACGGCGCGCTGACGATCAAGGCCGACAGTCAGGTCGCCACGGCAGCCAGCAACACCCACAGCAGCAGCGAGCAATCGGTGGATGCCAAGGTTGGCGTTCGTGTCTACACCACCACCGGTGAAGACGTGAATGTTCGCGGCAGCGGGGCAGGCGGTAGCCGCCAGACTTCCGAGTCCAGCGCCAAAGCCATGGTCGGCAGCTACGCCGGCAATCAGGGCGTGAAAATCGATCTGCGCGGTGACGGCCAGTTCGAAGGCAGTCAGTTCAACGGCGGGCAGAGCGGTGTGGCGATCAAGAGCGGCGGCGATCTGGCGCTGAATCAGGCCAACGACCGTCAGAGCCACAACACTTCCAGCCTGCGTGGCGATGCCTCGTTGACGGTCGGCACCAATCCGGGCGCCGAAGGCACCAACGTCAACGTGGGCGCCGGTTTCCAACTCGATCACAAGGCCAACCAGATCGAAGACAGCCAGGCCCGCGTCGCGAGTATTCAGGGCAAAGGTCCGGTGCAACTGAGCAGCGGTGGCGATCAAGTGCTGCAAGGCACCACCATCGGCACGGTGGTGAACAAGGCAGCTGACATCTCGCTGAACGCTGGCGGCAAGCTCGATCTGCTAGCTGCGACGGATACCCATAGCGCCAATGGCAGTAATCTGGGTGGTGGCCTCAATGTCGGTGGCGGTAAAAGCAGCACTGAGCAAAGCAGTGGCCTGAACGGCAACCTGAGCGCCAATTTCAACATCGGCCGGGTCGGTGAAAACAGCCAAAGCCTTAAGGGCGGCAGCCTGAACAGTCAGGGCGCGGTGCTGCTGAGCAGCGGCTCCGGCGCTGCTGACGCCATCCACTTGCAAGGTACTCAGGTCAACGCACCGAGCGTGACTCTCGATGCGCAACAAGGCGGGATCTATCAGGAGTCGGCGCAGTCGACTCAGGCCGTCAACAATTGGGGGCTGACCCTCGGCGCTGGCGGTAATGCGAGCAAATCCACACCGTCGGCGACCAACGATCAGGACGTTGCCAAGAGCGGCCACGGTTTCGACGCGCGAGCGAAAATCGACGTCGACAATCGCAACAGCACCACCCAGAAAAACAGCCATATCCAGGCTGACAGCGTGGTGCTGAACAGCGCTGGCGATACTCACCTGGCGGGTGCACGCATCGACGCCAAACAGGTCAGCGGCCAGGTCGGCGGTGATCTCACGGTCGAAAGTCGTCAGGACCGGGAGAGCAGCGTCAAGGTCGGTATCGACCTGCGTTTGAACGCGGAGAAGAACCAGCCGGGCGCCGTCGGCAAACTGGCCAAGACTACCGGTCCGCTCAAGGACAAGGTTGAGGGCAAGGCCCAGGAGGCTTTCGACAGCCAGCGCGGCAAGCTGGAAGCCGCCGTCGATAAAAGCGTTGACGGCCTGACCTCGGCCAAGGATTCGCTGACCCGCAGTGGCAGCTACTCGCTCAGCGAGAAAGACACTGCCGGCACCAAGGTCGCCGACGCAACGCAAAGTGCGCTGTTCGGCGACAAGAGCGGCAAAACTTCGTACACCCCAACGCTGTACCTGGACGTCAGCCACACCAGCAAGAACAGCGTCACTCAAGCGTCCGGCATCAGCGGCAGCCAAGGCGTCGACCTTCGGGTGGGCGGGGAGACGCAACTGACCGGTGCGCGGGTTTCTGCCAAAGAAGGTTCGGTGGATCTGGGCGGTTCCAGAGTCACCAGTACCCGCCTGAGTGGCAGCGACTACCGCGCCGATGTTGGCCTCAACCTGTCCAAGTCCGCGGTCAACCTGGCGACCGGCGCCAAGGATGAACTCACCCAAACCCCTGACGCCGCCACGGCCAAGGATCGCAAGTTCAACCTCGGCCCGCTGAGTGTCGGAGGTCATTACGACACCCAGGTGCTGCAGGCAGGAATTGACGAGAATACCCGCTAAACCGGGTCAGGCCAGTGACCGTTGTCACTGGCTTTGCTTTCGACTGCGGTAACTAATTAGTACCCTGATTTTTTCTGTCGGCTACCTGAACGTTATTCAGAAAGTAGTGCGCATTCTCTGTTGACTGCGGACAAGTCAGTAAGTCGGTGGATATACTCCGTCGCAGATGAAGAGCGACTGTTTAGTTGAGAGGGTATCGCTGATCAATCACTTTGATAGTGTTTGTTTTTATGTGCGCTTATCAGAAATAAGTGCGCTGATGTTTCGTGATATGTATCAATATGTGTAACAGCTTTTTTGATGAAAAGCGCTGTAGGTTGCGCTCGGCATGGGTTGCAAGTCAGGCTTGGTTGCCGGCTGTGAATGTTTTTGGGTGAAATAAGCTTGTCATAAATTGAAATGAATACTGTCCGACCAAGTTGGGTGGTGGTCCCTCGTTATTGCCATTAATGAAAGATCAGGAGCGTCGAAGATGACCGAAGAACCTAGTTGTAACTCTCAATGCTCGAGCACTACCGCAGTGTTGAACACATTAACGTTAACCGTCGAAAACTCTCCTCGTTATAGGCATGAGGGGCGTTTCCGTGAACAAGTATTCAAGGTCGATCATGTCAAATTACACACCTCGCCACACCGCCCGGACCGTCCATTCGAAAATCACTGCGCAGGCCGTTGAGGCCGGTTCATTTACTGCTTTTATTGATGATTTGTCTCCCCACAAACGCGGGGTCATGCGACAAAACCTTCTGTTTGTCGGTATGGCGGTTGGCGTCTCCCTTCTGCTGACTCTTGCTTCCAAAGCCCACGCCGCCGGTGGCCCCTATGTGGTCGACGACGGTTCCATCAACGCCCCCGGCGAATGCAACGTCGACGTCTGGTACAAAAGCCAGCGCCATCAACAGTCGAACCATGAAACGGAGCTGTCCCAGGACTGCACGTTCAAGGCGCTGCCCTCGGTGCAGTTCGGCGCTGCGGTGTCCCATGGCCACGACGACGGCGACCGGGAGACCCAGGTCAGTCCGAAGATCAAGGCGCAGGTATTCAGCGATGATGATCTGGGACTGGAAGTGGCCCTCGCTGCGGGCGCACATTTTGCCCTCAACCGCCGCCACTCCTTCGATGGCGCCGATCTGACCCTGCCCATGACGTATCAGCCTATCGAGCCCTTGCGCCTGAACGTCAGTGCCGGCTGGACCCACGAGTACGACGACGGCAAACAAAACAACAGCTGGACCTGGGGCACCGGCGTTGAATACGCGCTGGCCGAATCCCTGACCCTGATTGCCGAGCGCTTTGGCCAGCAGGGTGGCGACCAGGGCTGGCAGGCCGGACCTCGTCTGCATCTGGGCAAACAGGTCGATATCGATCTGGTGGTTGGACGCCACCTGAACAACGACCGTGAACAGTGGCTTGCCACCGGTGCCACGTTGCGTTTTTAAACACCCGTTGTTCAGCCCCATGTCACCCGCCGGCGCAGAACCCACGCGTTCCCCGCTAGATGCGGGTTGTCAGAGCCTCAGAACAGGTTGATCGGCACGTTGGCGACGATGCGGAACTCATCGTAACTGCCGTCAATCTGCCCGCCGCTGGCGAGGTGGTTGTAGATGATGGTGCGTAGCACCGAGTTTTTGAGTCTTCCAGACTGGATGGTGTAGCCCAGCATCAAGCCGTTTTCGTTGTGTTTCGCGTCGTCCAGGCCGCGCACGTTGTAGCCGGTATTGTGGCCGTTGCGGTCGCCGTCGTAGTGGGTGCCGTCGATGCCCCAGCCTTTGGCGTGCCAAAGGCTGGCGGTGAGACCAGGGACGCCGTAGGCCGCGAAGTCCAGGTCGTAGCGCAATTGCCAGGACTTTTCGTTGGGGGCGTTGTAGTCCGCGTATAACGAGTTGGCCATGTAGTTGCCAGTGGATTCCCACACATAGTCAAAGTACTCGTTGCCGAATACTTGCTGCCAGGCAAGCGTCAGGCTGTGGGCCAGGTGAGTGCCGGTGAAGGCCAGGCTGGCGGCGTTGTTGTCGATGTAGCCGAGGTTCTTCTTGCCTGAATCACTGGTGTGGTAGTAGTTGAAGGCGGTCTTGAGGGCCAGATTATCTGGGTCGCCCATGCGGTGCGTAACGCCGACGTAGGTCTGGTCCCACATGTCTTCGAAACGCGAGGCGTAGACGCTGGCTTCCAGCCCAAAACCCGGTTTGACCGTCGCCCCGAGGTAGCTGATGCGCGCGCCACTGTAGGCGCGGTTGCCAAAGGTGGTGGTCAGCTTTTCGGCGCCGGTGCCGGTGCGCGGAATCGCCCGTTCGAAGCTGCCGCCCTGCATCGACAGCCAGTCAAGCTCATTGCTGAACAGGCCCACGCCCTGGAAGCTGGAGGGCAGAGCGCGGTTGTCCTTGTAGCGCAGGATCGGATTGTCGGTCATCAGCCGGCCGGCCTTGAGCTCGGTGTTGGACAGGCGAACACGCACATCACCTACACCCAGGCGACTCCATGTGGAAATCGCATCGCCGTCGCCGTCTACCAGCACCCGGTCGCCGCCGTTGGCCACCTTTCCGTGGCCGCGCTCCAGGTTTACGGCACTGAAGATCCCTGCATCCATGCCGACGCCGATCAGGCCCTGGGTATAGCCGGAGCTGTACTTGAGCATGCTCGCCTGCACCCACGTTTCGCGAACACGGGTGGGTTCGATGCCGCCGGGTTTCTTGATGCTCAGGTGAGTGGTGCGTTTGGTGTGCTGGTTGGAATAGTAGTGACGCAGGTTCAGGTCCAGGGTACTGCCTTCCAGAAAGCCAGGTGCGTTGACCTGGGTCTGCTCTGGGGAAAATGGCTGAGCGAAAGCCTGGGTGCCGGATGCCAAAGTGACGGCCAGCAGAAGACGTGGATACATGGTAAATCCCATACAAATCGGATGTAAGGCAACCGTCCCGGGAAGGCCCCGGGGGCGCGTTTATCAGCGGACCTGGGCTTCTGCAAGCCGGGTTTCGCGGGCGGGGCGTTCATGCAGCGACGGACGCGTTTCCTTGGCGAGCCAGGCGGCGGACAGGCACACAAGGTTAGCGATCAGCAGGTACCAGACCGGTGACATCGGGTCACCGGTGGTGCCGATCAGCCAGGTAATGATGATCTGCGCCGTACCGCCAAACGCAGCTACACCGAAGGCGTAGACGATGGAGAAACCGGTGGCGCGCACCGATTTCGGGAAGCTCTCCACCAGCAGCACGATCAACGCTGCGCCGCTCATGCCATGCAAGCCCGAGAGGACCGCCAGGGTCAGCAGGAAGGTCGCCGGGCTGGGGTGCTCGGTCATCAGTTGCAGGGCCGGAAACAGGATCAACAGCAACACCACTCGGGGCGTCATCAGAGTTACCCGACGCCCGAAGCGGTCGCAGAGCATGCCACCGGCCACCGCGCACACAGCCATGGCGGCGCCGGCCACCAGGGTCGAGAGCATGGAAATGCTGGTGGGCAGCTTCAATTCGGTGAGGGCGAAGGTGGTCATGTAGTTCAGGAAGTACTGGGTGATAGTGCTGCCGGAAAGAATCAGCAGCCCCAACACCAGAGCGCGCCGGTGTTTGCCGCCTATTTCCCGTACCAGATCGCCGGTGCGGGTTTTTTCGGTGTGGCCGTGGAAGGTTTCAGCAAGATTGCGGCGGATGTAGATACCGATCGGCAACACCAGCAGGCCGAACACGAACGGTACACGCCAGCCCCAACTATTGAGGTCTTCCGGGGACAGAACTTTTGTCAGGGTGAACCCCACCAGCCCGGCTACCATGGCGGCGACGCCCTGGGCAACCACTTGCCAGCAGGCGTAGGTGCCGCGTTTGTGGGGGGGCGCCGCTTCAAGGATGTAGGTGGTGGCGGGGCCGGCTTCACCGCCCCAAGCCAGGCCCTGGATCATGCGGGTGACCACCAGCAGGATCGGCGCGGCGATGCCGATGGTCTCGTAGCCGGGCAATATCGCGATACTGCCGGTGCCCACAGCCATCATCACCAGGGTCAAAAGCATCGCCGGTTTGCGCCCGACGCGGTCGGCGTAGGCGCCGATCAGCACCGCACCCAGGGGCCGGACGATAAAGCCGGTGCCGAACGCGATGACCGATAGCATCAGGCTGACGAAGGCACTGTCGGACGGGAAAAACGTGTGGCCGATCATCACCGCAAAAGTTGCGTATACACCAAAGTCGAAAAATTCCACGGCGTTACCCAGGACTACAGCGAAGATGCTCTTCTTGCCGGCGTCCAGAGGTGATGTGTCGAGTGCAGGATCGGGTCGTGTCAATTGTTGTGTGGGCATTCCATTGCCTTTTAGGTCGATAGAGCTCTGGCCAGGACGGCCCGGAGCAACAAGGTGGGAGGAGAGTGCTTGAAGGGTCGAAGTCAGGCAGGATTCGGCCAGCAGTGGATCGCGCCACGCCAGTTTTCGTAGGTTTTTGCGATTTGCAGCAGCCATTGATCGGCAAAGCGCGGGGCGATCATCTGCAGCCCGATGGGCATGCCGTCGGCGGCGAAACCGCAATTGATCGACAGCGCCGGTTGTTCGCCCATGTTCCAGGGCACAGTGAACACGATGTGTTCGAACGGTTGCTGCGGGTCATTGCTCGGTGACGGCCAGTCGGCCGCAAAGGCGTTGATCTGGTTGGTGGGAGAGAGCACCAGGTCGAGTGTGTTGAACAACTGAGCGGCGCGGCGGCGCATTTCGAAGGTCTGGTTGAAGCCCCGTACGGCTTCCACTCCGGTGATATCGGCGCCTGGGGCGGCCCAGTCGCGGATGTACGGCAAGACTTTGTCGAATTGCTCACTGCTCAAGGCCGACAGTTCGGCCCATTGGCGAGCGCGCCAGAACTGGTCGAGGCCGTCGAGCTGGGCGCGGTCCATGATCGGCGCAATCACTGTGACCTTGGCACCGTGGGCTTCGAACAGCCGAGCTGCTTGCTCCACGGCTTTACAGACGAAATCTTCAGGTGCGAGGCCTGCACCGGGTTCGAGCATCAGGCCGATACGCAGTCCCTTTACCGACAGCGGCTGATTGCTCCATTCAGTGGTGAGCGGAGGCAGGCTGGTAGCGTCGCGCGAATCGGGGCGGGCCAGGTGTTGCATCAACAACACGCAATCATCGACTGTGCGGGTCATGGGGCCGGCGGTGCGGCCGGTGTAATACGGGTCGATGGGGATGCGCCCCAGCGTCGGCTTGAAACCGACCAGCCCGCACCAGGCTGCGGGCAGCCGCACCGATCCGCCGATGTCGGTGCCGACGTGCAGCGGCCCGTAACCGGCGGCGGCTGCGGCGGCGGCCCCGGAACTCGATCCGCCAGTGTTGTTGGCTGTGTTCCATGGGTTGCGGGTGATGCCGTGGAAGCTGGAAAGGCCCGAAGAGAGCATGCCGAAATCCGGAACGGTGGTCTTGGCCAGGATGATTGCGCCGGCTTCACGCAAGCGTGCGGCGGGCGGTGCATCCTTCTGCGCCGGCGTCAGGCGGGTGGCGGCGCTACCCAACGGGATGGGCTGGCCCTCAGTGGCGATCAGTTCCTTGAGGGTCACCGGCACACCGTCGAGGGCGCCGTTGGGTTGGCCTTTGTTCCAGCGTTCGGTGGAGGCCTGGGCCTGCTGACGCACTTGTTGCGGGTCGAAGGCGTAGAGCGCATTGATCTGCGGTTCCCAGCGGTCGATGTGGGTCAGGAGTTGGTCGTAATAGTCGATGGGGGTGAGTTGCCGGCTGGCGAATCGGGCCAGCAGTTCGGCGGCCGTAAGGGTGTGCAGGTCACTCATCATTCTCTTCCTTGGAATGGGCCGGCGGGTTGCAATGGGGGCGACTATATACACCCCGCCGTGCATCGGCCAACACCTGTTCAGCAAAAGCGGTGGGGCATTTCTGTTCAGACCTTTGTTTTTTGGCGCAGGGAGCGACGTCGAAGATTTGCCAGGTTATTGGCCTGCGTCGGTTGCTAACAGTTCAAGCCATTGCTGTGCCGCTACCGACAGCTGTGAGTTTTTGCGCCAGATTACGACGAGTTGCCACCGTAGTTCGGCGCATTCGAGCGGGACGATTTCCACTCCGGGTGGGATATGGTGTTGAGCCAATAGCCTGGGCAGTACCATCAGGCCTGCATTCGCGGCCACTAATGACAGGCAAAAGGCCAGGTTGTCGCTCTTGGCTGTCTGTAGACGGCTGACGTCCAGAGCAGGGCAACAGTGCTTAATGCGGTGATTGAGGATAGAGGCACCCTGTAGCTGTACCCATGGGTGATGCGCTAAATCTGGCAGAGTCAGTCGATGGCGGCTGGCGAGTGGGTGGCGAGGCGGCAGGACGACAACGAGTGGCTCCTCACAAATCGGAAGCCAAGCCAGGTCGTCGCCCTCTGGTCGCAGACTGATAGCCAGTTCTATCTCGCCCTTGCGAACGGCCTCTTCCAGGGCTTGTCCTCCTTGTTCACGCAATTGGAGTTCCACTTGGGGAAAGCGTCGCCGAAACTCGGTCAACACGACCGCTACTTGATCGGTACTACCTAAAGGAGGTAGCCCCAGCCGAAGGACGCCGGTGACGAGGCTATTAAGCAAGCTTACGTCGGTCAGCATTTGCTTGCTGCGGCTCAGTAATCCTTTGGCGTGGTGGAATACCACTTCGCCCGACGGGGTCAAGCGTGACGGTACGCCTGGACGGCTGCGAACCAATAGCGTCGTACCCAGTTCTTCTTCGAGCAATTGAACGGCTTTGCTAAGCGCCGATTGGGTGACGTGAATAGTGTGGGATGCCTTCGAGAAGCTTCCATGCTCTGTCACTTCCACGAAATAGCGCAAGTTCTTCAGATCCATCTGTATTCCATTTCCGCATAGAGTTTATAAAAATTGTTCACTCACTCTGGTTGGAGAAATGCTTCTACTATCGCCCCCCCAAAACGTCCGGATGCCAAGACGGGGAACATCAAATTAGAAGTAGAGGCCAACCTTGTTCAGTGATTGTATTCGGCTTGATCAGGCGCTGGTTGAATCTGCACAGCGCTATCCACAGAGGCCCGCGCTACAAGCGGAAGATGCGTCATTCAGCTATCAACAACTGAACGAAGCGGTTAATAAATTATGCGAGTTGATGTGTGCAGAAGGCGTGCAGGCCGGTGATCGAATAGGCATCTATATTGCGAAGAGCGCAGCCGCTGTTGTGGCCATTTATGCCGCATTAAGGCTGGGGGCATTAGTCGCTCCGATGGATGTCAAGGACCCCGCGGAACGGGGCGCACGGATGTTGGCCAACGCCGACCTGGATTTTTTATTGGCTACCCCTGCAAGCCAGGCAGCAGCATCTAAGTTGGTTTCCATTCATGGTCAGTCTGGCGACGCTCGCACAGTGGGCGATCTATGGCTTTTCCCCTTGCGAGGACAACCACGTCGACATGCCGGGTGCGAGGGTGGCTATGTTTTGTTTACATCAGGCAGTACCGGCGCGCCCAAGGGTGTATGGCTGTCCCATGCCAATGTCCTGCATTTTGCTGCCTGGGCGGCACGCGCAATTGCTCTGGACTGCGAGGACCGTGTTGGATCACAAGCGGCACTCACATTCGATCTGACGACCTTCGATCTGTTCTCGACCGCACTGGCCGGAGCCTGTCTTTGTCTGTTGCCAGACTATCTCAAGACTTTTCCTCGCGATGTGACGCGTTGGCTGGGTGAGCAGTGTATCTCAGTGTTCTACGCAGTACCCACCTTGTATCAGATGCTGCTGCAGCAGGGCGGGATTGAGCAAACGAGGCCGTCTGCACTACGCGCTGCGTTGTACGCGGGTGAACCGTTCCCGCCACAACTGCTTAAGCGCTATCTGACTACATTCCCCGACTTGCCGTTCTACAACCTGTATGGGCCTACGGAAACCAATGTGTGCACCGCAGAACAGGTGAGCCTGCCGAGTATCGAGACGGTTTTGCCGTCGATCGGTTGGGCGATTGATGGAGTGGAAGTCGACATCATCGGTGACGACGGTCGCGCAGCGTCGGAGGGTGAGATTTTCGTTGCGGGGCCGACGGTATTCGCTGGTTATTTGGTTGATGGCATCTGTCGCGATGCCCGCCGTGCAGTGTACTTCCGCGATGGAGTGGAAAGGTTGGCCTATGGCACGGGGGATATCGGGTATCAGGTGGCGGATGGTCGCTTTCATCTGCAAGGTCGACGAGACCATCAGGTGAAGCGTCGCGGCCACCGCATTGATCTTCTGGACATAGAAAGTGCGGTATTGGCATTGCCGGGTGTTGAAACTGCCGCCGTTGTAGCTCGCCATGGCACAGCGCCGGACTGTGAGATCTGGGTACATGTGGTGAGTGCAAGTACAGGTCGTGATGAGATTGTTCGCGGCTTGAGCAGAACATTGCCGAAGAGGATGCAACCGGATGGAGTTCGTATGGCGCGAACGCTGCCAGCTACTGCCAACGGCAAAATAGATCGACGTGCTTTGAGCCTGTTGAGTGTAAACATGGAAGAGATAAGTAATGAAGAACATTGAAACGCTGTGCTCACTGATTCAGTCAAATCTGCTGACGCAATACCAAAGTGCAGACCTTACTGTGGTACCGGATACGGCGTTACTGGAGGAGGGCTGGTTGGACTCTCTCACCATCACATCCATTGTCGTCGACGTTGAGAAAAAGTTCGAGATAGCTTTCCCTGAAAACAAAGTTGTCGCGGCTTCATTTCGCACGCCGGCCGCACTATGGGCCGTCATTGAGGCCAGCCTGGTCGAGCTCGCTTGAGTCTGTGCCGATAACAGAGAGGGCGAGTGATGCTGTTCGCAGACGAAGACAAGTTAGTTGAACAAGCGGTGCAGGAGAGTTGCATCCAGGGGCAGGCTTTGTTGCCTGAGCTGGAAGGAAAAACCTTCCGCGAGCAATGGTTGCTGGCAGCGGCTACAGGGCTGCTGCGCACCTCCAATTGCACCGTGACAAACAAGCTCGCGATGGTGGAAGGATTGGGCATGAGCGGTCTGAGTCCTGCCCTTTGCTATGCGCTGGCTTCACAGTTGTTCGGTATGCAATTGCCTATGCAGCCTTGGCTGAATGCCGAACAGCGCAAACAACTGGCAGGCCTGGAAACCGGAGAGACGCTGTTGTGTCACGCGCTGACTGAAGTGCAGGGCGGTAGTGATCCGAAGTCGATGGAAACCGTGGCTGAACGTCAGGCGGACGGTAGTTATCGTTTGACGGGCGAGAAGCGCTTCATTACCGCCGCCCCGGTAGCCGATCACGCTTTGGTGTTCGTTCGTACCGGCAAGGGCCGATCACCATTCGATTTATCAGTCGCACTGGTTGACCTGTCGGATGCGGGCGTAGTGCGCAGTGAGCCGCTGGACAAGACCGCGTTGCCCGGCGTACCGATGGGGGTGTTGACCTTTGACGGTGTGCGGTTGGAAGAGCACAGCCTGTTGGGAGGCGAGGGTGCGGGTTTCTCTGTAATGACCGCGACCACGACCTGGGAACGAGCGCTGCTGATGGGGTATGCGCTAGGCCCCATGCGCAGGATGCTGGATCAGACGGTGGAGTGGAGCCGGGAGCGAACTCACTTCGGTAGATCCATGAGCTCCAGTCACCTGGTGGCGGGGCATGTGGCCGACATGAGCATGTACCTTTACCGTTCGCGAAAACTGCTCTACGGCATTGCGCGGCGCATCGATGCCGGGGTGACGATTCGTCAATTGAGCGGTGAGGCCGCGATGGTAAAGATTTCGGTTTCTGAAGACTTTACGCGGCTGTCGCAGTTGGCAGCCCAGTTAGGTGGTGTGCGTTCTTACATCACCGATTCCGGTCGGGCGATCGATCTCATCAGCCCATTGGCGTCAATGACCTATGCGGGGGCGAACGATCTGCTACGTATCAGCGTGGCGCGCCAGGCTGGTTTGCCAGTCGAGAACTGAGCGCTCGCTAGCGTTTTTGAATCATATACATAAGGTCAACGCATATGGCTTTGCCACATCAAATCGATGAAATTCTCACGTTGGTGGATCGCATCGGTACACGGCTGGTCGACTTGGCTCCGTTGGTAGATAACCAACAATCGGATAGTAGCGAGAGCTATCAACTGATCAAGGAGTCTGGTCTGTTGGGGTTGCTGATCCCTCGCGAGGCTGGGGGGGCGGGTCTGAATTATTTGGAATATAGCCAGGTTCTGGCGCGACTTGCTCAGTATGACGCGGCAACTGCGCTGGGATTCAATATGCACAATGTGGCGCTTGGCTCGTTATGTGAGTCGGCGGGGAAATCGCTGTCAGCGGCTGCGGATGCCTTTCGCTCCTGGGTATTTGATGAGGTGATATCGCACAACAAGATGTTTGCATCTGCGACGTCAGAGCTGGGTAGTGGTGCGCGGTTGCGAGGTATCCAGACACATTACCGCCCGCATGAAGGTGGCTTCCTGCTCAATGGCAACAAGTCTTTCGTGTCGTTGGCAGGCTCTGCAGACTATATCGTAGTAACGGCAAAACCTGAGGGTAACGACAGCGACAGCGAAATCAGCCACTTCGTGGTCGGTCGCAATGACGAAGGTGTGCGTTACGGCCAAGTTTGGGACGGGTTTGCCATGAATGGTACCCAGACCGCCAGCATGACTTTTGAAAATGTGCTTTTGACCCGCCAGCGTTTGTTTCTGGCAGTCGAAGGGATGTCTTTATTCAAGCTGGTACGTGAGCCTCATTGGATGATTTCCGGTTATACCGGTGTTTATCTTGGGATTGCTACTGCGTTGCTGCAACACATCACCGAGGCCGTGCGTTCCACGCCTTCCCAACTTGAATCCAGCGCGATCCATCAGGAAGTCGGCAGGCTATCGGCTGAATTACAAGCGGGTCGAGCGTTGCTGAATGAGGCTGGCACACTCATCGTGCAACGGCGCGGAACGATAGAGGCGAATGCCGCTGTGCATGCTGCCAAGTACTTCATCGGTGAGCTTGCGCCGAAGATGGCAATGGCGGCGGTTAAGATTTGTGGTGCGAGCACATTGAATCGTAGCCGACCGCTGGAACGATTCCTGCGCGAATCGTTCTTTTGCAGTGTGATGCCGGCCAAGCCAATGGACTGTCTGGAATACTTAGGCAAGGCCCAACTGGGGGTTAATCTGTTCGATGCACGACAGATTAACTGGTAGTGGCTCATGCGAATTCCAACTCAATTCAGACGCGCCGCCTGGCTCAGCACTTATCTGTTGTTGGTGGTAATGATGGTGGGTACGTTGCCGACGCCGTTGTATCCGCTCTATGCCACGCAATTAGGCTTGTCTCCATTTGTGGTGACGTTGGTATTCGCGTCCTACGCACTAGCCATCCTGTTCAAACTGATGGTGTTTGGTCGATTGTCTGATTTGTTGGGCAGACGAGCAGTGCTGGGGCTCGGGATCGGGCTGACATTTGCCAGTCTGTTGAGTTTTTTACTCTGGCCCACGTTAGCCGGTTTGTTCGTTGGGCGAATATTGTCCGGGATGGCAGTAGGGTTGATGGTGGGAGCCACGACTGCCTATCTGAGCGAGTTGCTGAGTAATCGGTCACTCGCGGCTCTGATCTCCAGCTTGAGCAACATGAGCGGTCTGGGGCTTGGGGCGTTACTGTCTGGCTGGGTGGCAGAGAGTGCTGCGCAGCCACTCCATGCCAGTTATATCGCGCTGCTGTTCATGCTGTTGCCAGGTTTGCTGTTGCCATGGCTACCCGAAACAGTGATGCATGGAGGTTCTCGCCCACCGTTGCGATTGCAGCGATTGAGGATACCGAGTGAGATGCGGCAAGCCTTTATGGCCGTGGCAATGTCGGTGCTGTGCGGCTTTAGCTTTCTTGGCTTGTTTGCCGCACTGGCAGGTCGTTTCCTCGCTGTTGGATTGCATCACAGTGGCCTTCTGTTGAGCGGAGGCATTGTCTTTTTGACTTTCTGCAGTGCTGCAATCGGCCAGTTGTTGGTGTTGCGATTGTCGCCCCGTCGAGTCGTTCCCGTTGGTGTCTGGCTGCTGCCCTTGGCTTTGGCCTGTGTCTGGCTGGCCTTTCATTTTGCATCCTTGTCCTTGTTCCTGGGGGGAGCGGTCTTGGGAGGGATGGGTGCGGGCATGGTGCTGCGCGCAGGTCTGGGACTGGTGACGATGTTGTCTCCTGCCGATCGTATTGCGGAGGTCAGTTCAGGCTTTTTCGTCGCGGCCTATTTGGGGTTGATTGTGCCCGTGGTCGGGGTGGGTTTGCTTTTGTCCGTATGGGATATGTCTTCAACCATTGGCCTGTTCGGCGGACTGGTGACGATATTGGTGATTTTCAGCAGCCGTGCGGTTTTGGGGCTTGGCCCGGCACCCGGTTTGTCTATCGCAGTAGGGGGTGAATGATGGCGACGATCTCGCTGAATGGCGGAGAAATTGATTATTTGCTGATCGACGGTGAGTCAGATCTTCCTCCGCTTGTACTGCTGCATGAGGGGCTCGGTTGCATTGCGATGTGGCGACGTTTCCCTTATCGACTGGCAGCAATGACTGGACGCCGAGTGCTCACTTATAGCCGCTATGGTTACGGTCACTCGTCTCGAGCGGATCTGCCACGTCGTTCTGACTATATGCACGTGGAGGCGCAGCAGGTATTGCCTGAACTGCTGGAAAAACTGCAGCTTCGCAATCCAGTGCTGGTGGGGCATAGCGATGGCGCGTCTATCGCGCTGCTCCATGCGAGCAAATTCCCTGTTGTGGGGCTGGTGCTGTTTGCTCCACATGTTTTCGTCGAATCCATCACCTTGAGCGGCATCGACGCCGCGCGAAATTCGTTCCTGGCCGGGAACCTGGAGCGACAACTCGCTCTGTTTCATCCCGATCCCAAAGCAGTCTTCGAGGGGTGGAGCAGTGTCTGGAGGTCCGATCATTTTCTTGACTGGAATATTGAGCAGTGCCTGGCCGATATCCGTTGCCCTGTCTTGTTGTTGCAGGGAGATCGGGACGAGTACGGAACGCTGGCGCAGCTGAGCGCGATTCAACGGAAGATACCCGCAGTGGTCACCCAGCATTGCCTGATCGATTGCGGACACTCGCCGCATCTTGATCAGACCGCTCACACACTTGATCTGATAGTCGAATTCTTTGACCAGATGACGGGCGTATCGCCCAGAGCCGAATGGGTGTCTGCGTCGATTTAAGAGGTCCTTCCTTCAACGTTATTTTCGCGAGGAGCTAACTTCATGAGTACCGCAGTCAGTGAAACCCGCCGTCTAACCGTACCCGACATCAGGGCTTGCAAGGGCAAACGCAAGATCGTGTCGTTGACCGCGCACAATCGATCGCTCGCTGAAATCGTTGACGAATTTGTCGACGTTATCCTGATGGGGGATTCGACCGCGATGGTTGCCTACGGGCAGCCCAACACGCTGGATTTCACTTTGGATCAGACGATACAACACAGTCGCGCGGTAGTGCGTGCCACACACCGCGCGTGCGTGGTGGCTGATCTGCCGTTCGCCTCCTACCAGGAGTCGCCGGCTCAGGCTTTCCGCAGTGCAGCGCGGTTGATGATGGAGGCGAATATCGCTGCAGTAAAGTTGGAAGGCAGTGCGATCATGGCGCCCACCGTGCAGTTTCTGGTGGAGCGGGGCATTCCAGTGATGGCGCATATCGGGTTGATGCCCCAGTTCGTCAACACCATGGGTGGGTTCAAAGCCCAAGGTATGGATGAGCAATCGGCAGACTCTATCCGTGAGGCAGCCATGGCGATGGAATCAGCAGGTGCCTTTTGCATCGTGCTGGAGGGGGTAGCAGAGCCGCTGGCCCGAGAGTTGACCGAGGTACTGCGCGTGCCGACGATCGGAATCGGGGCCTCGCCCGCGTGCGATGGCCAGGTGCTGGTGATCGAAGATATCCTGGGTCTTGGTGGTGAGTTCGTACCGCGTTTCGCTAAACGTTATGTTGATGCCCATGCTGTTATCCGCGATGCCGTGGGCCTGTACGCATCTGATGTCCGCGATGGCCGCTTTCCTGAACTCTCGCACTGCTTTGGAGTGAAACGCTGACATTAATACTGCTTAACTCAGGTTGACTGTCTCGATGCCTCCACATAACGGCCCAAGAAGCGCACTCGTGCAGGCCAGCGGTTAAGTAAGGCCGAGGATCAAAAGACCGCAGCCTGCGGTCTTTTGCTTTGGTGATTCAAAGTTTCAACGCTTTGCCACTCACCGCCACAGCCAGCAGCAACATGGCGATCAACCCAAAGGCAAAACTCAAGCTGCTGCCGTGGGCGATAAAACCGATCACCGCAGGCCCCGCCAGAATCCCTGCATACCCCAACGTCGTGATGGCCGGAACGGCAATGCTTTCCGGCATGACTTTCTGTTTGCCGACGGCGGTGTACAGCACCGGCACGATGTTCGAGCATCCAACCCCGACCAACGCATACCCGATCAGCGCGGCTTCCCAGGCCGGTGCCAAGGTTGCCAGCAGCAAACCGGCAGCCGCGGTCAAACCGCCAAACACAATTACGCGCGTGGCCCCCAGCTTATGCACGATGGCATCGCCCGTCAGCCGCCCGATTGTCATGGTCAGGGCGAACGCGGCATAGCCCAGTCCTGCATACGCGGTGTCGAGATGACGTTCGGAGGCGAGGAACACCGCGCTCCAGTCCAGCACTGCGCCTTCGGCAAGGAACACGATGAAACACAGGCTGCCGATAAACAGCACCACACCGTGCGGGATGGCGAACGCTGGCCCTGAGCTTTCGCTGCCGTAGGGCAACAGATGCGGTGCGGCCTTGAGCAACGACACCAGCAGAAACATGATTACTACCAAGGTCGCGCCCAACGGCGAAATGCCCAGGCCGAGCAGGGCGCTGACGCCCGCCGCGCCGACGATCCCGCCGAGACTGAACAGTCCGTGAAAGCCCGACATCATGGTCTTGCCGCTGGCTCGCTCGACGATCACCGCTTGCAGGTTCACCGTCGAATCCACCGTGCCCAACCCTGCGCCGAACAGGAACAGCGCGGCGATCAGCAGCGGGATCGACGACACCGTCGCCAGCAGCGGCAGTGCCAGGCAGATCAGCAGCGTGCCGCCACTGAGCACCCGCCGACAGCCGAAGCGCGAGGCCAGCGCACCGGCCATTGGCATCGCCAGAATCGAACCGACCCCCAGACACAGCAACAGTAAGCCGAGCGTACCGTCATCGAGCCCGGCCCGGGCCTTTGCGTAAGGCACCAGCGGCGCCCACGCCGCGATACCGAAACCGGCGATGAAGAAGGCGATGCGCGTCGACATCTGTTCGAGGCGCCCGGGGCGGACGGAGACTGGAGGGATGATGGCGGTCATGAAAGTCCTTGCTACTTCGGGGGAGGCTGTGAGCAGGGCCACATCCTTGCACATCAGTGACCGTCAGACGACCTTGAGGTTCTATGGGTGTGATTCGAGTTGCCTGCGCTTACAGTAGCGACGTGTTCCAGACCTTACTCAGGGCCTATCCATGACCTCGATTTATGATGCTCGCGGGAATATTTACGCCGTTGTCAGCCCAGACGATCTGCGCCAGCGCGGTATCGATCTGCCGGAGGACGCCAGCCCGTCGGCGCAAAATCGTTCCGACTGGGCCCTGTCTGCGGTGGAAGCCATTTGCAGCTGGGCGCCCGGTACGCGACCAGCCGGTGCCAAGGAGCACCGTTCGGACGGCTTGCTGGTCGGTCCGTTTCAGGCTTCGCCACCGTTTGACCTGCTGATCGTTAACACTGATGGGACGTTGGCCGAGCGCAGTGGCAACGGCCTGACGATTTTTGCCCAGGCGCTGACCGAGCAGGGCTTGATGCCGGCGCAGGGACGTTGCCTGCTCAAGGTTCACCACGACAAGCGCGATGCGTTGTCGCCGGTTGAGACCTCGGTGGAGCCTGCGCAAGTGGAGGGTGTGCAAGGTTTCTGGCTGGACCTCGGCAAACCGGCCTTCGGACCACACGCGGTGGGAGCTCTGGCGGTGCAAGCGTGGATGTTGAATCAACGTGAGTTGAGCCATGTGCCGATGCTTGCGCGGCTGAATCGGCTATGGGATCACAGCCAGTTCGTGCGGATCGGCAATCCCCATTGTGTGACGCTGGTCGAACAGGCTGCTGCGCTGCCGAGCAATGAGCAGATGCGCGAGCCTGGGTTGTCGGCCGACCTGACGCGCATCGCTTTTGCGCCACCGACCGGGGCTGGTGAGCCTTGTCCGGCGGGCGTCAATTTGCAATGGGCGATGCGCGAATCCGCTAATCGCATGGCTGCTCGGGTTTTCGAGCGCGGTGAAGGGCCGACGGCATCTTCCGGCACCAGCGCCAGCGCGGTGGCCTGCGCGGCGTGGAGCGTGGGTTGGGTGACGGCGGGGACTGTGGCGGTGGTGATGCCCGGTGGTACGGCGCCGGTGTTGCTCGAGGAGTTGGACGGTGAACTGAGCCGGGTCAGTTTGTTTGGTACGGCGCGGTTGATGCTCTGATGATGCGGTGCCGGTCAGATCGCCATCGCGAGCAAGCTCGCTCCCACAGGTGAACTGCGACGACCACAACAATTGTGAACGACACAGATCCAGTGTGGGAGCGAGCTTGCTCGCGATGGCGTCAGCCCGGTCAGAGCCCGGTCAGCCGAAAAACTCCACCACCGGCATCTGCCGCTTCATCAACACTTTGCCGGCGCGAATCGAGTACAGCGGCAAACCCTGGCTGCGGATCACTTCGTAATCGCTGTCCGCCGAGAGAATCAGCAAGTTGGCCGGACGCCCCGGCTCCAGTCCGTAACGATCCCCCAGGGCCATGGCCTTGGCGCTGTTGTCGGTCACCAGGTCCAGCGCGGTTTGCAGGTTGCGGTAACCGAGCATGTGGCAGATGTGCAGGCCCGCTTCGAGCACCCGCAGGATGTTGCCGTTGCCCAACGGATACCACGGGTCGACGATCGAATCCTGACCGAAACACACGTTCATCCCCGCTTCCAGCAACTCGTTGACCCGGGTGACGCCACGGCGTTTCGGGAAGTTGTCGAAACGCCCTTGCAGGTGAATGCTTTCGGTCGGGCAGGAGACAAAACTGATCCCCGAGTGCCCGAGCAGGCGAAAGAGCTTGGCGCAGTAGGCGTTGTCGTAGGAGCCCATGGCCGTGGTGTGGCTGGCGGTCACCCGTGAACCCATGTCGCGGCTGCGGGCTTCTTCGGCCAGCACTTCAAGAAAGCGTGAATGCGGGTCGTCGGTTTCGTCGCAATGCACATCCACCAGGCAGCCGGTGCGCTCGGCCAGGTCCATCAGGAATTTCACCGAACTGACACCTTGATCGCGGGTGTACTCGAAATGCGGAATCCCACCGACCACGTCGGCCCCCAGGAGAACGGCTTCCTCCATCAAATCGCGGCCATTGCGATAAGACTCGATACCTTCCTGAGGGAAGGCGACGATTTGCAGGTCGATCAGGTGTCGACTCTCTTCGCGCACTTCAAGCATCGCCTTGAGCGCGGTCAGCGCAGGATCGGTTACGTCGACGTGGGTGCGCACATGCTGGATGCCGTGAGCGGCGAGGGCGTTGATGGTCTTTTTGGCGCGGGTCTTCGTGTCTTCAGCGGTGATGGTTGCCTTGCGCTCGCCCCAGCATTCGATGCCTTCGAACAGCGTGCCGCTCATGTTCCAGCGTGGTTCACCGGCGGTCAGCGTTGCGTCGAGGTGAATGTGCGGCTCGACGAAGGGCGGCACGACCAGATTGCCGCCTGCGTCGAGGTCCTCAGGCCCCAGGGTCGGGGCTTCGGTTTGCCGGGCAATACTGGCGATCAGGCCGTTTTCCAGGTGCAACTCATGCAGGCCTTCACGGTTGCGCAGGCGGGCGTTGATGATGTGCATGGGTCAGGTCCTTTCTCGATCGATAGCGTCAGTGAATGCCTGAATCATAGGCACAAAAAAACCACCGGTCTCGGTGGTTTTTTTGATCCCCAGGCTTATTCGCCGTGGTAGATGCAACCGCTGGTGCAGGTCTCGTGGATGCGGATCGCACTGAGTTCCGGCAGCAGAGGCTTCAATTCATTCCAGATGAATTTGGCGAGGACTTCGCTGGTCGGGTTTTCCAGGCCAGGAATGTCGTTCAGGTAGTTGTGGTCCAGGCGCTCATACAGCGGCTTGAAGATTTCCTTGATTTCCGAGAAGTCGCGGATCCAGCCAGTGTGCGGATCGAGGTCGCCGCTCAGGTGAATCGCCACTTTGAACGAGTGACCGTGCAGGCGGCCGCACTTGTGGCCTTCCGGGACGTGGGGCAGGCGGTGGGCGGATTCGAAGGTAAACTCTTTGAAGATTTCCACAGTGGTTTGAGCTCTGTCAGGTGGCTATCGCCCGCGGCGATGGGGCAGGTCGCAAGTTTAACAGCTTGGGTTCCGGGTTGCGGGAAAACACTGACTAAAGGGTCAACAGCTGCTCGCCCAAACGCCCGCTGGCAGTGAGTTCGAGGAACTCGTCGCCGAGCCGCTGGCTCTCGTCCATGGCGGTTTTCCAGTATTTCTGACGGCTGGCCGGGTCAGCCATGAAGCGCTTGAAGTCGTTCCTGTCGGGCAGTTTTCCGAAGGGCAGGCGCGACAGGTAGGCCTTCGACGGCGCCACCAGCAGCACGTCCTGCAAGCGCCGGGGATTGCCGCGTCGCCATGGCAGGGT
Source organism: Pseudomonas sp. GW822-FHT06B12 (assembly GCF_058799675.1). NCBI lineage: Bacteria > Pseudomonadati > Pseudomonadota > Gammaproteobacteria > Pseudomonadales > Pseudomonadaceae > Pseudomonas > Pseudomonas sp. GW822-FHT06B12. The sequence goes on from NZ_JBXALR010000012.1 coordinate 77,414, forward strand.
TTTGTCGAACCAGCCAGGAATCACCCGATCGGTGAAGTGCGGGTAAAGCACGATGTCATCCCCGCTGTAGGGCAAGTCGAGGTGGTAATCCAGCAAGCCGCCATCGCGATAAGTCCCGGCGCCCGCACCGGGCAGGTCACGTACGCCTTCCATGACCATCGGGATCGAACCCGACGCGAGCAACGCCTGACGCAAGTTGCCGGCGTTCAGCGGGACGAAACGCGACGGGAAGTCGTTCAGCGCGTTGAGCGGTGGCGCCAAGCGTGGGTCATGGACGATCAGCCGTTCAAAGTGCCGCGACAACCGTGAACGCCCACGCAGGTTGTCGGCGATCACCGAAGACAGGCCCAGCCCGAGCCGTCCGCGATGGTCGTCGGCGAGCAGGCCGTGGCTTTTTACAATCATGATGTTCAGCCGATAGAGCGGGTTGTCCAGCAGCAGCGTATCGCGGCCGTCGAGCAAATCATGCAACATGCGCTGCGAACTCTGGCTGATCTGCGCCATGGTCACGCCCTTGGAAAAACTCTGCGCGTTGTACAACTCACCGAGACGTCTGATGCCTTCGGCAGCGTCCGGCAAGCAAGCACTGGCGAAGCGCCAGGAACCCACCGAGGCGCCGATCAACGAGCGCTCACGCGGTGCGGCCGGCAGCCATTGCCCGAACAGCGCCAGGTCCAGACCTTGAATCCCCAACGCTTTCGGTCCACCGGCGGCACCCGGCAGCGTGCCGACATCCAGGGCGCTCAAGCCGTTATCGCGAATCCGCGTAAAGGCTCGTGGGCCGGCCTTGAGGGTCAGGGCGGGGAATTTGATGTGGATGGCGGTCATACCGGTCTCTGTGCGGGCGAACGGGTGATTATGTAGGAGCTGCCGAAGGCTGCGATCTTTTCTGTCAATGTCACCTGAATATTGAGTGAAAGATCAAAAGATCGCAGCCTGCGGCAGCTCCTACGGACGTGTGTATATAGAAATGGAGTGTAAACGCACCAATGATGGCAATTCAGTTTCAGTTAAGTTCATGTGGCTAGGGTGACTCCCCAGGGAATCCATGAAGAATACGCAGGCACTCCATGCTCAGGATACGTAATGAAGGTTAATCTGCGCGCTTATGGTCTGGCGACCCTGACGCTTCTGGCATTTTGCTCGGTGGTGCTGGCCCGTGACCTGGATCAGGACGAAGCCCTGCGCCTGCGTCAGCAAGGGGTGATTCTACCGCTTGAGCAACTGTTGCAGCAGGCCATGGACCGCTACCCCGGCGCTAAATTGCTGGAAGCCGGGCTTGAACAAAAGCACGGCGTCTACCTCTACGAAGTCGAGTTGCTGACCGTCGATGGCGTGGTGCGTGATCTGGACCTGGAAGCCGCCACCGGACGCTTGATCAAAGACAAGGAAGATGACTGATGCGCCTGCTTCTGGTGGAAGACCACGTACCGCTGGCCGACGAATTGATGGCCGGGCTCAACCGTCAGGGTTACGCGGTTGACTGGTTGGCCGATGGCCGCGATGCGCTGTATCAGGGCCGCAGCGAACCCTACGACCTGATCATTCTCGATCTGGGGCTGCCGGGGTTGCCGGGGCTTGAGGTGCTCGGCCAATGGCGTGCCGCTGGCCTGGCCACGCCGGTGTTGGTGCTGACCGCGCGCGATTCCTGGGCCGAGCGCATCGAGGGGCTCAAGGCCGGTGCCGACGACTACCTGAGCAAACCGTTTCACCCGGAAGAACTGCACCTGCGGATTCAAGCGCTGCTGCGGCGCTCCCACGGCCAGGCCAATCAACCGACGCTCAAGGCCGCCGGATTGCAGTTGGACGAGGGCCGTCAATGCGTGACTCGTGACGGTACCGAGATTCAGTTGACCGCTGCCGAGTTCCGCCTGTTGCGTTATTTCATGTTGCACCCGCAGCTGATCCTTTCCAAAAGCCACCTTGCCGAACACCTTTACGACGGTGAAACCGAGCGCGATTCGAACGTGCTGGAAGTTCACGTCAACCACCTGCGCCGCAAACTCGGCCGTAGCGTGATCGAAACCCGTCGTGGTCAGGGTTACCTGTTCGGTGGGCAAACCCGGTGAGATCGATTCAGCGTTGTTTGAGCCTTGGACTGATTAGCGTCATGGTGATCGTGGGGCTGGTGCTGGCGCAAACCAGTCTGTGGTTGTTCGAAATGGGCTTGCAGCGTTATCTGGAAGCCGGGCTGCGTAATGAAAGTGAAAACGTACTGATGGCACTGGTGCGTGGTCCGCAGGGGATGCAACTGGACGAACGACGTCTGTCACCGGCTTACCAGCGACCGTTCTCCGGGCATTATTTCCATATCGACTTCGCCGACAACCACTGGCGCTCACGTTCGTTGTGGGATCAGGAATTGCCACTGCTCGATCGTCCGGGGCTGCACAGCAACCTGCAACTGGGGCCGGAAGGCCAGCAATTGCTGGTTTTGCGCTCGGACTATCGGCGGTTGGGGCAGTCGTTCTCCATCAGCGTGGCGCAGGATTACACCCCGGTGCGCGAGAGCTTCCAGCGCATGCGCCAGATCGGGCTCGGGTTGGGGCTGACGGGTTTACTGGTGATTCTGGTGTCGCAGCGTGTCACCGTGCGCCGCTCCTTGCGCCCGCTGGAAAGCGCCCGTGAGCAGATCGCTCAGTTGCAAAAAGGGCAACGTTCGCAACTGGACGAGCAAGTGCCGCTAGAGCTTGTGCCCCTGGTGGCGCAGATCAACCATCTGCTCGCGCACACTGAAGACAGCCTCAAACGCTCACGCAATGCTATTGGCAACCTCGGGCATGCGCTGAAGACGCCACTGGCGGTGCTGCTGAGTCTGGCGTCGAGTGAAAAACTCGACGCCCATCCAGAGCTGCGCAAGATTCTTCAGGAGCAACTCGAACAGGTTCAACAGCGACTCAATCGTGAACTCAACCGCGCACGCCTGGCGGGCGATGCCTTGCCCGGTGCGCAGTTCGATTGCGCTGCCGAGCTGCCGGGGTTGCTGGCGACCTTGAACATGATCCACGGCCAGCACCTGTACCTGAGCTACACGGCACCGGCCGGTTTGCACTTGCCTTGGGATCGTGAGGATTTGCTGGAACTGCTCGGCAACCTGCTGGACAACGCCTGCAAATGGGCGGATGCCGAGGTTCGCTTGAGCGTCGTCGAGACGGTTGAAGGGTTTGTGTTGGCCGTGGAGGACGATGGGCCGGGAATTCCCGAAGCGCAACGTGATCAGGTATTCAGCCGCGGTGCACGCCTGGATGAGCAGACTGACGGGCATGGCCTGGGGCTGGGGATCGTTCGCGATATTGTCGAGGCGTGGGGCGGGGAGATGGTGTTGCAGGAGAGTGAGTGGGGTGGGTTGAAGGTGGTGGTGGAGTTGCCTCGCCGCTGACACCAGTCTGAAGCACGCCGATGAACCTGTGGGAGCGAGCTTGCTCGCGATGGCGGTATGACAGCCAACATCAATGTTGAATGTTCCCGCCTCATCGCGAGCAAGCTCGCTCCCACATTAGGTTTCCAGTGGATACAGTGTCTGCGTCACACTCGGAACTGATCCATCAAACTCTGCTGCTGATTCGCCAGACTATTGAGCGACTGGCTGACCCGTGCCGATTCATTGGCCTGCCCCGACAGCGACTCCGTTACGTCACGAATGGTCGCCACGTTGCTGTTGATTTCCTCGGCCACCGCGCTCTGCTCTTCGGCAGCGCTGGCGATTTGCAGGTTCATGTCGGTAATCACCGTCACCGCGTCGCCGATCTGCCGCAGGGCGGTGACCGCCTGGCTGACTTGCTCGACGCTGCCCTGGGCCTGGCGATGGCTGTTACTCATCGAGCCGACCACATCCTGCGTGCCGCTTTGCAGTTGTTCGATCACCTGACGGGTTTCTTCCACCGACTCTTGCGTGCGGCGCGCCAGGTTGCGCACTTCATCGGCCACCACCGCAAAACCACGGCCGGCTTCACCGGCGCGGGCCGCTTCGATGGCCGCATTCAGCGCCAGCAGGTTGGTCTGCTCGGCGATGGCGCGAATCACTTCCAGCACCGAACCGATCTTCTCGCTGTTGGCGGCCAGGCCTTCGACCTGGGTCATCGCCGTGCTCATGTCTGCCGCGAGGCTGTCGATGCTGGCGGTGGTGCGGTCGATCACGGTCAGACCCTGACGGGTTGCCTGATCGGCATCGCGTGCCGCTTGAGCCGCCTGTGCAGCGCTGCGAGCGACGTCCTGGGCGGTAGCACTCATTTCGTGGGACGCGGTGGCTACCTGATCGACCTGGCGGTACTGCTGCTCCATGCCGGCGCTGGTCTGGGTGGCGATGGCCGACGATTGATCGGCCGTGCTGCGCGCGTCCTGCACCGAGCGCTTCACTTGCGCGATGATCGGTTGCAGCTTGTCGAGGAAACGGTTGAACCAGCCGGCCAATTGCCCGAGCTCGTCTTGTTTGTCGTAGGCCAGACGGCGGGTCAGGTCGCCTTCGCCGCTGGCGATGTCTTCAAGCATCTGCGCCACGCCGAGAATTGGTTTGGTCACGCTGCGCGCCATCAGCCACACCAGCAACAGACCGATGACGGCCGCCAAAACGCCGAGGCTGAGCTCGATCAGCGTGCCGGCGGTGTTGCGTTCATCGAGTTGCTTCTTCAGGGTTTCGGCGGGGCCGACCAGGACTTTCTCCGGCACATCGAGCAATACGCCCCACGATTTGCCGCCGGGGATCGGCTGGAATGGCGACAGCACCTTGAGTAGCTGATTGTTGTGCAGGCTTTGGGTTTGAGTGCTGGCGGCGAGCATGCGGATCAGCTCGGCGCCGCTGTCCTTGTCCACGCTGTCCAGGCGCTGGCTGAGTTTGCTGGCGTCCGGGCTGTAACCGGCGAGCAGGCCGACCGGGCTGAGGATGCTGACGTTGGTCTGGCCGCTATAAAGCTTTTTGCTCGCTTGCTGGCTGACGGCTTGCAGGCTGTTGAGATTGATGTCGACCGACAGCGAAGCGATGACCTTACCGTCGACCATCAACGGGAAGACGATGCTGGTCATCAGCACGTTCTGGCCGTCGATCACATAAAAGTACGGTTCGATCACGCACGGCTTGAGGGTGGTGCGCGGGCAGGTGAACCAGGCGTTGGCCGGCTCGCCGCTTGGGCCGGTGCTGGTGTCGGCCATGTCGCTCTCCGGTAGCGCCATCGAGTTCAGCTTGCCGGCGGTCGGTTGTGACCAATACAGGGCGAAGCGGCCCTTATCGTTGCTGCCGATTTCTTTCTGGCCGGCGAACAGTTCGTCCTTGCCGTCCAGTGCGTTGGCTTCGAACACCAGCGACAGGCCGAGCAATTGCGGGTTGGCTTGCAGCGCCGACTTGACCTGACGGGTCAGGTCTTCACGCAGGTCGAAGGCGTCGAGGAAACGCTTCTCGGCCTGTTCGCGGAGGAACAACACCTGACGCGAGAAGCCATGGCCATATTGATAGGCGTCCATGAACTGCTGGCGAATCCCCAGCGCCTGAACTTCACCCTGCGCCTCGATACGTGCTTGAGCCGCTTCGTTGAGCATCTCCATGCTCGAGGCTTTCACCAGCTCCGAACTGTGCTCCATGCGATACAGCGAAAGACCTACCAGCAAGGTCACGATACCGGCCAGGCACAGCCCGGCTAGCAGGGTGATCTTCCATTGAATGGAAAGTTGTCTGAGCTGCATGGAGACGTCCTTTTATTCGATATTTATCTGAGACTTTGCACTGTAGCGGCATAGAAGCAGCTTTCTTGAGCGGCAAGCTTCAAGCGGCAAGTGGGTACAAAAGCTTGCAGCTCAAAACTTGCAGCTTGCAGCTGCTTCCTTCACAGTGCCCGCCCTCTAATAAAACCCTCTCTTCAATCCGCCGTCGGCTCATGCAGCTGGCTGGACGGACTCATCCTGTTTGCGCCGGGTTTAGCCGTCGCCGTGTTTTGAGGTAACGATGATTAATGCAGTAATTGCCGCGGTCGGCATCATGCTGGTGCTCAGCTTGTCCCGCGTGCATGTGGTGATCGCGCTGATTGTCGGCGCGCTGGTGGGCGGATTGACCGGCGGCCTGGGCATCGATGCAACGCTCAAGGCCTTCAACAGTGGCCTGGGCGGCGGTGCGACCGTGGCCTTGTCCTACGCCTTGCTCGGCGCTTTCGCGGTGGCGATTGCCAAATCCGGTTTGGCCCACGCCCTGGCGGACAAGGCCTTGCTGCTGGTCGACCGGCAGGACGCCGCTGGCGGTGGCCAGGTCAAATGGCTGTTGATCGGGTTGCTCTGGATGGTGGCCATCGCCTCGCAGAACATCCTGCCGATCCACATCGCTTTCATTCCACTGCTGGTGCCGCCGCTTCTTTATGTACTGACCAAGCTGCAACTGGATCGCCGACTGATTGCCTGTGTCATGACCTTCGGCCTGATCACACCGTACATGTTCTTGCCGGTGGGTTTCGGCAACATCTTCCTGAATGAAATTCTGCTGGCCAACGTCAGCAAGAGCGGGGTAGACATCAGTGGTGTCAACGTCACTCACGCCATGGGCATTCCGGCGTTGGGCATGGTCTTCGGGCTGTTGATGGCGTTCTTCAGCTACCGCAAGAAGCGCGTGTATGACCTGGAGAAAATCGAGCGGGTCGAGCAGGTGGCGGTGCAGTACAACCCGCTGACCTTGATGGTCGCGGGCCTGGCAATTACCACAGCATTCATCATTCAGTTGTTGCTGGACTCGATGATTATCGGCGCGCTGGCCGGGTTTCTGATCTTTTCGGTGTCGGGAGTGGTGCGTTGGCGCGAGACTGACGACCTGTTCACCGAAGGCATGAAGATGATGGCGATGATCGGTTTCATCATGATTGCCGCTTCGGGTTTTGCCGAGGTCATGAAGGCCACTGGTGACGTGAAAACCCTGGTTGAGGCCTCGGCCTCGTGGATCGGTCACAGCAAAGGCGTCGGTGCATTGCTGATGTTGCTGGTCGGCCTGCTGGTGACCATGGGCATCGGCTCATCGTTTTCCACGGTGCCGATTCTCGCCGCGATATTTGTGCCGCTGTGCGTGCAACTGGGTTTCAGCCCGTTGGCGATTGTCTGCATCGTCGGCACGGCTGGAGCCTTGGGCGATGCCGGCTCGCCAGCCTCTGATTCGACCCTGGGCCCGACCTCCGGTCTGAATATCGACGGCCAGCATCACCACATCTGGGACACCGTGGTCCCGACATTCCTGCACTACAACCTGCCGCTGCTGGCGTTTGGCTGGGTGGCGGCGATGATCCTCTGACCCTACAGTTTTGCGCAGGCCTGCCGTTAATGCTTTAACCACGCCAATAATATCCAGAGTGAACAACACATGCGCCTGAGCCTTAAAGCCAAAGTCTTGTCCCTCTCCGTCCTCCCGGTTTTGCTCTTTGCGCTGGTGATCAGCCTGACCACCGCATTCATCTTGCAAGAGCAGGCCCGCAAAGAAGTCGAAGAAACCCGTCAGCGTTTGATGAACGATGCCAAGGCCACCCTGCAAAGTTACGTTGCGGTGGCGATGACCACGATCAAACCGCTCTACGACGCGGCGACCCCTGACGATGCGGCGGCCCGCGCGCAAGTGATCAAATTGCTGTCGAGCATCAGCTATGGCAAGGACGGTTACTTCTTCGGCTACGACTCCAACACCGTGCGCCTGTTCAAGGCCAACAGCGCGGAAGGCGTCGGCCAGAGCTTCAAGGACAACCGCGATCCGAACGGTGTGTACGTCAACCGTGACCTGGTAAAAGTCGCCAAGGACGGTACGCACTACCTGCAATACAGCTCGCCATTGCCGGGCGACAGTAAAGTCCTGGTGCCCAAACTGGGTTACACCGAATACCTGCCTAAATGGGACATGGCCATCGGTACCTCGGTGAATCTCGATGGTGTCGAAGCCCAGGTCGCGGCGGTCCAGGCTGAGGTTCGCGAGCGCATGGAAGGCGTGGTGCTGAGCATCGTCGGCATCGCGGCGGTGGTGCTGCTGGTGATCGCGGCGGTCGGCCTGTTTGTGGCCAACACCATTTTGCGTCCGCTAAACCTGATGAAAGCCAATCTGGATGACATCGCCGCAGGCGAGGGTGATCTGACGCGTCGGCTGGCGATTACCTCTCAAGACGAACTGGGCGAGCTGGCCGGCTCGTTCAACCGCTTTGTCGACAAGATCCACAGCCTGGTCCGGCAGATTACCGAGATGACGTCGCAGTTGACCGGGCTGGTCAATCAGGTCTCCGATCAGGCCCAGCGTTCGGATCAGGCCATGGAGCGCCAGCGTCACGAGACCGATCAGGTGGCCACGGCGATCAACGAAATGTCGGCGGCAGCGCAGGAAGTGGCGAAAAGCGCCCAGGGCGCGGCGGTTGCGGCCCAGCAAACCGACGAAGAAGGCCAGGCGGCCAAGCGCGTGGTAGCTGGCAGTATTTCGCAGATCCATGCACTGGTGAAAGATATTCGCAGCAGCGGGGTCTCGCTCGACAGTTTGCAGCAGGACGTGTCGTCGATCGTCAGCGTGCTTGGGGTGATCCGTTCGATTGCCGATCAGACCAACCTGCTGGCGCTCAACGCTGCCATCGAAGCCGCTCGCGCCGGTGAGGCCGGGCGTGGTTTTGCGGTGGTCGCCGATGAGGTGCGTGCGCTGGCCAGTCGCACGCAGCAAAGCACTCAGGAAATTCAGGGCATGATCGACCGCTTGCAGGCCGGCACACAGTCGGCGGTCGACGCGATGCGCCGCTCCAGCGAGGCCGGTGACGGCACCTCGGCCCAGGCCAATGAAGCGGGCGCTTCGTTGGACACCATGGCGCAGTTGATCGGCACCATCAACTCGATGAACGCGCAGATCGCCAGCGCCGCCGAAGAGCAAACCGCTGTGGCCGAAGAGATCAACCGCAGCGTGCATCAGATTGCGGTGGCAGTGGACAGCGTCGCCGACGAAACCCAACTTGGTGCGCAGACCTCCCGTAGCTTGGCGGATCTGGGGCAGCGGTTGGGTAAATTGGTCGGGCAGTTCAGGATCTAAGCACCTAACAGACCGCCATCGCGAGCAAGCTCGCTCCCACATTTGATTGATGGTGTTGTCGCAATTTGTGGCAGCACACAAATCTACTGTGGGAGCGAGCTTGCTCGCGATGAGGCCCGCCCAGGCACCCTCAATTCCGGGTTAATCCCCCCGCACATCCCGCATCAACAACCCGAACCGCAGATCCACCGCATCCGGAATCGGCAGATACACGGTGTGCCCGTCCCCCGGTGCCACTTCAACCGCCTCACCTTTGGCGTTCTGCAACTGATGCAAGTCGAAGTGGAAGTTGCCCTTGGGTGTCATCAATTCCATGTGATCGCCCAATCCAAAGCGGTTCTTCACCTTGACTTCGGCCAGCCGATCACGGCGCTCGCCAGTCAGCTCACCGACAAACTGCTGACGCTCCGACACCGAACTGCCGTTCTGGTAGTTCTGGTATTCGTCATGCACATGCCGGCGCAGGAATCCTTCGGTGTAGCCACGCTGGGCCAGGGATTCGAGGTCGGTCATCAAGCTACGGTCGAACTCGCGGCCGGCCACGGCATCATTGATGGCACGGCGGTAGACCTGAGTGGTCCGGGCGCAGTAGAAGTGCGACTTGGTCCGGCCTTCGATCTTCAACGAGTGGACGCCCATCCGGGTCAAGCGAGCGACATGCTGCACGGCGCGCAGGTCCTTGGCATTCATGATGTAGGTGCCGTGTTCATCCTCGAAGGCCGGCATCAGTTCATCGGGGCGGTTGGCTTCCTGTAGCAAAAACAGCTGATCGGTCGGTGTCCCGATGCCCAGCGCAGGTTCCGGGATAAACGTTTGAACGATCTCGCCCACGAGGTTTTCCGTGGCCGGCTGTGCCGAGTATTTCCAGCGACAGGCATTGGTGCAGGTGCCCTGATTCGCATCGCGCCTGTTCAGGTAACCCGACAGCAGGCAGCGCCCGGAATAGGCCATGCACAGTGCGCCGTGAACGAAGACTTCCAGCTCCATGGCGGGGACTTGCTGGCGGATTTCGGCGATTTCTTCCAGCGACAGCTCCCGCGACAGGATGATCCGGCTCAGGCCCTGCTGCTGCCAGAACTCGACGCTGGCCCAGTTCACCGTGTTGGCTTGCACCGAGAGGTGGATCGGCATCTGTGGGAAATGCCGGCGCACCAGCATGATCAACCCGGGATCGGACATGATCAGCGCATCCGGGGCCATGGCGATGACCGGCTGAAGGTCCTTGAGGAAGGTTTTCAGTTTGGCGTTGTGCGGGGCGATGTTCACCACCACATAGAAGCGCTTGCCTTGGGTCTGGGCCTCACGGATACCGAGGGCCAGGTTGGCATGATCAAACTCGTTATTACGCACGCGCAGGCTGTAGCGCGGCTGGCCGGCGTAGACCGCATCGGCACCGTAGGCGAAGGCATAACGCATGTTTTTCAGGGTGCCGGCAGGGGCGAGCAGTTCAGGCGTGGCGAGGGACATGAGGGTCTCGATCACAAAAGCTCGCGAGGGTAGGGCAATCGCGTCGGGCGTTTATTGATCTGGATCTATGCTGGATGAACAAAGCAGAGCACTCGGGCGTCTCGTGGCTGACTAAAACAGGCAGCCAGTGTCTGCGTGCTACTGACAGGGATCGGACATGAACCAACCCGTTGTGCGAGACAAATCACTGCTGGTGCTGTTGGTACTGGTGACCGCAGCGTTCCTCTGGATTCTGCTGCCGTTCTACGGTGCGGTGTTCTGGGCGGTGATTCTCGGCATTGTGTTCGCGCCCTTGCAGCGTCGGCTGCACGTGAAGTTTGGCTGGAACCGCAATCTGACGGCACTTTGCACGTTGAGCATCTGCCTGATAATTGCCATTTTGCCAGTGATCATTACCAGCGCCTTGCTGGTGCAGGAGGGGGCGAACCTCTACAAGAATATCGAGAGCGGCCAGTTGGATATCGCCGGCTACCTGGCGCAGTTCAAACACAGCTTGCCACCGTACTTTCAGCACCTGCTGGACCGCTTTGGCATGGGTGAGCTGAACGCCTTGCGCGAGAAAATCGTCAAGAGTGCGATGCAGGGCAGTGAGTTTTTCGCCAGTCAGGCGTTCAGCTTCGGTCAGGGTACGTTCGAGTTCGTGGTGAGCTTTTTCATCATGCTCTATCTGCTGTTCTTCTTTCTGCGCGACGGTGCCGAACTGGCGCGCGAGGTCCGTGCGGCCGTGCCGTTGGCGGAACATCAAAAGCGCCGCTTGCAGATAAAATTCAATCGCGTGGTGCGAGCCACGGTCAAAGGCAACTTGCTGATGGCGATCACACAAGGCGCGCTGGGTGGGTTGGTTTTCTGGTTTCTGGACATCCCCAGTGCATTGCTCTGGGCGGTGATAATGGCGTTTTTGTCGCTGTTGCCAGCGGTGGGGGCGGCGATTGTCTGGGTACCGGTGACCGCGTACTTCCTGCTCAGCGGCGCGATCTGGCAGGGTGTAGTGCTGGGCTTGTTCGGGGTGTTCGTGATCAGTCTGGTGGACAATTTGCTGCGGCCGATGCTGGTGGGCAAAGACACCAGGATGCCGGATTATCTGGTCCTGATATCGACCTTGGGCGGTCTGGCGATCTTCGGTCTCAATGGTTTTGTCATTGGGCCGCTGATCGCCGCGCTGTTCATGTCGAGTTGGGCCTTGTACATCGAAACCAAGCCGCGTGTGCAGTTGCCTTAAGCGCCCAGCGCGTAGGTACCGATGCGTTGCGACAGGGCTTGGGCGGCAGGCAGTGAAGTGAGCGGGCCGCTGATCGCGACGCCGTCCTGAACCAGATACCAACAGGCGAGCAATCCTAGCTCTCTGAGCGGTGCGGGAACGGCGCTGCCGATAACGGACATGATCTGAACCTTGGGCATAAGTACCTCCATCAATCTATGGAGCTACCTTACTGACCCGACGGTTCAACAGAAAATCAACACGCTCGATAGTGGACATTGACGACAACGTGGCGAATTGCCGCTGTCAGTCGACGACCTGGTCGAGCATGTTCATCACTTCATGATCATTGAGCAGGCCTTTGCGCACCAGGTTTTCGGCGAGCAGCGAGAGAAACTTGGCGCTGCGATGGCCTTCCAGGTGTTTGAGCTCGGTCAATGCGTTATAGACCTTGCTTGAGGTGCAGAGTCCAACAATGTGGTGCGGGTTTTGCGTGGGCATAAGGGTCGTCCTTGTTTTTATAAACCGTTTATTACGGACAATTCAAAGCTTGCTGAACTGTCATGACATAAATATGACGGTTGTTGCGCTGAAGCCAGGGCATTCGTCGGATCGATCATGTCAAATTTAACCGCAGTCACTGTCCCGGTAGCGACCTTGGCGAGATTTATTCAGACATTGTTTAACGCGTGGAACGAAAACAGGCCCCGTTTCGAGGCGGGGCCTGTGTTATATAGCCTGAAGTGATTACCCGCCTGGGCCTCAGTAACGAGGCTGAACGTAATACCCCGGTGCCGGGCGGTAGTAGACCGGTGGCGGTGGCTGGACATACACCGGTTGTGGCTGAACGTAGACCGGTTGTTGTACGTAAACCGGCTGCGGCTGAACGTAGACCGGTTGTTGTACGTAAACCGGACGCTGCGAGTCGGCGACGACTGATCCTGCTACCACGGCGCCCAACACAGCGCCAACGGCGAGCGGCGCACCCCAGCCCCAGCCGCCGCCATGGCCATGACCATAATAGTAGCCGCCATGGGCTTGCGCCTGTCCTGCGACAGCAAATGCACCGATCAGCAAGGCTATTACAGGGAGTTTGCGGATCATGATAATTCCTCGTGTTTTCGCCCCAACGCTTGAGCCTTTAATAGATTCAAGGATAGTCGCGGGGATAACTGTAAGACAGCGTTTTTTGGCGAATCTGCGACGCGTCTGAGTAAAGATTGTGTAAGGTCTGTACCGGCGTCTTTACCTTGCAACGCCAACTGGGCCAAGCATTTGACTATGATCGGATAAACCCGATGCTCTGGCTAATCCCGTCCATCTGAAAGTGCAATTCGAAGGAGCTCCACATGCTGATGAACCCGAATAAAGACACCCAACTGTGCATGTCGCTGTCTGGGCGCCCCGGGAATTTCGGCCTGCGTTTCCACAATCATTTGTATGAGCAACTGGGCCTGAATTTCTATTACAAGGCCTTCAGCAGTCAGGACCTGCCGGGGGCGATTGGCGGGATTCGCGCCCTGGGTATTCGCGGTTGCGGCGTGTCGATGCCCTTCAAGGAAGCCTGCATTGCGCTGGTCGATGAGCTGGACGCGTCGGCCGAGGCCATTGCCTCGATCAATACCATCGTCAACACCAACGGACACCTCAAGGCTTACAACACCGATTACATCGCCATCGAGCAACTGCTGAAAACCCATGCGGTGCCGCAGGACTCGACGTTCGCCTTGCGCGGCAGTGGCGGAATGGCTAAAGCGGTGGCCAGTGCATTGCGTGATGGTGGCTACAAAAACGGACTGATCGTGGCGCGCAACGAAAGTGCCGGTCGTGCCCTGGCCGAATCGCTGGGTTATCGCTGGCAAGCAGAACTCGGCAGCGAGCGCCCGCAGATGCTGGTAAACGTTACGCCGATCGGCATGGCCGGTGGTGCGGAGGCCGATCAACTGGCCTTCGGCGCCGACGCCATCGATGTCGCAGAAACTGTCTTCGATGTGGTGGCGATCCCCTCGGAAACCCCACTGATCGTGCGTGCTCGTGCCGCTGGCAAGCGGGTCATCACCGGGCTTGAAGTGATCGCCATTCAAGCCCTTGAGCAGTTTGTGCTGTACACCGGCGTGCGCCCCAGCGATGAGCAATTCCAGAAGGCCGTGGCGTTCGCCCGCAGCTAGCAAATGTAGATCGAGCGCAACCTGTGGCGAGGGGGCTTGCCCCCATCCCTGTCAGTTAAGGCACAAACCTGTGGGAGCGAGCCTGCTCGCGATGACGGCATCACATTCAACATCAACGTTGACTGATCCACCGCTATCGCGAGCAGGCTCGCTCCCACATGGATTGCGCTTAACTGACAGGTATTAGGGCAAGCCCTCTCATCACATAAAAGCTGCGGTGTTACTCGAGGCGCGCCAGGCGCTCTTCGAGGGCGGCAATCCGCGCTTCAAGCTCTTCAATACGCTCCACCGACACGCCGCTGCTGGCGCCGCGTTCCACCGGATTCTGGCGAGCGGCGAGGATCGCTTCGATATCTGCCGGGTCGCCCAGCGAGTGCATGTAGCGGTCTTCGCGCTGGCCCGACTGGCGTGGCAGCAACATCGCTAGACCGCGGGCAATCAAGCGCTCCAGTTGATGGACAACCTGTTCGGCATCTTCGAAGTCATGCATGCGGCCGCTGCGTGTCAGCAGTTCGTTGACTGTCTGCGGGCCGCGCAGAAACAGCAAACCGGCCAGAATGACCTGGGCCGGCACCAGCTCCAGCGCCTTGTCGAGCCGATGCTCCCAGCGATCGGCGCGGCTACCCATGACCAGCCTGGTGAAACCACGACCTTCCAGGGCACGCAAACTTTGCCCGACCTGGCCCTGGCTGAGGTTCATCACTGGTTCACGACTGGTTTTCTGGTTACAGGCGATAACCAACGCATTAAGGGTCAGCGGATAGGTTTCCGGGCTGGTCGCCTGTTTCTCGATCAAAGAGCCGAGAATCCGCAGCTCCGTGCTGCTCAGCTGCAGTGCATCGGTGGACGTCTCTGGTTCTGCGCTCATGTGTTCTGGGCCCTTGCTAACCGTTGCTTCCATTGTTGACTCCCTAATTTAGCAGCAGACCCTTGTTTGCGGGTCAGATCGCTCCGCCTTCACGTTGTTCTGTTTGACGTCCAGAACCCGGTTCTCGGCGAGCAGAACCTCGTTGGGGAGGCGAGTGCGGCAATCTTAGCGCACCCCGCATAGGCGGACCTCAATCATGGCGAACCATCAGGGGAGGATTTGAGAGGCATCAATGGAGGGAACTCTTCAGGCGTCAGTGTTTCCTTTTCCAGCAGCAGGCGGGCGCCGGCATCCAGGTCGGCCCGACGACTGTCGAGCAGCGTTTTGGCACGGTTATAGGCTTCTTCGAGCAAGGCGCGGATGCCCAGGTCGATTTCACGCGCGGTTTGTTCCGAATAGTCCTTCTGGCCAAATCCGGGCATGTTCTCGCCCAGATAAGTTGGACTTTGCCGTTCCAGTACCGACTGACCGAGTTCGGCACTCATGCCGAAACGGGTGATCAACTGCCGGGCGATATCGGTCGCCCGCGTCAGGTCGTCGGCTGCGCCTGTGGAGATCTGGCCGTAGACGATGTACTCGGCGGCCCGACCGGCCATCAGTACGGCGATTCGATCCTTGAGCATCTGACAGCTGATCAGGAAGTGATCCTCGGTCGGTCGCTGCAAGGTATAACCCAGCGAGCCAATGGAGCGGGGGATGATCGAGACTTTGTGGACCGGGTCCATCCCGGGCAAGGTGCCAGCGGCCAAGGCATGCCCCATTTCGTGATAGGCCACCACCAGACGCTCGTCAGGCCGTAACAGGCTGCTCTTGCGTTCGACACCCGCGACCATGCGTTCTACCGCAGCCGTGAAGTCGTCGAGGCTGACGGTCTGGCCTCCCCGGCGGGTGGCCACGATGGCGGCTTCGTTGATCAGGTTCGCCAGGTCCGCACCGGTGAAGCCCGTGGTGATTTCGGCGATACGTTCGCAGTCGATGTCGGGCGCTACGGTGATTTTTTTCAGATGGACCTTGAGGATGGCCTGCCGGCCTTTTCGATCGGGGCGGTCGATCACCAGTTGACGGTCGAAACGACCGGCCCGCAGCAGTGCTGGGTCGAGGACCTCCGGCCGATTGGTCGCCGCCAGCAGGACCACACCTTCGCGTGGGTCGAAGCCGTCCAGTTCGGCCAGCAGCTGGTTGAGGGTCTGCTCTTTTTCGTCGTTGCCGCCAAACGCACCGATACCGCGCATTTTACCCAGGGCGTCGAGTTCGTCGATGAAGATGATGCACGGTGCCGCCTGCCGTGCCTGCTCGAACAAGTCGCGCACTCGAGCGGCGCCGACACCGACGAACATTTCGACGAACTCGGAACCGGAAATCGAAAAAAACGGCACGCCAGCTTCACCGGCGATCGCCTTGGCCACCAGGGTCTTGCCGGTGCCCGGTGGGCCGACCAGCAGGGTGCCCTTGGGAATGTGCGCTCCCAGGCGTGCGTATTTGGCCTTGTCCTTCAGGAACGAGACGATTTCCACCAGCTCGGCCTTGGCTTCATCGATGCCCGCTACATCGGCGAAAGTCACCCCGGTATCGCGTTCGACAAAGACCTTGGCCCGTGACTTGCCGACATTCATCAGTCCGCCAAGGCCCTGTTTTTCGGCCATGCCGCGGAACAGGAAGTTCCAGAGCACCATGATCATGGCAAAGGGCAGCAGCCAGCCCAGCAGCGCGTTCATCAGTGTGTTTTCGCTGATACCGGAAAAGCCGACGCCTGATTGGGCCAATTCAGTCGCAAGCGTAGGATCGACCCGCACGGTGGTGAACAGGTCATGGCCGTCGATGGGCTCTAGCAGCTTGCCGCTGATCTGCTCCTTATCGACCCGCAACTCGCTGACCTTATGCGCGTCCAACAGTTGCAGGAACTGACTGTAAGGGAGGTTCTGCACGGAATGGCGTTCAACAAAAAAAAGCTGAGTGAGTGCAAGAACCAGAAAGGTGATCGCGAAGTAGGAAAGGTTCCACTGGTGATTCTTCTTCATGGCCTTGACTCAGGGGGTAAGGGGCACGATGCGTGGCGATTCAATCCTTAACCCCCATGGGCATTTAAATAGAATTTTAGACGCCAGCCGCTCGAACGCAGGGTTTTACGCCGCCCTCCGGGCCCACAGTAAAATGCTGATGCAGGTTGAACTCGATGATGCCTACCATCGCGTCGAGGTCAATAGAGCAGGTTCTCCTGGCGTAGTCGCGCGAAGCGTTCAAGCGCTGCGGCGTCGATCGCTTGCGCTGCGTCAGGTGCCACGCCGTCGCTGATCGCTTGCCACACGATTTGCGAGCCGATTGAGCCGCGGGTTGCCGCAAGATCTAACGTGCCCGGATAGAGCGCATGCAGTGTGGCGAGCAGCGCCAATCCCAGGCGCGCGACGGGACGTCCTTCAGGCACCGGGTCGCGAGTGATACTCACGCCATGACAGAGCTGACCGTGCCAGGTCGATTCGGTGGGCACGAAGTCGACCGGCTCGAAATGCGCGCCGACGTCGAGGGCATTCAGCGCGTGTGCGAGCCGGGTCGCGTCGATCCACGGCGCGCCGATCCACTCGAACGGATGCGCTGTGCCGCGTCCCACACTCAGATTCGCGCCCTCGAGCAAACCGACATCCGGGTAGAGGTCCAGCTGGGACAGTGTGCGCAGGTTTGGCGAGAGCGGCACCCAACCGAGACCGGTGTCGGCGAAGGTCATCGCGCGCCGGTAGCCCTGCATCGGCACAACACGCAGATCTGCGCCAATGTGCTTGTTGCGGTTGAACAGCCCCGCCAGCTCGCCGACCGTCATGCCGGGCTGCAGCGGCGCCGGGAAATAGCCGGTGAACGATTCGTGGCGGCTGTCCAGTACCGGTCCGCCGAATCGCTGCGCACCGAGCGGATCAGGCCGGTCCAGCACGAACAGCGGAATGCGCCGCGCCGCTGCGGCCTCGAGTGCGTAGCCAAGCGTCGTTTCGTAGGTGAAAAAGCGCACGCCGGCATCCTGAATGTCGAAGATCAGCGCATCCAGTCCAGAGAGCGAACCGGGCGGGAAGCGCCGTGCCGCGCCGTAGAGACTGTGTACGGTGAGGCCTGTCGCCGTGTCGAGGGTGTCGCCGACGCGCTCGTCCATATCGATATTCAGCCCATGTTCCGGCGAGAACAGCGCCGCCAGTTTGACGCCTGGCGCGTGCGCGAGTACGTCGACGGTGCGCCGGCCCTCGGCGTCGAAGCCGCTGCGATTGGTGATCAAGCCCACGCGCAGGCCTGCGAGCGGCGCAAACCGCTGTGCCTCGAGCACGTCAATGCCGGTCTGTACCGGGCCCGTCGAGGTCGGCAGGCGATCGGCGGCACTCAGTGCCGGCAACGTCGATGGCAGCCATTGACCGATTTGCGCGACGCTCGCAGGCGGGGCCCGGCTTGCCAGCAGCGCGAGCAACTGCGCACGCAGCGGGCGGGCGTCACCGCGGTCGTTCGGGTACACGCGGTTGGTCAGGATAACGATGAATTGGCGCGTCAGCGGATCGATCCACAGGCCCGTGCCGGTGTATCCGGTGTGGCCGATCATGCCAATCGGCGGCAAACGGTCATGGTTCGACGCGAACGGTGCGGCCAGGTCCCAGCCGAGTCCGCGCCACGGCGCCGTCGCGAGCGGCGAGGCGGCACTCGTGAGCGCGGCGATGCTCGCTGGCCGCAGAATCTGCAGGCCGCCAGCGCGCCCCTCGTTGAGCATCATTTGCGCGAAGCGGGCGAGGTCATCCGCGGTGGAAAACAACCCGGCGTTGCCGGAGACACCGCCCATCCATTCGGCTGTCGGATCGTGCACGCGGCCGCGGCGGATACCGGCCTTGTTCGCGAGTGTCGGCGCACTGCGGGCTGCTCGCCCGGGGTCCGGTAGAAAGACTGTGTCACGCATACCGAGCGGCCCGAAGATGTAAGCCTGGCAATACGCGTCGAGCGTGCGGTGCGTGATGCGCTCGACCAGTTCGCCAAGCACCACGAAATTCAGGTCACTGTAAATGACACGCTCACCTGGCACGCTACGTAGTCGTTGCGCCGCGATGGCGCTCAACACGCCTTCGCGGTCCGGATGCAGCGGTCGCACAGGCAGGTCTGGCAGCAGCCCGGAGGTGTGCGCCAGCAGATCACGCACCGTCACCGCGTCTTTGCCGAAGGCCGCAAAGGCCGGCCAATACTGTGCAACGCGTGCGTCCAGGTCGATGCGGCGCGCTTCGGCCAGTTGCATGATCGCTGTGGTGGTCGCGATGACTTTGGTCAGCGACGCGAGATCGAACTCGGTGCTCAGCGTCATCGGTTCGGGGTCAGGCGTTGTCGCGCGTAGCCCAAAGGCTTGGCGATAGAACACGTGCGTGGCGTCCCCGATCAGGACGACGGCCCCCGGAACGCGTCCGGCGGTGATCTGCCCCAGGGCGATCTGTGCGGCTTGCAGGCGCGCCGCCGCATCGAAGTCGGCGGCACCCGCGAACTGTGCCGCCACCATTGCAAGCAGCATCGCCCAGCGTTTCAGCACACCGATCAAGGGTGCGGCAAATCGGCGGCGTTGTAGTGATTGTGTGGATTCCATAACATCCATCCATCGGTGCCGGCTGCATCGGCGGCGTTGATCTGTGCACTGATCGCCGCAGCATCAAACAGGCGATGATCGAATGCATAGTCGCGAAAGGCCTGTAGCCACGGACGAAAACGCACACCCGACAGATGGGTGCGCTTCAGCGCCTCTGTCAGGGAGCGTCTGACGATTTGACCGGGATCGCTGACCGGGTTGGTCAAACCCGGCAGCCCCCAGGTAAAACCGGACGGGTAGAGCATCGGCGAAATATAGTCGAGCGGCTCGCCGAGCAATTCGATCTGCTGGCCGATCGCGGTATCGTCGAGATTCCAGCAGACATAGCCGAAGATGTCTGCGGAGACGAATACATTGTAGGGCGCCAGCCGTGTGCGCGCGGCCTGGAGGAAGCCGACGATAGCCGCGGTCCGGTTGTGCCGGGTGTTCTTGAGGGCAAAGTGCAGTCCGCTCTTGTCGGGAAAGCGCACATAGTCGAACTGAACTTCGTCGAAGCCCATCCGCGCCGCTTCCTCGGCGACATCGAGATTGTGCTGCCATACGTCCTGCGAAAACGGATCCATCCATTGCAGGCTCTCGCCATCGCGCCACGGCAGGCCTTCTGCGGTGTGCACGCTCCACTCCGGGTGCGCGTCGGCGAGTGGGTCGTCCTTGAACACCACGATACGCGCGATCAGGTACAGGTGTTGCGCATGCAAGCTGGCGAGCAGCGCCGGAAAGTCCTGAGCTTGCGGTGCGCGCTTGGTCACGCGGGCTGCAGCGCCGATCGCCTCGCGCGCCGCGCTGCGATACGGCGTCATGCCGCGATCACCCTTGACGTCGATCACCAATGCATTGATCTCGGTGCTTTCGGCAAGGCTGACGGCGTTGCTGCGCAGCGCCTTGCTGGTCACGCCGAACACCGACAGGTAGAGCGCTTTCGGGCGAAACGGGGTCAATGCGAGTGTCACGGGCGTATCGCCGGACACCTTGGCCTCGGTGCGCAGATACCCCGGCGCGCGGGTCGCAACGCTCTCGACCGGCTGAGCGATTTCGAATTGCCCGTGTTCGTCGGTGCGTATCACACCCGCCGATGTCGTGATGATCGCGTCGGCGAGCGGATTCTGTGTGCTTGAGTCGAGCACGACACCGGTGACGGCCAGGGCGCCTCGTTCGGTCAGCAGGGCCGTGACGGCGAGTAGCGTCGGGATCGCATAGCGCCTCATTGCGCGTGTGAAGGTCATCGTGCGCTCTCCGTAGCGGGTATCGCCGGGGTGTTCGGTTCGCCGAGCAGGTGCGCGAATGCGCTGGCGCCGTAGGCATCGGTCATCAGAAAACGCGGCAGCGCGAGCAGCCGTGCATGCCGGTCCGCCTTGTGCGCGTCCAGTGTGAAGGCCACGACGTAACCCTCGTCGGAGGCGAGTGCGATCAACTCGTCGTCGTAGATCCCGAACGGCCACGCGAGCATGTCGATATGCGTACCGGTTTGCGCCTCTAGACGTCGACGGGACTTGTCGAGTTGCATGCGGACAAATTGCTGGAAATCTGCCGGTGTACGGTGTCTGCGCTCGACCTTGAAATTGGGATGCCAGTACGTGTGCGACTGGATGTCAAAGAGCCCGGTCTGTTGCAGGCTACTCAATTGCTCCCAGGTCAGCGCATAGGACGCGTTCGAGATCGCCGATGGATAGATGAACAGCGTGACCGGAAAACGCTCGCGCAGCACGATGGGCAGCAGCTTTTCGTATACCGAACGATGCCCGTCGTCGACGGTGATCGCTACCGGCTTCTGCGGTAACGTCGCATTCGGATCCTGCAACCAATCGACCACTTCACGCAGCGGCACGATGTGGTAGTCATGCTCGTGCAGGACACGTAACTGGGTTTCGAAGGTGCTCATGCGCACGGTCATCGAGTCGTCCAGTGTCTGCGAAAAACGGTGATATACGAGGATCGTGACGCGCTGTTCGGCGCTCTGCGCAGCTGCGTCCGTGCCCAGGGCCAGCCCGCAGATGCACACCAACATGGCGCACACCAGAAGCCGAATCGAACCATTCATATAAGCAACCCACCGTACGGACGCTCAGAGGGATCCGGTCCGAACACCTGGATTAATCATAGTGCAGGGACTGTGTTGCCGATGGCGGTGACTTGATATAAATCAAGACCAGGGAGACTTCATGGGAGGACGCTGGATAGCACATTTCATACAAGCGCTAAACAACGGCACCCAATGAAATACCTGCTGTCGCGGTGATAGCCATCGCCAGCGCGCCCCACAGTGTCACCCGCCATGCCCCGATCAGAAGATTGGCGCCGCCTGCCTTGGCGGCAATGCCCCCTAAAGCGCCCAGAAAAACCAGCGACATGCCGGATATCCAGGCAATCACACTGTGCGTCGGCGCGAGGATGGTCACGCCTAGCGGCAATGCGGCGCCCACAATAAAGCTGACCGCTGAGGACATTGCCGCCTGCAGCGGTTTTGCGCTGAGCGCATCGGAAATGCCCAGCTCGTCGCGCGCATGTGAGCCCAGTGCATCGTGTGCCATGAGCTGCGTGGCGACTTGACTGGCCAGCTCGGGTTCAACACCGCGATCCACATAGATGGCCGCCAACTCCCGGTGCTCGGCAAGCGGCGCCATCTCAAGCTCTGTTTGTTCGCGCAAAAGATCAGCCCGTTCGGTATCGGCCTGAGAATGCACAGAGACGTATTCTCCCGCCGCCATCGACATCGCACCCGCCACCAGCCCGGCAACACCCGTGACGAGTAAGGTGCTGTGGGTGGCATTGGCGGCGGCGACGCCGATCAACAGACTGGCGGTCGATACAATGCCGTCGTTGGCGCCCAATACCGAGGCCCGAAGCCAGCCGATCCGCTCATGTTTATGGGATTCAGCGTGTCTGCGAAAGAACTTCATCGTTGAAACCTGCTCACTTGGGTGGATGGGCCGTTATCAGGGGCGCACTGGATACGTCTGCTGGTCGGTTGACAGTTCGTGCACCTTGCGCGATCAAAGACAAGCCGCACGGTGCTTCAAGCATGGCTATAATCGCGCCACGTTTCACTCTTATCACAACACCCGCCACCCAACGAGACTGCCATGACTATTTCTCTGTACGCTGCTTCCGTTCCAGTCTTCAAGCAAATGCTCAACGCGTTGAGCGATGTTCTGAACAAGGCCGAAGCCCACGCCACCGCAAAAAACATCGAGCCGAACGCTTTCCTGCAAGCGCGTCTATACCCGGACATGTTCCCGCTGGTACGCCAGGTGCAGATCGCCGTTGATTTCGCCAAAGGCGTTTCTGCCCGTCTGGCCGAAATCGAACTGCCGAAGTACGACGACACCGAAGTAACCTTCGCCGAACTGCAAGCACTGATTACCAAGGTGCTGTCCTTCATCGACGGTATCAAGCCTGAACAAATCAACGGCAAGGAAGGTATCGAGATCGTTACCCGTCCTGGCACCCCGAAAGAAAAACGCTTCAGTGGCCAGGCTTACCTGCTGACCTACGGCCTGCCGCAGTTCTTCTTCCACGTCACCACCGCCTACGCGATCCTGCGTCACAACGGTGTTGAAGTCGGCAAGCGCGATTACATGGGCGCGTTCTAAACCCGCCGGAAACGAAAAAGCCCGCCAAGGTGTGAACCTTGGCGGGCTTTTGTTTTTGCATTGTCCCGTCTATTGCCAAGATCGCAGCCTGCGGCAGCTCCTACACCGGAATCGTGTACCCCCTGTAGGAGCTGCCGAAGGCTGCGATCTTTTGATCTTCGCCTTCCTTACGCGAGACGCTGAGCCTTTTCGTCTTCACCCAAACACGCCGCCGCAGTAAACAGCACATCAGTGGAGGAGTTCAACGCGGTTTCCGCCGAGTCCTGCAGCACGCCGATGATGAAGCCGACAGCCACCACCTGCATGGCGATCTCGCTCGGAATGCCAAACAGGCTGCACGCCAGCGGAATCAACAGCAGCGAACCACCGGCCACACCCGAAGCACCGCAGGCGCAGATTGCCGCCACCACACTGAGCAGCACGGCAGTCGGGATGTCCACGGCAATCCCCAGGGTGTGCACGGCCGCCAGGGTCAGCACGGTGATAGTAATCGCCGCACCGGCCATGTTGATGGTCGCGCCCAGCGGGATCGATACCGAATAGGTGTCCTCATGCAGACCCAAACGCTTGCTCAGCTCCAGGTTGACTGGAATATTCGCCGCCGAACTGCGGGTGAAGAACGCGGTGATTCCGCTTTCCCGCAGGCAGGTCAGCACCAGCGGATAAGGGTTGCGGCGCAGTTTCCAGAACACGATGGCCGGGTTCATCACCAACGCCACGAACAGCATGCAGCCCAGCAGTACCGCCAGCAGGTGCAGGTAGCCGATCAGCGCGCCGAAGCCCGAGGTGGCCAGCGTGGAGGCGACCAGACCGAAGATCCCCAGCGGAGCAAAACGAATCACCAGACGCACGATCACGGTGACGCCGTTGGACAGATCACCCAGCACAGTGCGGGTCGTTTCTCCGGCATGACGGATGGCGACGCCCATGCCGATCGCCCAGGCCAGAATGCCGATGAAGTTGGCATTCATCAGTGCGCTGACCGGGTTGTCGACCACGCTCAGCAGCAGGCTTTGCAAGACCTCGGCGATTCCGCCGGGAGCGCTGATCGCCACGTCGTGGGTCGACAGCACCAGGTTTGAAGGGAACAGCGTGCTGGCCACCACCGCGACCACCGCTGCGGCAAAGGTGCCCAGCAGATACAGGAACAGAATCGGCTTGATGTGGGTTTCCTGGCCATGCTTGTGATTGGCAATCGAGGCCATCACCAGCACGAACACCAGAATCGGCGCGACGGCTTTCAGTGCCGAGACAAACACTTTGCCGATGAACGCGGTGGACTTTGCCACGTCAGGCGCGAACAGCGCCAAAGCAATACCGGCGATCAGGCCAATAACGATTTGCGTGACCAGGCTGGTGCGTTTGAGTCGTTGCAAAAGAGCAGGCGGAACAGCAGTCATAGCGGTATCTCTGATTTTTTTAAGGTGCTGTGAATCGAGAAACCCGGTCAGCAAAAAACGGGCAGGCTGACCGGGCAAGAGCACATTGCGTCATCAGCATCGGCGGGTGAGCAAGGTTGAATTTTTTTGCGGGCGCGGACTTTATCACAGCGTAGGCTTGATCCTTCAGGCCTGTGACGATCTGCCGCCCGAGTGTTTAAGCGGATAGGTCAGGTTCGTGCCGCGCTGTCGGGCACAGTCTGTTAAGCTTCGCCATCCTCTTTTTCATCTCCCCTCAGTGAGCCCTTGGGCTGTCGCTGGCGTTGTTGTTTTCTGGAGTTACCCATGCTGTTGCCCATCCTGTTGTTGTCAGCTGCCGGTTTCACCGTGCTGACCACAGAATTCATCATTGTCGGTCTGTTGCCGTCGATTGCTCGCGACCTCGACGTCAGCGTGTCCCAGGCGGGACTGCTGGTGACCTTGTTTGCGTTTACCGTCGCTGCTTTCGGACCGTTCCTGACCGCGTACTTCGCGCGCTTTGAGCGTCGGCGTCTGTTTATCAGCGTGCTGATCATGTTCGGGCTGGCGAACACCCTGGCGGCCATGGCACCGAACATTGGTGTGATGGCTGTGGCGCGGCTGATTCCGGCATTGGGGTTGCCAGTGTTCTGGGCGTTGGCCAGTGAAACGGCAGTGGATATCGTCGGGCCGGACTACGCCGGACGGGCGATTGCCAAGATCGGTTTCGGGATTGTCTGCGCGACCGTGTTCGGGATCCCCGTCGGTACGCTGATTTCCGATGCGTTCGGCTGGCGCACGGCTTTCGGCATTCTCGCGGTGATTGCCTTTGCCAAGGCGCTGCTGCTGTTTATCTATTTGCCGAAAACCAACTTGCACAACCAGCAGGTGAGCTTCCGTTCGCAGTTCAAGATTCTGCGCAGCCCGCTGATGCAAGGGCATGTGTTGTTGTCGATTCTGGTCTTCAGCGGGATGTTTACCGCTTATACCTACCTGGCCGACATCCTTGAGCGACTGGCCGGTTTCAACGGCACCGTGGTCGGCTGGTGCCTGATGGGCTTTGGCGCGGTCGGGCTGATCGGCAACTCGCTGGGTGGGCGCATGGTCGACCGCCATCCGCTGATCGCGTCGATGGTGTTCTGTGGCTTCATGATCGGCGGCATGGTGGCGCTGGTGCCGAGTATTCACTCGACGTTGGGATTGGCGGCGGCGATGGGCATCTGGGGCGTGACTCAGGCCGCATTGTTCCTGGTCAGCCATGTGCGCTTGATGAAAGCCGCTCCGCAGGCGCCGGCCTTTGCCGCGTCGCTGAATATCGCCGGGGCCAATCTGGGGATTGGCTTGGGCGCGATGGTCGGTGGGCACGTGATCGACACCTTGGGCCTCGGTAGCCTGGGGTTTGCGGCAGCCGGTTTTATCCTGGTGTCGATTGTATTGGCGCTGTTGTTGATGAAGGTCAAAGCCCCGGCTGTTTGCGCCTGAGGCATTAAAGAGCGGTAAACAACTCGCGTCGGGCACCTTCGGTAATGGCCACAATGCCAGGGTGCTTGACCTTGCGCTCCACCGAGATCGCGTAAAACGACTCGGTCACCGCGTCGGTTTGCCCGATCAACTCGACGCCGTATTGGCGTTTCACCTCCTCGGCAATCACGCTCGGACCGATGAAAATCCCGCTGCCGGATTGGCCAAACGCCTGCATCAGTGCGCTGTCATCGAATTCGCCAACTATGCGCGGCTGAATCTGCTGTTCGGCGAACCAGCGCTGTAAGCGATTGCGCACTACGGTTTCCTGCCCTGGAATCAGCAGTGGAGCGCCGTGCAGGCAGCGAGGGAAGTCTTTGCCATAGCGTTGTGCAAGCTCCTTCGTGGCGAAAAAGCTGATGCCGCATTCACCGAGCTTCTGGCTGTAGCCCTTGATGTCCAGGTGCGACGGCATCGGGCTGTCGGAGATCACCAGGTCCAGCCGCTGAATGGCCAGGTCGGCCAGCAAGCGTTCCAGTTTGTCCTCGCGGCAGGTAATGCGCAGCGGCTCACTCAATTCCATGGTCGGCGCAATCAGGCGATAGACGATGGATTTGGGTACCACATCGGCGACGCCCACCCGAAACAGAATCTGCTGTTCATTGGGTTGTGCCCGGAGCATGGCCTCCAGTTCGCCGCCCAACTGAAACATCTGCTCGGCGTAGGGCAGCGTCTGACGCCCGGCCTCGGTCAGCTCAAGTTGCCGGCCGACCCGCTGAAACAGCTCTATCCCGTAGGTTTGCTCCAGCAGGCTGATCTGTCCGCTGATGGTCTGTGGGGTCAGGTTCAGTTGCTCACAGGCACGCACGATGCTGCCGGTTTTGGCCACGACCCAGAAGTAATGCAATTGCCGATAATTGAGCATGTGCGCTGCCGATTCGTAAAAACCGAAGTATAGCTGCTAAAAATACGAATTTTCCTGAAGTGTTCGTCTCCTTAGAATGCCTCGCTATCGACGGGCCATTGCCTTGGCCAAGTCCGTTCTATCGAGGAAAGCATGATGAAACTCAATTCCCTGACCGCCGCTTCGTTGCTGGTCCTCTCTGCACTGGTGCTGACGGGCTGTGATCAAGCCGAGAAAAGCGCCCGGCAACTGATGGGTAAAGCCGCCGAAACCGCCAGGCAGGCGATCGACGATACGCATAAGGCGGCAGAACAAGCGCTAAACGATGCCACCTCGAACATCGTCGGCAACAAGGAAAAGCCGGCTCGCGATGACAGCGAGAAGAAAGAAAGTTCGTCGCAGGAAATCTAATTCGTTTACCACCGAGCCAGGACTGACCCATGGAATATCTTTTACAACTTGCTGCAAGCCCCACCGCCTGGGTCGCCCTGGCGACGTTGATCGTGATGGAAATCGTGCTGGGCATCGACAACCTGATCTTCATTTCGATTTTGACCAACAAACTGCCCGTGCAACACCGTGCCAAGGCACGCCGCATCGGTATCAGCATGGCCCTGGTTCTGCGTCTGGGCTTGCTGAGCACCATCGCGTTCATCGTGCAACTGACTGAGCCGGTGATTGAACTGTTCAATCATGCGTTCTCCTGGAAAGACATGATCCTGATCGCGGGCGGTCTGTTCCTGTTGTGGAAGGCAACCAGCGAAATCCATCACAGCATGAGCCCGTCGCCGGAGGACCCGAAGTCGCAAACGTCTGGCGTGACATTGGGCTTTGCCGCGGCGATCGGTCAGATCCTGATGCTCGATATGGTGTTTTCCATCGACAGCATCGTTACCGCTGTCGGCATGACCGAGCACTTGCCGATCATGATCATCGCGGTGCTGGTGTCGGTGCTGGTGATGTTGTTGGCCGCTGAACCTCTGGCCAGGTTCATCAACGACAACCCGACGGTGGTGATGCTGGCTCTGGGCTTCCTGATCATGATCGGCATGACCCTGATCGCCGAAGGCTTCGGCGCCCATGTCCCGAAAGGCTACGTCTATGCGGCCATGGCGTTCTCGGCAACGATTGAAAGCCTGAACATATTGTCGCGTCGGGTTCGGGAGAAACGGCTCGCTGCGCAAGCTGAAGCGTAAGCGGTAAGGTAAAAACACAACGGTCGTCTGCACTCGAAAGCGTGCAGGCGGCCGTTTTTTTGGGGGGAGGGGATTTCAACCGGATCGATCAGTGCGCCGTAGCGTGGTGTTGCGCAGGTTTCCCGGCTTTGGCGGGGGGCGCAGGTTGAACAGGCGTGTGATGGTGTCTGCGGGTAATGCGCAATACGCCCCACAGCATCGCGGCCGCTACGGCTAACCAGCCCCCGATCAGCATCAGGATTATCATCGTCAGGCTCATCCGTGCCTCCTCTTTACCCTGCTTCGAGCTCTTACTCTTTGTAAGGGGCAGTCTAGTCGCTGATGTGTTGCAGGCAATTGACCAATAGTCGTGAGTCACCAACCAGTTCGCTCTATCAGCTGCACGCAACTGCCGTTAAAGGCTATACCGCTGCTATGATCATAGTCGAAGCCGGGAGACCAATTGCCTGGCGCCTGAACAAGTGAGTGATGATGTCGCCGGTATTTTCCCGATCCCGCTTCGCCTTGCTGGCAGCGGCCTGCGTCTTGAGCCTGGCCGGTTGTGCCGGGAGCGTGCAACCTGAAATCCAGCGTCTGCCAGAGCGCGTCGAGCTCAGTGGTATGCCGTTTTACCGTGGCGAAGCCTACCAAAGCGGGCCGCAATCCCTGGCCAGCATGCTTTCCCAGCAAGGCATCGTGATTACTCCGGGTTTACTCGACAAGCCGTTGCATCTACCGGGCGCCGAGGCGCAGTTGCAGCAAAACATGCAGAACCTGGCGCGTGAATACGGGATGGTCGTGTATCCGCTGGACAGCAATCTGCCGGCGTTGTTGACCCAGGTCGCGGCGGGTTACCCGGTGCTGCTGCGCTTCAGTGAAGGCTCGGCATTCTGGAAAGAGCCGAGGTACGCCATTCTTGCCGGCTACAACCGTCACAAGCAGACAGTGCTGTTGCGTTCTGGAATGGATCGCCGCTTGTTGATGGACTTCAAGTCGTTTGAATCCGCTTTCCAGAACGCTGGTGGTTGGGCGGTGCTGATTCAGGCGCCGACCCAGATTCCGGCCAGGGTTGACCAGCAGCGCTGGCTCAAGGCCGCTGAAGATCTGGCACGGGTCGGACAGGAGCAGGCCGCAGCCAATGCGACCAAAGCGCTGACAGTCCTTAATCGAGCCGAATAAAAAACGGCGCCTTGAGGCGCCGTCATCGATAAAGGTCCCGACTCACGTCGCGGGCCTTTTTTCGTACGCTTATTTGCCGGTCTGCGCCATGCCGCTACCTTGACGATGTTGCAGGTTTTTCTCGGCTTTGTAGTGCAGGGCAACACTCGGCGCAGAAGTGCTCTTGCCGGTTTCAACCCATTGACGAATCCGTCCGGCGTCTGCGAAGTGGGTGTACTTGCCGAAAGCATCGAGAATCACCAGCGACACCGGGCGATTACCCATGCTCGTCACCAATACCAGGCAGTGGCCAGCCTGGTTGGTGAAGCCGGTCTTGGTCAGCTCGATGTCCCAGTTGGCTTTGTTGATCAGGTGGTCGGTGTTGTGAAAGCCCAAGGAGTAGTTGGGCCTACGGAACGTCACGGTTTTTTCCTTGGTGGTGCTCAGTTGACTCAGCATCGGGTACTTGCGTGCCGCCTGAAGCAATTTACTCAGGTCGCGGGCCGTGGAAACGTTGTTGACCGACAGGCCGGTCGGCTCGACGTAATGGGTGCTGGTCATGCCCAGCACCTTGGCCTTGGCGTTCATTGCGGCGATAAAGGCCGCGTAACCACCAGGGTAGTGGTGGGCCAGGCTCGCGGCGGCGCGATTTTCCGAGGACATGAGCGCAATCTGCAGCATTTCCCTGCGCGACAGTTCGCTATTGAGTTTGACTCGGGAGAACACGCCTTTCATTTCCGGGGTGTCGCTGATCGATACGGAAATGTACTCGTCCATGTTCTGCTTGGCGTCCAGCACGATCAGCCCGGTCATCAATTTGGTCACCGAGGCGATCGGCACGATCACGTCCGGGTTGCTGGCATAGATGACTTTGTTGGTTTGCAGATCGATCAGCATTGCGCTGCCGGAAGCGATGCGCAGATTTGAGGTGTCTCGGGGGGCTGCGATGGTTTCACGAGCATCGACGTTCGACGTGATGACACTGCCTGATAATGCAAAAAGAAGACTCAGGATGGAAAGACGGATTTTCACGCGAGTAGACTCGATAAATGTGGGTATACCGTTTTGCAACGGGCTGTTTCCAGAAAAGCGTTACATTTTATGAGCGTAGTTGAGGAACTGTCGAATGTTCTTCGGTGCGCAGATGAAACTCCCTGTTTTCGTCTAAAAAACGGGGGTTTACGACGAACTGACGTCGTCTGACGGTTCGGCTGAGACTCGGTGTGATGCCTTAAGCAAAGAACCCCGCCAAATGGCAGGGTTCCTTGTCTGGCTTCAGGGGAAATCTGCACTTAGCTGTGCAGGGTTTCCGCTGCGTACAAGGTGTTTTCCAGCAGGCAGGCGCGAGTCATCGGGCCGACACCGCCAGGTACTGGAGTAATCCAGCCGGCGCGGGGCAGGGCGGTTTCATAAACCACATCGCCTACCAGCTTGCCGTCTTCCTGGCGGTTGATGCCGACGTCGATGACGATGGCGCCTTCCTTGATCCACTCACCTTTAACCAGGCCAGGTTTGCCGGCGGCGACTACGACCAGATCGGCGCGACCGACGTGGCCGGCCAGATCCTTGGTGAAGCGGTGGGTCACGGTCACGGTGCAACCGGCCAGCAGCAATTCCATCGCCATCGGACGACCGACGATATTGGAAGCGCCGACGATCACTGCATCCATCCCGTAAAGATCGGCACCAGTGCTTTCCAGCAAGGTCATGATGCCTTTAGGGGTGCACGGACGCAGCAAAGGGATACGTTGTGCCAGGCGGCCGACGTTATAAGGATGGAAACCATCCACGTCTTTATCCGGACGAATGCGCTCCAGCAATTTGGAGGCGTCCAGGTGTTCAGGCAGAGGAAGCTGCAGCAGTACGCCGTCGATGTTCGGGTCGTCATTCAGACGGTCGATCAGCTCGGCCAGGGCTTGCTGGGTGGTATCGGAGGGTAGGTCATAGGCTTGGGAGAGGAAGCCGACCTCTTCACAGTCTTTACGCTTGTGCGAGACATAAACCTGAGAGGCGGGATCGCTGCCGACCAGGATCACCGCGAGGCCTGGCGTGCGCAGACCTTGCTGGCGACGCTCGGCGACACGTTTGGCGATCTGCTGGCGCAGGCTGGCGGCGATCGATTTGCCGTCGATTAGTTGTGCAGTCATTGCGCGTGATTAACCATCGAGAGGGGGAAGAAAAGAGAACGCATTCTCGCATGTCAGAACGTGAGGGCAAAGGCGCTTGGTCTG
Organism: Pseudomonas sp. GW822-FHT06B12; assembly: GCF_058799675.1. Classification (NCBI taxonomy): domain Bacteria; kingdom Pseudomonadati; phylum Pseudomonadota; class Gammaproteobacteria; order Pseudomonadales; family Pseudomonadaceae; genus Pseudomonas; species Pseudomonas sp. GW822-FHT06B12. The sequence continues at coordinate 108,620 of NZ_JBXALR010000012.1, forward strand.
CAAATTCCCCTAAGCCCTTTAATTAAATGAATTTTTTTTAAAAAGGATTTGACGGTCTCCGGGGGGCTCTATACTATTCGTCGCACTTGTCGGGCACAGCCTAGCACTGGTTAGGAAGGTCAAGCGGAATTACGGTTCTGCAAGGCTGGAAAGCACTTAGTTTGTAGTCCTTCAAGGGTACAGCTAACAAGGCGCCCGTAGCTCAGCTGGATAGAGCATCCGCCTTCTAAGCGGATGGTCGCAGGTTCGAGTCCTGCCGGGTGCGCCATTAGGCAGCTTTGGCACAAGTAACGCGATATGGTGGGCGTAGCTCAGTTGGTAGAGCACGGGATTGTGACTCCCGTTGTCGAGGGTTCGATCCCCTTCGTCCACCCCATATTTAGAAAGGCGCCAGATTAATAATCTGGCGCCTTTGCTTTAAAAGCTTGATACGCGGATGTGGTGGAATTGGTAGACACACTGGATTTAGGTTCCAGCGCCGCGAGGCGTAAGAGTTCGAGTCTCTTCATCCGCACCAATTAAAGCTTCAGTCAGGCCGTTGGCTGGGTTGGAGTTCGGCAAAGAAGTTGTTTGGCTTTTTTGTTGCGCAATATGGTGGGCGTAGCTCAGTTGGTAGAGCACGGGATTGTGACTCCCGTTGTCGTGGGTTCGATCCCCATCGTCCACCCCATATTTCGAAAGGCGCCAGATTTAACAGTCTGGCGCCTTTTTTATTTCAGCGGTTTGTGTGTTCAGCGACTGCAGGTTCCGGGTCGCAAGGGTAGGGCGTTTCGTCGTATTCATGTTGCTCGATGATGCCGCATTGCCTGCCGACCTTGCTCGCAAGATCGGCTGCCAGGGATGTGATGGGCACTCCTTCTATATAGAAGGGTTGGCGCAGAGCCCTGGTGTGATTGACTGTATTAGCCTCCGGGGCGAGGTGCATTCGTGCATTCGCACCTATAAATTGCCTGCTGCGTTTTTACCCGTTTTCAGTAGGGTGACTTCTTGAGTTTGACCCACTAGAATGCATGCCCTTGATTCTGGGGTCGGAAACGGCCGGCTAACGTCTGTGCAACGAGGAATATCCATGCAAGTTTCTGTTGAAAATACTTCTGCTCTTGAGCGCCGCATGAGCATCACCGTGCCAGCTGAGCGCATTGAGACTCAAGTCAACAAGCGTCTGCAGCAGACTGCCCAAAAGGCCAAAATTGCAGGCTTCCGTCCTGGCAAAGTGCCAATGAGCGTGATCCGTCAGCGTTATGAAGCTGATGCGCGTCAGGAAGCTGTAGGCGATGTGATCCAGGCTTCTTTCTACGAAGCTATTGTCGAGCAAAAGCTGAACCCGGCTGGCGCTCCTTCGGTAGAGCCTAAAGTCCTGGAGAAGGGCAAGGATCTGGAATTCGTTGCAACGTTCGAAGTGTTCCCTGAGTTCACCGTTGCCGGTTTCGAATCCATCGCTGTCGAGCGCCTGAGCGCTGACGTGGCGGACGCCGATCTGGACAAAATGCTGGAAATCCTGCGCAAGCAGAACGTTCGTTTTGAAATTGCCGATCGCGCAGCTCAGAACGAAGACCAACTGAACATCGATTTCGTTGGCAAGGTTGACGGTGAAGTGTTCGCCGGTGGTTCCGCCAAGGGTACTCAGCTGGTTCTGGGTTCCGGCCGCATGATCCCTGGCTTCGAAGAAGGCCTGGTTGGCGCTAAAGCGGGCGAAGAGCGCGTTCTGAACCTGACCTTCCCTGAGAACTATCAGAACCTGGACCTGGCTAACAAAGCAGCCGAGTTCACCGTCACTGTTAACACTGTTTCCGAGCCGAAACTGCCTGAATTGACTGAAGAATTCTTCGCTCAGTTCGGTATCAAAGAGTCTGGCATCGACGGTTTCCGTACCGAAGTTCGTAAGAACATGGAGCGCGAGCTGCGTCAGGCGATCAAATCCAAGGTCAAGAATCAGGTAATGGACGGTCTGCTGGCCGCCAACCCGATCGAAGTGCCAAAGGCTCTGCTGTCCAACGAGGTTGATCGTCTGCGCGTTCAGGCTGTTCAGCAGTTCGGTGGCAACATCAAGCCTGATCAACTGCCGGCCGAGCTGTTCGAAGAACAAGCCAAGCGTCGCGTTGTGCTGGGTCTGGTAGTGGCTGAAGTGGTCAAGCAATACGACCTCAAGCCTGACGAAACCCGCGTTCGCGAGCTGATTCAGGAAATGGCTTCGGCTTATCAGGAGCCTGAGCAAGTCGTGTCCTGGTACTACAAGAACGACCAGCAACTGAACGAAGTCCGTTCGGTTGTGCTGGAAGAGCAAGTTGTGGATACTGTTCTGCAGAAAGCTAGCGTGACCGATAAATCGGTCTCTTACGAAGAAGCGGTCAAGCCGGTAGAAGCTCCACAAGCCGACTGATTGTTTTTGCGTTAGAAGCACACACCATAAGCCAGCTTTCGAGCTGGCTTATGCGTATTCAAGACATAACTATTTGGGAGTGACTGCAGAGCATGTTCCGTAATTCGTATATTCAGCAGAACTCTGATATCCAGGCCGCAGGCGGCCTGGTCCCGATGGTTGTCGAGCAATCCGCTCGTGGCGAGCGCGCCTACGACATTTACTCGCGCCTTCTCAAGGAGCGAGTGATCTTTCTGGTTGGCCCGGTAGAGGACTACATGGCCAATCTGATTTGTGCGCAACTGCTATTCCTTGAAGCGGAAAACCCGGACAAGGACATCCATCTCTATATCAACTCCCCGGGCGGTTCGGTGACGGCGGGCATGTCAATTTATGACACCATGCAGTTCATCAAGCCAAACGTGTCGACCACCTGTATCGGTCAGGCCTGCAGCATGGGCGCATTCCTGTTGACCGCCGGTGCTCCAGGCAAACGTTACTGCTTGCCGAACTCGCGTGTGATGATTCACCAGCCACTGGGCGGTTTCCAGGGGCAGGCGTCGGATATCGAAATCCATGCCAAGGAAATCCTCTTCATCCGTGAGCGTCTCAACACGTTGATGGCCAAGCATAGCGGGCGCACTCTTGAAGAAATCGAGCGCGATACCAACCGCGATAATTTCATGAGTGCAGATGCCGCGCGTGAATACGGGTTGATCGATGAAGTGATCACTCAGCGCCCCGCTTAAAATAAGCAGCTCAAAATAGGGTTGGTCGGCTGGTCTGATCACCGGCGGGCTTGAAAAAGCCCGCAATAGCCTTCATCTTGTGTTGCAAGCCTATCGGATTTGGATCGAACGAATGACTGACACCCGCAACGGCGAGGACAACGGCAAGCTGCTCTATTGCTCCTTCTGTGGCAAAAGCCAGCATGAAGTGCGCAAATTGATTGCCGGCCCCTCGGTCTTTATCTGCGACGAGTGCGTCGACCTGTGCAATGACATCATCCGCGAGGAGGTGCAGGAAGCACAGGCCGAAAGCAGCGCGCATAAATTGCCTTCGCCTAAAGAAATCAGCGGCATCCTTGATCAGTACGTGATTGGTCAGGAACGTGCAAAAAAAGTTTTGGCCGTAGCGGTGTACAACCACTACAAACGCCTCAACCAGCGTGACAAAAAGACTGACGACGTCGAGCTCGGCAAAAGCAACATCTTGCTGATCGGCCCTACAGGCTCGGGTAAAACCCTGCTTGCTGAAACACTGGCCCGTTTGCTGAATGTGCCTTTCACTATCGCTGACGCAACCACCCTCACCGAGGCGGGTTACGTGGGTGAAGATGTTGAGAACATCATTCAGAAACTGTTGCAGAAGTGCGATTACGACGTAGAAAAGGCTCAAATGGGCATCGTCTACATCGATGAAATCGACAAGATTTCGCGCAAGTCTGACAACCCGTCCATCACTCGGGATGTTTCCGGTGAAGGCGTGCAGCAGGCCCTGCTCAAGTTGATCGAGGGCACGGTCGCTTCCGTTCCGCCTCAAGGTGGTCGCAAGCACCCGCAGCAGGAATTCCTTCAGGTCGACACCCGTAACATCCTGTTTATCTGCGGCGGTGCGTTCTCCGGCCTGGAAAAGGTTATTCAAAACCGCTCCACCCGCGGCGGCATTGGTTTCAGCGCAGAAGTTCGCAGCAAGGAAGAAGGCAAGAAGGTGGGTGAATCCCTGCGTGAAGTCGAGCCTGACGATCTGGTCAAGTTCGGTCTGATCCCGGAATTCGTCGGTCGTCTGCCGGTTCTTGCGACGCTGGACGAGCTCGACGAGGCTGCGCTCATGCAGATCCTCACCGAGCCGAAAAACGCTCTGACCAAACAGTATGCCAAGCTGTTCGAGATGGAAGGCGTAGACCTGGAGTTCCGGGCCGACGCACTGAAATCGGTCGCCAAGCGCGCACTGGAACGTAAAACCGGTGCTCGTGGATTGCGCTCGATCCTCGAAGGTGTACTGCTCGACACCATGTATGAAATCCCCTCGCAGTCCGAGGTGAGTAAAGTAGTGATCGATGAAAGCGTTATAGAAGGCAAGTCCAAGCCACTGTATATCTACGAAAACAGTGAGCCGGCTGCCAAGGCAGCGCCAGACGCGTAAGCGTCGCACTGCTGGATTAAAGAAGGGGCCTTCGGGCCCCTTTGCTTTTGTAGGAGCTGCCGCAGGTTCGGGCTGCGTTCGGACGATCTTTACTGCGGTTTTTTAATCAGCTTGTTTTTTTTGAAAGCAGCCCCCATCTTGGTTTCAAGCTTACTTCCATCTGTTTCCGGCCTTATGGCCGCCGTAGAGGCGAAATCATGAAGACAACCATCGAATTGCCTCTCCTGCCATTGCGTGATGTTGTGGTTTATCCGCACATGGTTATCCCGCTGTTCGTGGGGCGCGAGAAATCTATCGAAGCCCTCGAGGCCGCGATGACGGGCGACAAGCAGATCCTTCTGCTGGCTCAGAGAAACCCTGCTGACGACGATCCCGGTGAAGACGCACTTTATCGCGTAGGTACTATCGCGACGGTTCTGCAGCTGCTGAAGCTGCCTGACGGCACGGTCAAAGTGCTGGTTGAAGGCGAGCAACGGGGCGCGGTCGAGCGTTTCAGTGAAGTCGACGGCCATTGCCGTGCCGAGGTTTCGCTGATTGACGAAGTCGAAGCTCCCGAGCGCGAGTCGGAAGTGTTTGTCCGCAGTTTGCTGTCGCAATTTGAGCAATACGTTCAGTTGGGCAAGAAGGTTCCGGCTGAAGTCCTGTCGTCGCTCAACAGCATCGATGAGCCAAGCCGCCTGGTCGATACCATGGCCGCGCACATGGCGCTGAAGATCGAGCAGAAGCAGGAAATCCTCGAAATCATCGATTTGTCGGCCCGGGTCGAGCACGTTCTGGCATTGCTGGACGCCGAAATCGATCTGCTGCAAGTCGAAAAACGTATTCGTGGCCGCGTCAAAAAGCAAATGGAGCGCAGCCAGCGCGAGTACTACCTGAATGAGCAGATGAAGGCCATTCAGAAAGAGCTGGGCGATAGCGAAGAAGGCCATAACGAAGTCGAAGAGCTGAAAAAGCGCATCGATGCCGCAGGTTTGCCAAAAGACGCGCTGATCAAGGCCCAGGCCGAGCTGAACAAGCTCAAGCAAATGTCACCGATGTCTGCCGAAGCGACCGTTGTACGGTCCTACCTCGACTGGCTGGTTCAGGTGCCGTGGAAGGCGCAAAGCAAGGTTCGCCTGGATCTTGCGCGCGCAGAAGACATTCTCGACGCCGACCACTATGGTCTGGAAGAAGTCAAAGAGCGGATTCTCGAATACCTCGCCGTGCAAAAACGCGTGAAGAAAATTCGCGGCCCGGTGTTGTGCCTGGTTGGTCCTCCAGGGGTTGGTAAAACCTCCCTGGCGGAGTCGATTGCCCACGCAACAAACCGCAAATTCGTACGCATGGCCCTCGGTGGTGTACGCGACGAGGCGGAAATTCGTGGTCATCGCCGGACTTATATCGGTTCGATGCCAGGAAGATTGATTCAAAAGATGACAAAGGTTGGCGTGCGCAACCCACTTTTCCTGCTCGACGAAATCGACAAGATGGGCAGCGACATGCGTGGCGATCCGGCGTCGGCTTTGCTGGAAGTGCTCGATCCTGAGCAGAACCACAATTTCAACGATCACTATTTGGAAGTCGACTACGACCTGTCCGATGTGATGTTCCTTTGCACCTCGAACTCGATGAACATTCCGCCGGCGCTGCTCGACCGGATGGAAGTGATTCGTCTGCCGGGTTACACCGAAGACGAGAAGATCAACATTGCCGTCAAGTACCTTTCGCCCAAGCAGATTCAGGCCAACGGCTTGAAAAAAGGCGAGCTGGAATTCGACGCCGAGGCGATCCGCGACATCATTCGTTACTACACCCGGGAAGCCGGTGTCCGTGGGCTTGAGCGCCAGATTGCCAAGGTTTGCCGCAAGACGGTCAAAGAGCATGCGATGGAAAAACGCTTCTCGGTGAAGGTCACTGCCGAGCTGCTGGAACACTTCCTCGGCGTGCGTAAGTTCCGCTACGGCCTGGCCGAGCAACAAGACCAGATCGGGCAAGTGACGGGTCTGGCCTGGACTCAGGTGGGCGGCGAGTTGCTGACCATCGAAGCTGCGGTAGTGCCGGGTAAAGGTCAGTTGATCAAGACCGGTTCGCTGGGCGATGTCATGGTCGAATCGATCACTGCAGCGCTGACGGTTGTTCGCAGCCGCGCGAAAAGCCTGGGGATCCCGCTGGACTTCCACGAGAAGCGCGACACCCACATCCACATGCCGGAAGGGGCGACGCCCAAAGACGGTCCTAGTGCGGGTGTAGGCATGTGCACAGCGCTGGTGTCAGCTTTGACCGGGATTCCTGTGCGTGCCGATGTTGCCATGACCGGCGAAATCACCTTGCGCGGCCAGGTTCTGGCGATCGGTGGTCTTAAGGAAAAACTGCTGGCGGCCCACCGCGGCGGAATCAAGACGGTGATCATTCCTGAAGAGAACGTTCGCGATTTGAAGGAAATTCCTGACAATATCAAGCAAGATCTTCAGATTAAACCGGTTAAATGGATTGACGAAGTCCTGCAAATTGCGCTGCAATACGCGCCGGAGCCCTTGCCGGATGTGGCTCCCGAGATAGTTGCAAAGGATGAGAAGCGCGAGTCTGACTCTAAGGAAAGAATTAGCACGCACTAGTACGTATTAGCCTGGGGGGCTTTCTTGACAGCTTTTTAGAGCCCTTGTTATAAAGCGGCTCTTAAGTGTCTGTAGGCCATTCAGCACTCGTTTTTGCTTTCACCAAAAAACTTAGAATCATCTCAAATAGATATAAGGGGACTTAGAGTGAACAAGTCGGAACTGATTGATGCTATCGCTGCATCCGCTGATATCCCGAAAGCCGCTGCTGGCCGTGCGCTGGACGCTGTAATCGAATCCGTCACTGGCGCTCTCAAGGCTGGCGACTCTGTTGTTCTGGTTGGTTTCGGTACTTTCTCCGTCACTGATCGTCCAGCTCGCATTGGTCGTAACCCACAGACCGGTAAGACGCTGGAAATCGCAGCAGCTAAAAAACCAGGTTTCAAAGCCGGTAAAGCACTGAAAGAAGCTGTTAACTAAGCCTCACTCGGTTTTTTGCCTATCCGGGTCGGGGTCATTCCTGACTTGGCAGCGGAGCGGTAGTTCAGTCGGTCAGAATACCGGCCTGTCACGCCGGGGGTCGCGGGTTCGAGCCCCCGTCCGCTCCGCCAGTTACGAGAAGGCGCATCCTCGGATGCGCCTTTCTTCTATCCGGATTCTACCCACGCTCCACGGTTGCCTAAATTGAAGTTCAACCGTTTCTGGGGGACGCATGCTGCAGAATATCAGGGACAATTCACAAGGCTGGATTGCCAAGACCATTATCGGGGTCATCGTTGCACTGATGGCTTTGACCGGTTTCGACGCCATTTTCAAAGCCACTACCCACCGCAACGATGCGGCCAAGGTGAATGGTGAGGAAATCAGCCAGAACGAGCTGAGCCAGGCGGTTGATATGCAACGCCGTCAGCTCATGCAACAGCTGGGCAAGGATTTCGATGCTTCCTTGCTGGACGAAAAAATGTTGCGCGAAGCGGCTCTGAAAGGGCTGATCGACCGCAAACTGTTGCTGCAAGGCGCAGAAAAATCGAAATTCGCTTTCTCCGAAGCTGCACTGGACCAAGTGATCCTGCAAACACCTGAATTCCAGGTCGACGGCAAGTTCAGTCCTGAGCGTTTCGATCAGGTGATTCGTCAGTTGGGCTACAGCCGTATGCAGTTCCGCCAGATGCTGGCTCAGGAAATGCTGATCGGCCAACTGCGTGCCGGTCTGGCAGGTAGCGGTTTCGTTACCGATGCTCAGGTTCAGGCTTTCGCCCGTCTGGAAAAGCAAACCCGCGATTTCGCCATCCTGAGCGTCAAGGCAGATCCAGCGGCTGTGAAACTGACCGACGAAGAGGTCAAGGCTTACTACGACGAGCACGCCAAAGAGTTCATGACGCCGGATCAGGTGGTCATCGATTACCTCGAGTTGAAGAAGGCTTCCTTCTTTGATCAGGTCGCCGTCAAGGACGAAGACCTGCAAGCGCTGTATCAGAAAGAAACTGCGAACCTGGCCGAACAACGCCGGGCTGCGCACATTCTGATCGAAGTGAATGACAAGGTGAACGAGGCGCAAGCCAAGGCGAAGATCGAAGAGATTCAGGCACGTCTGGCCAAAGGTGATAGCTTCGAGGCCCTGGCCAAGGAGTTCTCGCAGGACCCAGGTTCGGCAGCCAATGGCGGTGACCTTGGTTACGCTGGCCCAGGTGTTTACGATCCGCTCTTTGAGAAAGCGCTGTATGCGTTGAACAAGGATCAGGTATCGGCGCCGGTGCGCACTGAATTCGGTTTCCACTTGATCAAGCTGTTGGGTGTTGAAGCACCTCAAGTGCCAAGCTTCGCCAGCCTGAAAGACAAGCTGACCAAGGAACTGAAAACCCAGCAGGTCGAGCAGCGTTTTGTTGACGCGACCAAACAGCTGGAAGACGCCTCGTTCGAAGCCTCCGATCTGGTTCAACCCGCTCAGGACCTGAAGCTGACCGTTCACACGTCCGCGCCGTTTGGCCGTGAAGGTGGCGAAGGTATCGCGGCCAACCGCGCCGTGGTCACTGCAGCATTCAGCCCGGAAGTACTGGATGAAGGTGCCAACAGCACCGGTATCGAACTGGATCCGGAAACTGTCGTGGTGCTGCGTGCCAAAGAGCATCGCAAGCCTGAACAGCTGCCGCTGGAAAGCGTCGCTGCGAGCATCCGCGTGCAATTGACCAAGGAGCACGCCAGTGCTGCTGCCAAGACCAAGGCTGATGAGCTGATCGCCAGCCTGCGCGATGGCAAGACGCCGCTCGCCGGTCAAAGCTGGAAAGTCACCAACGCGGCGACTCGCGCTCAGGAAGGGGTTGACCCAACCGTGCTGCAAGCGTTGTTCCGCATGCCAAAGCCTGCCGCCAAGGACAAGCCGACATTCAGCAGCGTGACCCTGACCGATGGTAGTCTGGTGATCGTACGCCTGAACGGGGTGAACGAAGCCGCTGCGCCTTCTGAAGAAGAGAAGGCTCAGTATCGTCGCTTCCTCGCATCGCGCATTGGCCAGCAAGACTTTGCTGCCTATCGCAAGCAGCTGGAAAGCCAGGCCGACATCAAGCGTTACTGATGCCTGACTGACTCCGTTGGTGGTAAACAAAGACCCTGGCCGAAAGGCCGGGGTCTTTTGTTTTGTGCGGTTCAACGGCTGGCAGGATTCTGTGGCCATCCAGTCGCCACGCGGTGGCCAAATTGCGGGTGTTTATCGATCATGTGTGCGTACGACTTTTTCCGGTAAACGATGGTCAGTAGACTTGTATCGTTTACAAGACACTAATCCATGCGCCGTTACGGGGTGATCTGTTGCACAATACACCCCGGATCGTTTTCTTCAGGATGTTCAATGTTCAAATCATTCCACGTGCGTGCCGCCGGGCTGGCGTTGGTACTGGCGGCTGCAGCCGGTTGTACCAAGGAACAGGCCATCTATGAGCATGAAAATTTCGATGATTCCGGGACGTTTTCACGCAAATACCCGGTTACCGATGTCGCTTCCTGCGAGGCCGCTCGTCGGGCGTTGTTGAGCCAGGGCTACATCATCACCAGCACTGACCCGAAACTGGTCAGCGGTCACAAGAGCTTTCAGCAGACCGGCGACACGCATATGGAGATCAGCTTCAACGTGGTCTGCGCCGAAGACAGCAAGCATCATGCGACGATGTTCGCCAATGCCTTGCAGGACCGCTATGCGTTGAAGAAAACCAACAACTCCGCCAGCCTGGGCGTCGGTGTGCTGGGCTCGGTGTCGATGCCGATTGGTTCTTCCGATGACTCGATGGTCAAGGTTGCCAGTGAAACCGTGTCGTCCGGGAAGTTCTACGAGCGTTTTTTCGCGCTGGTCGAACTGTTCCTGCCACCTGAAGCGAAGAAAGAAGCGCATATCGTCGAGAAGCCAAAGACCGATCTGGGTGTGCCTGAACCCACGCCAGCCCCTGCAGCGCCAGAACCCGCGCCCGCAGCGACGCCAGCGCCAGCACCGACTCCAGCACCGGTCGCACCAGCGGCGGCCGAGCCGGTGACGGCTACGCCAGCTCCAGCGGTGAGTGCGCCGATAGAGCCGGTCTCTGCCGCATCGGCGCCTGTGGCGTCGTCGATTGCACCTGCGAGCAATGTCGAGCCGACACCGGCCTCTGAAGTCATCACGCCTCCGGCGAATCCGAGCTCGTTGCCGGCGCCGACCGAGCCGATTCCGGCATTGCCATCGTCCGGCAAGTAATCTGAATCCGAGCGCTGCGGGGCGAGTCCCGCAGCGGTTGTTCAGAATCATCTGCGCCACCAAAGGCTGATCTTCATCAGCTTTTATTCAACGTCTCCCGTGATAAATTCTTGAGTGCCTGCTACGTTTTATTAGCAGGACGCTTGCGCATGCCCGCGTCATTTTTCTTTCATACGGGCACTTTATGCTGATGGCGAAGGTCATTGGTACAGCGGTATTAACTCGACTCAGAAGGACATCCCGATGGACGATTATCAAGAAGAGCTGCTCGAATATCAGGCATTTGAACTGGACCCACTGGAACCAGCCGAAGACGCCACCGAGTTGTAACAAAGCAGCTGCAGGCATGCCGCGTCAGGCTGATTGCCTGTGACTGCGACGGAACTCGCCAGGTGTCTGGTTGTTCCAGCGTTTGAAGGCGCGCTGAAAGGCTTCGGCCGAGGCAAAACCCAGCAGGTAGGCGATCTCGCCAAAGGCCAGTTCCGTGTCACGGATATAGGTCATGGCCAGATCGCGGCGGGTGTCGTTGAGAATGGCGCGAAATTGCGTACCTTCTTCGGCGAGCTTGCGACGCAAGGTCCAGGTCGGCAGCTTCAGGCGTGCCGCCACTTCTTCCAGGTCGGGTTCACGACCACCATTGAGCAAAGGCCCCAGCAACTGAGTGATGCGTTCACGCAGGCTGCGGGTGCGGGTCAATTGCTCCAGTTCCCGCTCACATAGCTTGAGCATCAGACGCCAGGTACTCGGGCAGTGCTCGGGGTTGCGCAGGGCCAGGTTGGCCTGACTCAGCCTGAGTTGATTGTGCTCGGCGCCGAACTGGATCGGGCAGTCGCCCAGCAGCGCGTAACGCTCGCGGTAATCCGGCTCGGCGAACTCGATGTCGATGCGTTCAGCGCGTAGCGGCTCAGGGCTCAGGCTGGACAACTGCTGCAACCAGCCGGCGATGATCGAATCCACCACAAAGCGGTTATAGGCGTTGTACGGGCTGATGGAATAGAACCGTAGCCACGCGCCCTGGGCATCTTCATGGAAACTCGACTGGCCGCGGTAATTGGAGCCGTACAAGGCTTCGAAGCGAATCAGGCAGCGCGCCGCTTCGCGCACCGTCGGTGCCTGAGCGGCAGTGATCCCGGCCAGCCCGACCTGGCTGAGGCGGCTGAGCTGGCCCATGCGCAGACCCAGTGCCGGGTCGCCGGTCAGTTGAATCGCCGCATGGCCCAGGCGCATGTAGCGCGGAATCGACAGCCGGGCGCCGGCTTCGGCTAACCGCGCCGAGTCAAGACCGTATTGTTCCAGCAGCGGTTGCGGGTCCAGACCGTGGCTGCGTACGGCGTCAGCCAGGCTATGGACGAAGCCGACCGACAGATCCCCGAGGCGCATCGGCTGTGGTTTCATCACTTACAACCAGATATTCAGCAAACGTGCACCATGGGCTTCGCGGTCGGCGAAGTGTTGGCCGTTGCTGCTGAGAAAGCTCTGGCCGGCGCTGCCCTGATCCCAGAATTGTCCGCGCAGGAATACGCTGACCCCGGCGCGGGCCTGACTGACCGGACGCTGACTGGTCAGCGTCAGGCGATGCCAGGCCTGGCCTTCGCTGAGCTCGCCGGGCTTGAAGCTGATTTCACTCGGAGTCGACGGTCCTTTGTAACCGCTCCAGGGTTTGTCCCAGGCCCCACGGCCTTTGATAAAGGCAGGCACGGCAATCAGCTGAGCGCCCTGGTCATTGAGCTTGCGGTAATTGTCCGGATACCAACTGTCGTTACCGATCAATACGGCCAGACGTCCGGCCGGCGTGTCAATGACATTGACCCTTTGATCGGTGCTTGGCTGGATGAAGCCCTGCTCATCGAAGGTCGGGCTCAGCTGACGCTGTGGCTGGCCGATCGGCAAGCCATCGCGACCGAACACCAGACTGCTGTTGTACAGCGCGCCACGGCCGATTTTCAGCGTGCCGTCGCTGACACTCGGCTCGGGCAACACGATGCTGCCCGCCACCAGGGTGATGCCGAACTCTTTGGCCAGCCCGCCAAACAGTGCCTGGTACTGTTTGGCCATGCTTTTGGCTTTCATGCGCAGGTGTGCGTCATCCAGGCGGCTGTCACCCTTGGCGCTGATCAACGCGCGCAAAAAGGACAGGGGATTACTCACCGCCAGCCAGTTCATGGCTTCGTCCTGTGTGCTGGCCTGATACAGCTCGTCTTTTTCACCGCTGAGCATTAACCAGGTACCGATGTGTTCCGGCAGCACGACGATGGTTTTTTCGTTCAGCAGGCCCTGTTCGTGAGCCTGCTGCAAATAGGCCGCGAGCTTGCGGTGCAGGTGCTCGGGGCTTTGATAGTCGGTGGGAAACAGCTCGGGCTGAATGCCCAGCAGGTTGCCACGGTCCGCCGGAACGCCTTGGTCAACGGCGAGTTTGATGCGCAGGTCCGAGAGGTAATGGCCTTCCGGGCGATCAGCGGTCCACATCGCGTACGCGGCAATGACGGCGATCAACGCCATGGAAGCGGTCAGGTAAAGAAGTTTGCGCATGGGGAAACGCTAAGCAGCCGTGTGCAGGATTCGCCGACTAGGGTAGGCCCCATGCCGACGAATGCCAAGAGGTGCTGCGCGTTTGGATCAATAAGTTGTCAGTTACGGTCATTGAGCGATGACGGGCCTGCTCTTAGTCTGTGGCACATAACCGATGGGCGCCAAAGAGCGCCCGCACTTTTTCGTGATTGTTCGTTGTGGAGCTACCGATGACCGCTGCTCATTACCCGCACCTGTTGGCCCCGCTGGATCTGGGTTTTACCACGCTGCGCAACCGTACTCTGATGGGCTCGATGCACACGGGCCTTGAGGAGAAGCCCGGCGGTTTTGAGCGCATGGCGGCGTACTTCGCCGAACGTGCTCGCGGTGGGGTTGGCCTGATGGTCACCGGCGGTATTGGGCCGAACGATGAGGGCGGGGTTTACTCCGGCGCTGCCAAGCTGACCACTGTCGATGAGGCGCTCAAGCATCAGATCGTCACCCGTGCGGTGCACGAGGCGGGTGGCAAGATTTGCATGCAGATTCTCCACGCCGGGCGTTATGCCTACAGCCCGAAACAGGTCGCGCCGAGTGCGATCCAGGCACCGATCAACCCGTTCAAGCCTAAAGAGCTCGACGAGGAAGGCATCGAGAAGCAGATCAGCGACTTCGTCACCTGTTCGACGCTGGCGCAAACAGCCGAGTACGACGGCGTCGAGATCATGGGCTCCGAAGGTTATTTCATTAACCAGTTCCTCGCTGCCCACACCAACCACCGCACCGACCGTTGGGGCGGCAGCTACGAAAACCGTATGCGCCTGCCGGTGGAAATCGTTCGTCGCGTACGCGAAGCGGTGGGTCCGAATTTCATCATTATCTTCCGTCTGTCGATGCTCGATCTGGTGGAAGGCGGCAGCACCTGGGAAGAAATCGTTCAGTTGGCCAAGGCCATCGAGCAAGCGGGTGCAACCATCATCAACACCGGGATCGGCTGGCACGAAGCGCGGATTCCGACCATTGCCACCAAGGTTCCGCGGGCCGCGTTCAGCAAGGTCACGGCCAAGTTGCGTGGGGAAGTCGGTATTCCGCTGATTACCACCAACCGCATCAATACCCCGGAAGTCGCCGAGCAGATCCTTTCCGAAGGCGACGCCGACATGGTGTCGATGGCGCGGCCATTCCTCGCCGACCCGGAGTTCGTCAACAAGGCCGCCGCCGGTCGCGCTGATGAAATCAACACCTGCATCGGTTGCAACCAGGCCTGCCTGGACCACACCTTCGGTGGTAAGTTGACCTCGTGCCTGGTGAACCCGCGGGCCTGTCATGAAACCGAACTCAACTACCTGCCAGTGCAGCAGATCAAGAAAATCGCCGTGGTTGGCGCAGGTCCCGCGGGTTTGTCCGCGGCAACCGTGGCCGCCGAGCGTGGCCATCAAGTGACGCTGTTCGATTCCGCCAGTGAAATTGGTGGCCAGTTCAACGTCGCCAAGCGTGTGCCGGGCAAGGAAGAGTTCTTCGAAACCTTGCGCTACTTCAAACGCAAGTTGCAGACCACCCATGTCGAGGTGTGCCTGAATACGCGGGTCGATGTCGCGCAACTGGTGGACGGCGGTTATGACGAGGTGATTCTGGCCACCGGTATTGCGCCGCGTGTGCCGGCGATTCCGGGCGTCGAGCATGCCAAGGTGCTGAGCTACCTGGACGTGATTCTCGAGCGCAAACCGGTCGGCAAAAACGTTGCGGTGATCGGTGCTGGCGGTATCGGTTTTGATGTCTCGGAATTCCTTGTGCATCAAGGCGTCGCCACCAGCCAGGACCGTGAAGCGTTCTGGAAAGAGTGGGGCATCGATACTCACCTTGAGGCCCGTGGTGGTGTCGCCGGGATCAAGGCCGAGCCTCACGCGCCGGCACGTCAGGTGTTCCTGTTGCAGCGCAAGAAATCCAAGGTCGGCGATGGTCTCGGCAAAACCACTGGCTGGATTCACCGCACGGGGCTGAAGAACAAGCACGTACAGATGCTCAACAGCGTCGAGTACCTGAAGATCGATGATGAAGGTCTGCATATCCGCATTGGTGAAACCGGTGAACCGCAGCTGCTGCCGGTGGACAACATCGTGATCTGCGCTGGACAGGACCCGTTGCGCGAGTTGCACGACGGCCTGGTGGCGGCCGGACAGAACGTGCATTTGATCGGTGGTGCGGACGTGGCGGCAGAGCTGGATGCCAAACGTGCGATCAATCAGGGTTCGCGACTGGCTGCTGAGCTCTGATAGTGACAGCAGGTTAAGCGTGCCAATGGCTATCGCGAGCAGGCTCGCTCCCACAGGTTCTGTGTTGTTCACTGAATGGTGGTTCAACTCTGAACACCTGTGGGAGCGGGTCTGCCCGCGATGGCGTCCTGTCTGCTGCTAAGATGCCGGTTCTTTCCCAAAGAGCCGGCATCAATGCTTTCTCCTCCTTTCGACTGGCTCCCCCATGCCCCGCTTGAACGTCTTCACCTGGACTGGCTCACCAACGCCGGTATCGAGGTGGCGGTATTGCGGCTGGACCGGATCGACCCGCTGATCTCCGGTAACAAATGGTTCAAGCTCATTGATCACCTAAGGGTGGCTCGCGAGGCGGGTGCCGAAGGGGTGATCAGTCTGGGCGGCGCCTGGTCCAATCATCTGCATGCGCTGGCGGCGGCGGGTAAACGCTTTGGCTTTCCGACCGTCGGCCTGCTACGCGGGCATCCGCAAGACACCTCGACCGTGCAGGACTTGCAGGCCTTTGGCATGCACTTGCACTGGTTGGGTTACGGCGGTTATCGCGCACGCCACGAACCGGGTTTCTGGCAGCCATGGCAGGCGCAATACCCGCATCTGCATCCAGTCCCCGAAGGCGGTGGCGGTTTACTCGGCGCGCGCGGTTGTGGGCAATTGCTGACGCAGGTCGGCGAACAGTTGAGCGAGTTGGGTTGGAATGACCACGATGGCTGGTGGCTGGCCTGCGGAACCGGCACTACGCTGGCGGGGTTGGTGCTGGCCGAGGCCCAAAGGCATCCGGTGTATGGCGTGCTGGCGGTGCCCGATGATCATGGCGTGGCGCAGCAGGTCGAAGCGATTCTCGATGAATGCGGCTTGCCGGACCGGGGGTATGAGCTGTTTGACGGCAGTCGTGGTGGCTTCGCCAAAGTCGATCCCGTGCTGTTGGGGTTTATCGAGGAGACCGAGCAGGCCTGTGGTATGCCACTGGAACCGCTATACACCGGCAAGGCGCTGTTGGCATTGAAACTACAGATCGAAGCCGGGCGTTTCGCCCCCGGCACACGCTTGATCTTTGTGCACACCGGCGGCTTGCAGGGGCGCCGGGGTTTTGCGCCTCTCAGTCAGGGCTGATGCGCTTGGGCATCATCCGCAGCAGGGTGTTATCGCGCACCACGTAATGGTGATACAGCCCGGCCACGGCGTGCAGGCCGATCAACCAATAGCCGATGGTGCCCGCGAGCTGGTGCCAGCCCTGGATTTGCTTGGCCAGCGGCTTGTTTTCCCCGATCAGCAACGGCAGGTCGACGCCGTAGAACATCACTTGCTGACCTTTGGCGCTGGTAACCAGCCAGCCGAGAATCGGCGTGGCAATCATGAATATATACAGCGCCCAGTGCATCAACCGGGCAAGCACGGTTTGCCATTGGGGCGAGGCCGGGAAGATTTTTGGAGCGCTGCCCAGACTGCGGGCGAACAGCCGCAACCAGACCAGTACGAACACCGTCAGGCCGAGCATGTAGTGCGCTTCCGTGATCAGGGTCCGCCCGCCACTGCCCTTGGGAAAGATCCCGCGCAGTTCGATACAGGCGTAGACCACCGCCAGCAGTACCAGCATCAACCAGTGCAGCGCGATTGATACGGTGCTGTAGCGTGATTCGGAATTCTTCCAGGGCATACGGTTTTCCTCGCTTTTCAGGTCTGAAGTCTCCGTTCTTATGCGACGGAGTGCTTTAACTGTAATCCTGTTTGCGTGGATTTGCCTGAGTCAGATCAGGCTTTTCTGCCTCTTCGAGCGCTCTGCGACAGATGCTTGGGCAAAAAACAGCGCCAGCCCCGTTCAAGGGCTGGCGTTTTTTTGCGTTACGGCGCGGCAATCAATTGCTTTGCGGCATTTCACCGTTGGCCAAGCGCTTGTTGATGTCGGCGATAACTTCCGGCAGGTCGGTGATGGTGTCGATCATGTAGTGCGGGCGTGAGCTTTCGAACATCGCGTGAATGCGTTTGCGTTCGCTGGCGAGGGTGTCGCTGCCCAGCGCTCGATAATCGTCGTAAGTCAGGCCCAGCGCGTTACCCGAGCAGATCAACGCGACGGTCCACATGCCGGCACGGCGACCTTCGAGAATGCCCGGCACGGTGTCGTCGATCTTCACGCAGGCGGCGACATCGTCAATGCCCAGGGCGATCACGTTGGCCAGGGCTTGAGCCGGCCATGGGCGGCCATTTGGCACTTCGTCGGTGGCGACCACGTGGTCAGCCACGTAGCCATTCGTGGCGGCCAGTTCGACGACTTTGTCCATGACCTGCTTCGGATAACCGGAGCACGAGCCGATTTTGATCCCTTGCTGGCGCAGGTTGGCGATGGTCTCCAAAGCCCCCGGGATCAGCGCCGAGTGCTCGGCGATTTTTTCGATTTGCAGCGGCATGAAGCGTTTGTAGAGGGCGGTCACGTCATCGTCAGTCGGCGTACGACCGAAGACCTTGCGATAACGCTCGGCAACTTCGGGCTGATCGCAGAGCGTGCGAATGTGCTCCCACTTGCCCATGCCCATCGGCCCGCGGGCTTCTTCAATGGAAACCTGGACGTCGAATTCGGCAAAGGCTTCGACGAAGATCTGGGTCGGCGCGAAAGAGCCGAAATCGACCACGGTGCCGGCCCAGTCGAGGATGGCGGCTTGCAACTGGGTTGGGTTGTTGTAGTTCATGGTGATCAGAATCCTGTGAGAGCTAACTGTATGGAATGATCTTTGTGGGAGCGGGCTTGCTCGCGAAGAGGGCCTGACATTCAGTAATGATGTTGGCTGACAGATCGCTTTCGCGAGCAAGCCCGCTCCCACAGGGGAATGTGGTGTTTCAGATATCGAGGACTTCCATTTCGCGCAGCACCTCGGCGATGGCAGCTACAGCCGCTCGCATCTCGGCCTGATTGACGTGGCCGATGCAGCCGACGCGGAAGGTTTCGACCTGGGTCAACTTGCCCGGGTAGAGGATGAAACCCTTGGCTTTCACACGTTCGTAGAACGCTTTGAACTGGTAGTGCGGATCTTTCGGCGCATGGAAGGTAACGATGATCGGCGCCTGGATCGCGGCAGGCAGGAAGCTGCGCAAGCCGAGTTTGGCCATTTCATCGAGCAGCACCTGGCAATTGTTCGCGTAACGCTGATGCCGCGCTGGCAGGCCGCCTTCTTCGTTGTATTGCAGCAGCGCTTCGTGCAGCGCCGCGACCACGTGGGTCGGCGGGGTGAAGCGCCATTGGCCAGTCTTGGCCATGTAGGTGTATTGATCGAACAGGTCCATCGCCAGTGAGTGGGAATTGCCGGCGGCATTCGCCAGGGCGGACTTGTTGGCGAAGACGAAACCCATGCCTGGTACGCCTTCCAGGCATTTGCCCGAGGCGGCGATCAGTGCATCGAATGGTACTTGCCGAGCGTCGATCGGCAGTGCGCCAAAGGAACTCATGGCATCGATGATCAGGCGTTTGCCGTGTTGGGCGATGACGTGGGCGATTTCCGGCAAGGGATTAAGTATCCCGGTGCTGGTTTCGCAGTGGATCAGCGTCACGTGGGTAATGCTGCTGTCGGCTTGTAGCAGGCGGTCGACGTCGGCGGCGGTGGTCGGTTCGTCTTCAGCCGTTTCGAACGTACTGAAGGACCGACCGAGCACTTCGCAGATCTTCGCCAGGCGTTTGCCGTAAGCGCCGTTGATCAGCACCAGCACTTTGCCATCGCGGGGCACCAAGGTGCCGATGGCCGCTTCGACGGCGAAGGTGCCGCTGCCCTGCAACGGCACGCAGTGGTGGCTATCGGCACCATCGATGATTGCCAACAGCTGTTCGCAGAGGCTGGCGGTCAATTGGTTGAAGCGGTCATCCCATGAGCCCCAGTCCACCATCATCGCCTGACGGGTGCGCTGCGACGTGGTCAATGGGCCGGGGGTCAGCAGGATGGGTTCGGCGGTACTCATTCGGGTGTCCTCGCAATCAGTGGGATGAAGCTGCGGGAGATAAATTGCAATTTGCCGTTCCATCAATCAAATTGTTTGTTGTTATGCCAACCATCAGTAAGGCCGATAGCTATGAACCTGTTCCAACTCCGTGCATTTGATGCCGTGGCCCGTGAAGGCAGTTTCACCCGCGCCGCTGCTCGTCTGTTCATCAGCCAACCGGCGGTCACCGGGCATATCAAGGCGCTGGAGGAGCACTATCAGATCACCCTGCTGCGGCGCACTGCGCGGCGGGTCGAGCTGACGGAGGAGGGCACCAGGCTTGCGGCGATTACCCGGGCGATGTTCGGCCTGGCCGAAGAGGCGCAAGTGATGCTTGAGGCCAACCGGCAACTGTTGACCGGTCGCCTGGAGGTGGCGGCGGATGGTCCGCACCTGGTCATGCCGATGCTCGCCAGCCTGCGTGCGCGGTATCCGGGGATCACCGTGAATCTGCGGTTGGGCAATGCCCAGGAAACCCTCGCGGCATTGTTGTCCGAGCACGCCGACGTGGCGGTGCTGACCGAGGTCGAGCCGCGCAAAGGCTTGCACCTGCAAGCCTTGAGCGAGTCACGGATCTGCGCGCTGGTGCCGGAGGGGCACCCATGGTCGACGCTGCGCGAAGGCGTGGCGCTCAAGCAACTGGATCAGGTGATCATGGTGTTGCGCGAGCCGAGTTCGATCACCCGTCGCACGTTCGATGAGGCCTGCGCTCAGGCCAGGGTCAGTCCTCGGGTGCTGCTGGAACTGGACAGCCGGGAGGCGGTGACCGAAGCGGTGGCGGCCGAGTTGGGGGTGGGCGTGGTGTCTTCAGTGGAAGTCAGCCACGACCCGCGTGTGCGGGCGGTGCCGATTATTGGCGACGGACTGCTCAACCGGCACATGATCGGCTGCATGGAGCGGCGCCGGGATTTGCGCTTGATACAGGCGTTTTTCGATCTCGCACCGACCTGACAGACCGCGGCGCGGCCATCGCGAGCAAGCTCGCTCCCACAGGTTTTGTGCGGTCCTTGTGGGAGCGAGCTTGCTCGCGATGAGGCCGGCACTGACTACACATGGCTCTCGCGCACCATCCAAACGTCAATAGAACCTAGGGAGCAGCATCCGGACGGTTCACCAGCCAATCGAACAGCAGACGGGTTTCACGGGGCGGACGGTGATTGCTGGCGGGATTGGTATTGTTGATAAAACTCAGGCGCTGCTCGCTGTTCCAGAATTGCTGGAAGTAATCGGCCAGCGCCACGCATTGCCCCGGATACAGCAGGCAGAGTTGTTCGGGGGTACGGATGAACTCGTTGGTTAGACGCTGTTTTTGCTCAACCGTCAGCGACAGGTTGCCCAGTGCCCGGCTTTTACCGGTCATCACCACATCGTCACGGTTGAGGCTCCCCAGCTCCTTGAGCCCGGGGCGCGGCATGCGCACGATGTACCACGTGGTGTCGGCCAGGCGTTCGGTGGTGGCGGGAGGCCGTTCGAACAGGTAGATCTCACCGCTCCAGCTAGAAGCCGGTGGTGGCGCCTGCTCAGTGGTAACCAGCTGAGGCTCTGACGGGGGGATGCTTGCAGGATTCACGTTCAGGCAATCGCCATTGCCGCTGAGGCTCATGGGTTGATCATCGGCCCTTTGCAGCGGCTCGCCCGGTTGTACGCCAGCGAAACCTGTGCAGAGCACCGGCCGATCAGGATCACCATCGAGGAAACTCACATGCACCTCGCTGCCAGCCAGTGGCAAGCTCGAGCGCCCCGTCCCGGCGTGTGCAATCGGCAACCAGATGCTTGAGGAGCCTTGCCCGCCGGATTGCGGCTCCGGCCACAGGCAGATGTTGATTCGCCCGTGTTCGTCGACGTGCGGCGGCTTTCCGACCATGCCGAGGACCTGAGCCATCTGGTAACCACTGATACACGGCCTGGAATGTTTGAGGGCCGGTCGGAACGCGGTTGACCAGGGAATGGCCTTGAACTGATTGCGATAACCCTTGGTTTCAGGCAACGCCGTGTCGACATCAGGCTGTTTGCCCTGATGCAGCACTTCACTTAATAACCATTGATCGTTGAACGCCGGGACGGGATGCGCGGTGACTTGCAGCAGCCGGCCGCTGAGCAGTTCGGGCAGCGTACTGTGGCCCTGGATCTGGCGATGCAGGCTGCGCAGCCGCTCGAGCTCGCGGCGACCGAGCTGGTTGCGCCGGGCCTTTTGGGGAGTGATTCGGCCCGTTGGGTGCAGGCTGTCGAGGTCTGTCTGGTTTGCAGAGTCTCCAGGTTCGGTTGCCGCGAGGTGAGTTCTGGCGTGCTGCTGGAGTGTTGTTCGCGGCCCGGTGGTCAGCCGGCTATGGCATTGAAAGAGCTGGCTGATCCGTGGCTGTTGGGCATTCAACGCGCTGGGGTGAAAAGCACTCTCGACCGGCTGCTGCGCAAAGCTTTCACAGTCATCGGCGAACACCAGCACATGCCCCTCGCATTGGTGTTCGAAGTGATAGTGGATGCCTTCCTCTTCGCACAGTCGTTGCAACAGGTGCAGATCGGTTTCATCGTACTGAATACAAAACGGGCGCCGCGGATACTCACCGTTTGGTAGCTCAAAACGATAACTGTCGGGCGGCAGTCGATGCTCTGCCAGCAGCTGGCGCAGGATCTCTGGCACGCTCAGTTGCTGGAATACCCGTCGACAGCGCTGTTGCTCCAGCGCAAGCAGGCGGGGGGCCAGGTTCAGGGTGTAGCCGATCTGCTGCGCGCCGCAGTACTGCAGGCCGGCGCTGTGGATGATGCCGTGAATGCCAGTGTTGTGGCTCAGGTGCAGAAATGCCGGCTGATGTAGCAGTTGCTCCAGATTCATTGCGGGCAGTGGGCCGAGCATTTCGATGTCGAATCGATAGACCTGGTTGAGGGCTTCGCGACCGCTGAACTGTCGGACCTGAAAGCTTGACGCGAGCTGGGTGAGCGTCAGGGTGAAGGGACTTTCCATGTCGTTGCGCATCAAACACTCTTCTGCCTTGAAGTACGGGGCACAGAGGTTACGAAACACTGGCGCTCAATAGTCACGGTAAACCGACATTTCAGAAAAGCCCTACAACAGGTTGTGACGATGTCGATCGCTCACAACACTTTTTGGTCGATTGCCAACTTTTTGCCGTATAAACTTGCGCAAAGCGTCGGCCAATAGATGTCTCGGCGCCACAGATCAAGAGAGTGAGTAATGGGCGCACAGTGGAAGGTTAAACACAAAGAAGCGGCAGCCAACGCCAAGGGCAAGATCTTCGGCAAACTGGTGAAGGAAATCACCATTGCTGCACGTAACGGCGCTGATATCAGCACCAACGCGCACCTGCGACTGGTGGTCGAACAGGCCAAGAAAGCCTCGATGCCGCGTGAAACCCTGGAGCGTGCCATCAAGAAAGGTTCGGGCCAGCTCGGCGAAACCGTGCAGTACCACCGCGTGACGTACGAAGGTTTCGCCCCGCATCAGGTGCCGCTGATCGTTGAGTGCGTGACCGACAACATCAACCGTACCGTGGCGGAAATCCGCGTAGCGTTCCGTAAAGGGCAGTTGGGCGCTTCCGGCTCCGTGGCCTGGGACTTCGACCACGTTGGCATGATCGAGGCGTCCCCGGATACCCCGGATGCCGATCCGGAAATGGCCGCCATCGAAGCCGGTGCACAGGATTTCGAGCCGGGCGAAGACGGCGCAACCCTGTTCATCACCGAAGCCACCGACCTCGACTCGGTACAGAAAGCCTTGCCTGAGCAGGGTTTCACGGTGTTGTCGGCGAAGCTCGGTTACAAGCCGAAGAACCCGGTCAGCGGTTTGACCGACGCGCAAATGGAAGAAGTCGAAGCCTTCCTCGAAGGCCTCGATAACCACGACGACGTGCAGGACATGTTTGTCGGGTTGGCGGGTTAAGCCGGCGGCTACTGTCGTCTGACAGGCTGTCTTCGCGGGCATCATTGCGATGCCCGCGTTTGTTTCAGGCCGCGCGCAACGCGGCTTCGACTTCCTCAAAACCGGGCCGCGCCAGCACATCCGGCTGACAGCAGCGGCTCTGCAAGTCGATCAATCGCTCATGGCGTTCAACACTCAAACCTGAGTCGATCCGCTCCAGCAACTCACCCAACAGAATCCCGAACGCCCGCACTTCGATGCGTTGCAGCGCGCGCGTCTCAAGCGTGTCTGAGGTGGCATGGAAGGACGCCGCGCCAAAGTCGCCCAACAGGCAATCGCCGTGCTCATTCCACAGCGTATTGTGGCCATACAGGTCGCCGTGGGTGATGCCTTGCTGATGCAGGTGCGCCGCGGCCGAGGCAATGCCGCTGGCGATCCGCAGCGCCACTGTTGCACTGAAGCGCGTGTCCTCTGTGTACACATCACGGCTGCAAGAGGCCAGGCTCGGCAACGCTGCCAGGTTGCGATAGCTCGGCTCGATCAAGTGCATGACCAGGCCCGCCTGCGCCTGCGGATGCCCGACGATCCGGCCCTCGACCTTGATCAGATTGGGATGAATGCCAGCGGTGATGCAGGCATTCATTTCATGCAGCGGTGAACCGTCGCTGGTCATGTGCCCTTTGTAGAGTTTCACCGCAACCTTGCGCTCAGGTTGAGACGGCTGTTCCCACAATGCCTGGTGAATCACCCCGGAAGCGCCTTCGCCCAGTTGTTGCTGCAGGTGCAGTTGCGACCAGGGAATGTTCGCCGTGGCTTCAAGGGCGGCGGCATCGGCCTCGGTTTCCAGCGGGTTGCCGGCGTACGCCAGCCATGCCAGCCCCGGCAATGTCAGCAACCACTGTGGTAGCTCGGTCAGGCGGTTGGCGGCGATGCGGATCAGTTCCAGCTGATGGCACTGGCTCAGGCTTGCGGGAAGGCTTTGCAGGTGGTTGCCGGCCAGCATCAGTTTTTGCAGGTGCGGCCGTTCGCCCAATTCGCTCGGCAACTCGCTGATGCAGTTGTCGGTCAGGATCAGCCAGCGCAGCAGCGGTGGCAGGGCAGCGGCCGGCACTCGCTCCAGACGATTGGCCTTGAAACCGATCATCGTCAGTTGCGCGCACTGGCCGAGGCAGGTCGGCAGTTCGCGGAACTGATTGTCCGAGCAAAACAGTACGCGCAGATGCGTCAGGCGATGCAGGTCATCCGGCAAGCTGCTCAAGGCATTGCCGCTGAGGTTAAGCACCTCCAGCGTGTCTGCCAGGTCGAAGATTTCCCGGGGAAACTCGGTCAGCCCACACGACAGATCCAGACGTTTGAGCCCCGCAAGCGCGCCGGCCTGCAGTTGTGCAAGGGTATGCATGAACACATCCAACCAATGAGAAGAGAACGGCGTGTAGCCCACAAAAAAGCGCCGCCATGATAACGACAAAACCCGCTGCGCTGGACGCTTTATAGCGCCGGCCCGACGTCCACCCGTTGCCCCCGGATGAAAGTCACGAATTGTTCGACAAAAACAGGCGGTCGGTAGCGCCTTTTGCCTTTGAAAGTCGCTGGGACTTTCAAAGGCTTCTGTGTCACGACATGCAGTGAACGTGGCAAATACCCATGTTACTGGCGGATTTGTCCTGCGTTGCTAACCTGACCCTAAGCACATCACCCTCAAAAGGATTGAGGTTGTGAACAGATTCAGGGTATTGGCAGTCATGAGCGTGATGCTCAGCGCGACGGCATTGGCCGCAGAACTCCAGATGGAGGTGCGCGTCAATGTGCAGCGTGGCTGCCAGTTGGTGGGGCAACAGCATGGCGCCGGCATCGAACAGCTCGGTGTGCTGGACTTCGGCAGCACCGCGCGCCTGGACGACCCGGCAGGCCCCCTGAGCGCAGCCTTGGTCAGCGGACGTCTGCCACGGCTGGAATGCAATCCCGATACTCCTTATCAATTACGCGTCGACGGTGGCCTGCATGGCGGTGTCGGCGAGGTGCGCTATCTGGCCGCCAGTGCCGAACACGGCAAACCCATTCCCTACCGACTGTTCCAGGACGCCGCGCGGCGGGTGCCGCTGCCGGTGAATGTTCCGTTGAGCGGGCGTGTGCCGGATTCAGGTTTGGTGGATTTGCCTTTATACGGGCGCATTGAGCGCCTGGCCGAGGTGCCGCGGGTCAGCCGCTATTCCGACCTGGTGAAGGTCACAGTCACCTGGTAGCGACGTTTGTGTATGACCTGCCTGGTGGACCCGGGCAGTGCAGGGAAGGGCCATTCGCAGGCGAAAGGTCGCTGGTTTCAATCCTGATGGAATTAGGATCGATGCAATGAATAAACAACACCGGGCGCTGTTTGCCTTGGGCGCTTTGCTCTTGTTGGCGGATGACGCGTACGCGACGGTTAGCGGGCAAATTCACGTGCGCCTGTTGATCATTGCCGGCTGCGAAGTGACCAAGGGTGTCATCGACCTCACTAACCCGGTCGCAGGCTCTGCTCTGCTGGACTTCGGTGAGCAGGGGCCAACCTGGACCCATTCGCTCAAGGCGGGGCTCGGCGACGCAGTCGACAGCAAGCTGGAAGTCTCCTGTAATCCTTCGGTCACCGGTTTCACCGTGACCATTGATGGCGGCGCTCATGGCGACGGCACCACCCGACGTCTGAGCAACGGCCTCCAGACCATTCCTTATCGACTGTTTCTCGATGCTGCTGGCAGTGACAGCTACAGCATCGGGCAGCAACGCAATTTCGCGGTTGCCCAAGGCGTCCAGGTACCGATCCCGGTGTTTGGTTCAGTGGTCGTGAATACCCGAGCAGTACCGGCAGGGGTCTACACCGACACCCTGAAGGTACGGCTGGATTGGTAAACCTCAAGAGGACGAACCTCATGCATATGTTTATTTCCAGGATTGCCTTGTCGTTGCTCGGTCTGGCGCTGGTCACCAGTGCGCAGGCCGTCACCACCGTCACCGGGCAGATTTCCGCCAACCTGACCCTTACTGCGGCCTGTCAGGTCAACGGAGCCGGTACGGGGGGAGGGACTGGCATCAACTTCGGTACCTTGAGCTTCGGTACAGCGACCAGTCTGTTTACCACCGCCAGTGGTCAGGTGCTTGGTGGTGGAGGCGGGGCGCTGTCGATTCTGTGCTCCAGCGGTACCAGCCCTACGGTCAAGGTTCGCGCGGGCACCAATGACGGTCTATCAGCCGGTGGTACGCGGGCATTGGCCGATGGCAACGGTAACTTCGTGGCGTACGACTTGTACACCGACTCCGGGCACACGACGCTACTGGCGATCGACGGTGTTATCAACATCGACACTAGCTCTGGCTTAGCACAAGCGGTGAACATCTACGGTAAAGCCGTGGGCAAGGCGGGCCTACCGGCGGGGAGCTACACCGACACCGTTGCGGTTGAACTGGCTTTTTAGCGGATGGCCAATCACGGTCGTGGGTGGTTGGTGCTGATAGGTGCCAGCTGTCTGCCGATGCCATTGTCGGCGGTGACCAGCCAGAGTTTTCAGGTCAGTGCGACGGTGGTGGCAGGGTGTCTGGTGGTGGGCGGGGTGTCGAATTACGGCAGCCTGAATTTTGGCAGCAGTTCAGCGCTGGCGACCAGCACCGTGCAGGTGGCATTGACCGGCGGTGTACAGCTGCAATGCACGCCGGGCGTGACCCTGAACATGACGGTCGATGGCGGGTTGTATAACAGCAGCGGTCGGCACCTGCAGCTCAATAGCGGCAGTGCCCGAGTGGCTTATTCGCTGTTTAGTGATGCGGCCTACAGCCAGAGCCTGGGGATCGGCCAAAGCGTGGCCGTGGCTTACAGCGATGCAAACAACATCAGCTTGCCGATTTACGGGCAAGTGCAATTGCCGGGCAATCAGCCTGGGGGGACGTACAGCGATGTGCTGCAAGTGCAGCTGTCGTGGTAATGCGGCGTTTTTGATCAGGCCCGTGAGGCATAAGGAGTAGGCGTATGTGTTTACCTTCGCAGCGGCTGTGTGCCGTTCGTTGCGCGGTGCTGGCCATGTTGATGCTGGGCACGGTCACGGCACAGGCCGCCAGCTCGGTGCTGATCTGGCCGATCGATCCGGTGCTGGAAGCGGACCAACAGGCCAGCGCGTTGTGGCTGGAGAATCGCGGAACGGAAACTGCCAACCTGCAGATCCGGGTGTTCGCCTGGAGCCAGAGCGGTTTCGACGATCAGTACCAGAACCAGCGCGACGTGATCGGCAGCCCACCGGTGGCGAAGATCGAACCCGGCCAGAAGCAACTGGTGCGCCTGACCCGCACCCGTGACGTGCCCCCCGGCCAGGAATTGGCCTACCGAATCATCATCGATGAAATCCCTTCGGCCGCACCGCCCATTGCTGAAGGCGGCAAGACGGCAGCGGCGATCCGTTTCCAGATGCGTTATTCGGTGCCGCTGTTCGCGTACGGCGCAGGCCTGTGGAGCAAGGAAGACACCAGCCGCCAGCGCGATCCGAAAGGTGCCGGGGTACCTGATCTGAGCTGGCGCAAAGTTGCGGTGGACGGTCGTTCCTATGTAGAGGTCCGCAACCAGGGCGCGGTGCATGCGCGCCTGACCGATGTGGCCTTCAAGCAGGGCGGCCAGACCCGGCCGTTGGTAGAGGGATTGCTTGGTTATGTGTTGCCTGGCGCGATCATGCGCTGGCCAGCACCCGAGGCGATTGCCGGTGACCCGGCGTTGCAGGTGCGGGTCAACGGTGCGCCGCAGGTGCAGAGTGTTGCCCCGGCGCGTTGATGGGGTTAGCCGGGAGGGGGTGACGGGCAGATAGAGAGAAAGCCCGCGAACAGGAGGGATATGTCCATAGATGGACGTAAAGCGGTGATGAGCCAGGATCAGGCTCGCAGTATCCAGCGTCTGTCGTGGGCTGTGGTCGGGTTTTGCTGGCTGGCAGGTGTTCCTCACAGCACGGCCGGTGATTTGCCGCCACCTCCCACTGGCATGGAGGCTGTGGCGGATGCGCAGTTGTTTCTGGAGTTGGTGGTCAATCAGATGAATACCGGACGGGTGGTGGCAGTGGAGCAACGGGCCGGACGGTTGTTCCTGCCGGCCACAGTGTTGCGCGAGACCGGTATGAAATTGCCCGAGTATCCGAGCGCGGAAGTGGATCTCGACAGCCTGCCTGGCTTGCACAGCGAGTACGACAGCCAGGGCCAGCGTCTGCTGCTGAACGTCCCGCCGGAGTGGTTGCCGGAGCAATTGGTCGGTAACCGCGAAGCCTATCCGCGCACGCCGGCGTTGAGCAGTTTCGGCGCGTTGCTCAATTACGACCTTTACCTTAACGACACTGATGACGGTGGCACCTACCTGGCTGCCTGGAACGAAGTGCGGTTCTTCGACAGCTGGGGCACGTTGTCCAACACCGGGCAGTACCGGCGGACGCTTTCCGGCGAAGCCAGTCATACGCTGAACAACGGTTATCTGCGTTACGACACCACATGGCGCTACTCCGATGACGATCGGTTACTGACCTACGAGGCCGGTGATCTGGTCAGCGGCGCCTTGCCCTGGAGCAGTTCGGTGCGCTTGGGGGGCGTGCAGTTGTCGCGGGATTTCGGCGTGCGGCCAGACCTGGTGACGTACCCCTTGCCACAGTTTGCCGGTGAGGCGGCGGTGCCTTCATCGGTCGATCTGTTCATCAACGGCTACAAATCCAGTAGCGCCAATCTGCAACCCGGCCCTTACACCCTGACCAACATTCCGTTCATCAACGGCGCCGGTGAGGCGGTGGTGGTGACCACTGACGCCCTCGGTCGGCAAGTCTCGACCACCGTGCCGTTTTACGTCACCAGCAGTCTGCTGCAACAAGGTCTGACGGATTTTTCGGTGGCAGCGGGCACCTTGCGGCGTGACTTCGGGATCCGCGATTTTGGGTACGGCCCCGGTGTCACGTCCGGCAGCTTGCGTTATGGCCTGACGGACAGTCTGACCCTGGAAAGCCACGCCGAAGCCTCGAACTCGCTGACCCTCGGCGGCGTTGGCGGCAACCTGCGGCTGGGCAACTTCGGGGTGCTCAATACGGCGCTCAGTCAAAGTCAGTTCGACGGCACCCGTGGCCAGCAATTGAGCGTGGGTTATCAGTACAGCAGCCAGCGTTACAGCCTGTCGTATCAGCGCATGCAACGCCGTGATCAATACGCTGACCTGACGGTGATCGACAGCCCCTTCGCGACCCTCAGCCAGCGCAGCGAACAAGTCACGCTGAGCCTGAACCTCGACACCTGGGGCAGTGTGGGTGCCGGTTATTTCGATGTACGCGCCGGCGATGACTCGCGCACGCGTTTGCTCAACCTGACCTGGAGCAAACCCTTGTGGCGCAACACCAGTTTCTACCTGTCGGCCAACCGCGAAATCGGCGACAGCAACTGGGCGATGCAGGCGCAACTGGTGATTCCATTCGACCTGCGCGGCAGTCTTGCCCTGAGTACAGAACGCAGCAAAACCGGTGAAAACCGTCAGCGAGTCAACTACAGCCAGGCCGTGCCCACGCAAGGTGGACTGGGTTTCAATCTTGGATACGCCCACGGCCAAGGCCCGGATTACCGCCAGGCCGACCTGACCTGGCGCTTGCAATCGGTGCAGTTGCAGGCTGGCGTGTATGGCAGTAGCGATGCCGAGACCCGTTGGGCCGATGCCAGCGGATCGCTGGTGTGGATGGACCGTCAGGTGTTTGCCGCCAATCGCATCGACGACGCTTTTGTGGTGGTCAGCACCGAGGGTTTTGCCGACATTCCAGTGCGCTATGAAAACCAGCTGGTCGGTCAGACGGACAGCAAGGGGCATCTCCTGGTGCCGTGGAGCAGCGCCTATTACCGCGCTAAATACGAAATCGATCCGTTGAACCTGCCGAGTAATGTGCAAAGCCCGAATGTCGAGCAGCGTGTCGCGGTCCGGCGTGGTAGCGGGTATCTGCTGGAGTTCCCATTGACCCGGATTATTGCCGCCAGCGTGGTATTGGTGGACGCTCGGCAACAGGAGTTGCCGCTGGGTAGCAACGTGTTGCACGAGCAGAGCGGAGTGAACGCGGTCGTGGGGTGGGACGGTCTGGTGTACCTGGAGAACCTGCAAGCGCACAACACCTTGCGCGTGACCCTGGCCGACGGGCGTACTTGCGGGACGCAGTTCAGCGTGGACATGAAGCAGGAGCAGGTGCCGTTGATCGGGCCTTTGGTGTGCCAATGAGCGGCCAGGCAAGCAACACGGAGGTGGGGCGTGCGTGAAGGTAGTCGATGGATCGGCAGAGCGCTGGGGTTGCTTATGCTTGTCCTGTCAGGGCACGCCTGGGCGCTGTGTTCGGTGGTCAGCACCGTGCCCGCCGGCTTCGGCTCGGTCAGTTCGATCACGGTGCGGACCACCTCGCAGCCCAGTTCGACCACTAATGCCGGGTTGAGCTGCACGGGATCGCTGGCGTCACAGCTGACGGCCACTGACCACATCTACGCCACTTTTACTGCGGCGACTTCAGGACTGGTCGGGCCTACCGGAGACGTGATCAGCTACACGCTGTATGGCAATAACAGCACCAGTTATCCGATCACGCGCGGCACGGCGTTCGACTTCGCCCGCAACTCGATCGCCGATAACCTGGGCCTGCTGAGCAATCCGACAGTGGCCAAGACGGTGCCGATCTATCTGGACAGCATCATCGGCAGCAATGTCGCGGCCGGTGTCTATTCGGAAACCCTGAGCGTTGCCTGGAACTGGAACTACTGTTACCTCCTGAGCGTGGGGAGTCTCTGTGCGTTGCGCGACATCAACAACGGGACAACCAGCCTGACGGTCACCATGACGGTCACCAATGACTGCCTGATCACCGCACCCAATATCAGTTTCGGCAGCGCCCCGGTTATCGGTGGGTTCGCGGCGGTCACTAACCAGACGGTCAATCTCACGTGCACCAAGGGCAGCGCCTACACCGTGGGCCTCGACGATGGACAGCACGCGGTCAGCACGGGCGGACGCCGGCGGATGATTTCAGGCAGCAATTACCTGGCTTATGACATTTTCAAAAGTGCCGGCACCACCCGCTGGGGCAGTGTCACCACTGCGCGACGGGCCAGTTCCGATGCCGAGGTCAATCCCGGCAACGGTCTGGGGACCGGCAGTCAGATCTTCAACTACAACGCGAAGATCTACACCGACCAGACCACCCCTCCGGCCGGCACCTACCTGGACAATGTGGTGCTGGATGTGGGGTTTTAGCCGGCACTGGAAGCCTGCCACTCAGTGTTCAAGGGTTAAAACCGCTGCATCTGCTTGAGCATCTGCGTCGCCGGATCCCGGGCTTCGCTGACCATCGCATAGTTGTACCCGGGCCCCGACCAGTACTCAGCCTGCAACTCGCCGTCGCTGCGACCGCCGCGTGGCAACAGGTTGTTCTTCGGGCCCGGCGGACGGATGTAAAAACTGATTTTGCGGCCGCTCTGGTCCTCGTACATCACCATCGCTGCGGGCCCTTGTTCGGTGCTTAGCAAGCGTCCACTGACCGGTTTGAACCCCGAGTTGACGAGGTTCGGCAGGCGATTGGCCTGGGAGAAGTAATGGTCGAGCCAGCCCTGCATATCGCCGTCATCGGTGACCGTGTAATCGGCCGGCAGGATGCCTTGCTGGGCGAACATCCGGTACGCCTGCATCGCGTCGGTCATCGGCGGCGGCGCGCCAGCCATGGTCATTTCCCGTGCTTGCCAGCCGCTCACACCGCCGATGCTGACCGCGATCAGCAATACCGCGGCGCTGGCCAAGTGGCGGCGTGACTGATGTTTCAGGCGCTGGCGAATCACGCTGGGGTCGAGGTTCGGGTTGGCGGGTTGCTGCAAGGCGCCGCTCAAGGCTGCACGCAGTTGCTGGGCGTCCTGTTGCCAGGCCTGAACCTGCTCGGCAACGTGCGGATTGGCCGCCAGGTACGTTTCCACCAGGCGCCGATCCACGTCGTTGAGTTGATGGTCGACGTAGGCGTGCAGGTCGTTGACGCTTGGGGGCATGCTGATCATTTGAGTATCCGCAAAGAGGGGCTGGTGATTTCGCCGTCGCTGAGCTGGCGCAAGGCCTGGCGGGCGCGGGACAGGCGAGACATCACGGTGCCGGTGGGGACGTCGAGGATCTCGGCGACCTCCTTGTAACTCAAGCCTTCCACCGAGACCCAGAGCAACAGCGCACGTTGCTCGGTGGTCAGTTTGTCGAAGGCTTGCAGCGTCGATTGCGCCAACACCGTGCGCTCGACCGAGGGCTGCGCATCGTCGCGACCGGAGAAGAACTCAAGCATTCGCGCATAGCGCCTCGAACGTCGATGGGCGTCGAGAAACTGCCGATACAGAATTGAAAACAGCCAGGCGCGCAAATCGCCGTCCGGGCGTTTGTCGCCCCAACCCGACAGCGCCCGCTCCAGGCACGACTGCACCAGATCGTCAGCGCTGCTGGGGTTGCGCGTCAGCGACACGGCAAAACGCCGCAGCCTGGGGATGAGTTCACGTAACGGTTCGTCGAGATCGTTCATGGAGTGTTGGCTAGTCTTTACGCGTTGGACTAGGGAGACGCCCGGCATTGGAGGTTATTCCAGCGTTGAAAAAATAAATACCGGGCCATGGAATAAACCTCTATGGGCTTCGTCTGATTGATCCTTCCCACCGGTGGCCACGGCCCTGGAGATATTCATGGTTGATCGTTCACCACCGCCACGGCCCGATAAAATTCCCCTGAGCAGCGCGAGTCTGGCCTTGCGTCTGGCCGGTATCGGCGCGGTGGTCGCCGCACTGGCCGGGGCCTTTGCCTACGTCAATGGCACCTTCGACCCGCAGCGGCTGACGCCGAAGGCGCTGGTCGATGTATTGGAGAAAAACAACGGCGTACACCCGGGGTTTCGGCGCAATCACGCCAAAGGCGTGTGCGTGATCGGGTATTTTGAAAGCAGCAACGAGGCGCGTCCGTATTCAACCGCCCAGGTCTTCAGCGCGGCGCGAACGCCGGTTGTGGGGCGTTTTGCGCTGCCCAGTGGCAACCCCTACGCGCCGGACAATAGCGTACCGATTCGCAGCCTGGCGCTGCGCTTCAAACAGGCCAACGGTCAGCAATGGCGCACGGGGATGAACAGCATGCCGGTGTTCCCGGTGGGCACACCTGAGGCGTTCTATCAGTTGCAACAAGCCCAGACGCCCGATCCGGCCACCGACAAACCCAATCCCGCCAGCGTGCCGGCGTTTTTTGCCGCACACCCGGAAACCGCGCCTTTTCTGCAATGGGTCAAGACCGCCAAGCCGTCGGCGAGTTACGCGACCGAGACCTACAACGGCATCAATGCGTTTTATCTGGTCAACGCGGCAGGCCAGCGTCAGGCGGTGCGCTGGAGCGTGGTGCCCGTGGCGCAAGACGCGGCCGGCGCCAGTGCTCCAGAAGGTGCGGACTTTCTCGAAAAGGATCTGCTCCAGCGCTTGAAGAGCGGGCCGTTGCGTTGGCAGTTGAGTATCACGCTGGCGGCTCCTGCTGACCCGACCAACGACGCCAGCAAGGCCTGGCTGGGTGAGCGCAAGGTCTTGAACGCCGGGACGCTGGTGCTGGAAAGCACTCAGGCGCAAAACGCTGGCGAATGCCGCGACATCAACTACGACCCGTTGGTACTGCCGAGCGGTATCGAGGGATCCGATGACCCGTTGCTGGCCGCACGTTCGGCGGCTTATGCCCGTTCTTACCTGCGCCGAACCGCTCAAGTCGACCAGTTACCCACCGCCAAACAGGAGTCGCCACAATGAGCGCGCACCCTCATCATTTCGCTCCACTGGCGCGGCTGCTGCACTGGCTGATGGCCGTGATGATCATCGCCATGTTGTTTATCGGTGCCGGCATGGTCGCGTCAGTGTCCGAGCGCCATGAATGGCTGATCCATCTGCACAAACCATTGGGGATAGCGATTTTGTTGTTGGTGATCGTACGGCTGTTCGTGCGCTTCTCGACTCGTCAACCGCCGTTGCCGACAGACTTGCCGAGCTGGCAAGTGCTGGCGGCCAAGGCATCGCATGTGCTGCTTTACGCCTTGATGCTGATCCTGCCGCTGCTGGGTTGGGCGATGATTTCGGCAGCGGGGGATCCGGTGATGCTCGGCAGTGCGTGGCAATTACCCGCGATTGTGCCGGCGAATGCGCAGCTGTTCGCCTTCCTGCGCACGGCCCACGGTTATCTGGCGTACCTGCTGTTTCTGACCGTTCTGTTGCACTTGGCAGCGGCGTTGTTCCATGGCTGGGTGCGGCGTGATGGGGTGCTGGACAGCATGCTGCACGGCAAGGATCACTGATCAACCTGCAATGGCTGCACGCCTATGGGCATGCAGCCATTGAGAGGCATCAGCGCAGCATGCCGACCATGTCCGCTATGGTCGACAACACATCCTTACCCAACTGCATCGAGCGCTTGCCGGACCAACCGGTGCGCGCATTCGGTGCGTCGTTGTTGTCTTTGAAGGGCATCTCCAGAGTCAACGACAGGCAATCGAACTTCTGCCCGACGCTATTGCAAGCCAGTTTCATGTTGGCCTGGCCCGGCAGATCGCGGGTGTAGCCGTGGGTGGTCTGGAAGTCGCGGGTCAGGTGTTTCAGATGACTGCGGAAATGCTCTTCGAGTTTCGCGATCCGTGGCGTGTAACCCGGGTTGCCTTCGCAGCCAGCGGTGAATACGTAGGGGATTTCTTCATCGCCGTGGATATCGAGGAACAGGTCGACGCCGTACTTCTCCATCTGCTGCTGAACGAAGAATACTTCCGGGCTGACTTCCTGGCTCGCGCTCTGCCAGGCGCGGTTGAGGTCCTGGCCCATGGCGTTGGTGCGCAAGTGGCCATGGAAGGCGCCATCGGGGTTCATGTTCGGGACCAGGTACAGATCGGCACTGGCCAGCAGTTTGTTCAACTCAGGGTCAATGTGCTGTTGCAGGCGCTCGATGACACCTTCCATGAACCATTCGGCCATGTGTTCGCCAGGATGCTGCTGGGCGATGATCCAGACCTTGCGCTGGCCTTCGGCGCCGCTACCTTTGCGCAGCAGTTGAATATCGCGACCTTCGACGCTTTTGCCGGTGGCCAGCAGTTCGGTGCCGGCCTTGCTCAGCGCTTGCTCGATCAGCCAGTCATGGCGTCCGCGGCTGTAGGGTTCAAAGTAGGCGAACCAGGCGTGAGTCTCGGTGGCTTCCAGGCTGAAGCGCAGGCAGTCACCTTCAAAGATCGTCGGTACACGGAACCAGTTCACGTGGTCATACGAGGCCACCGCCTGGTAACCGTTCCATGCCTTGTTGTATGAGGATTTACTGGCGT
Source organism: Pseudomonas sp. GW822-FHT06B12 (assembly GCF_058799675.1). Lineage (NCBI taxonomy): Bacteria > Pseudomonadati > Pseudomonadota > Gammaproteobacteria > Pseudomonadales > Pseudomonadaceae > Pseudomonas > Pseudomonas sp. GW822-FHT06B12. The sequence goes on from NZ_JBXALR010000012.1 coordinate 144,323, forward strand.
TGTTCAGTCGAAACCAATGTTCCTGGCCGACGTGCAGACCACTGGCCTTGAAGTGAAACCACTGGAAATGCTGACTGCGGGTGTCTGGTTTGATGGCCAGCAAGGCCTGCAACGGATTGCTGAGGTCCAGCACCTCGATGTTGCCGCTGTCGAAGTTGGCGGTGATATCAAAGGAGCGGTGAGCCACGGTCATAATCTATTCCTGAGTATGATTTTTATGGCTGCTACTTTACACGCAAGGGGGGAAACCGAGGGCAATTTGCGGGGGATAAAACAGGGGGGGGCGTCGTCCTTGACGCAGCCGCAGCTTAGAGTTTATGCGATTGATTCTCAAGTGCTATTTTGCTGCCTCAAGCCCGTGTTTGAGCGGTCTGTTGCAAAAAGATGCTCTTTTGATATCATCCGCGCCATCGAATTTAGCAACACCAGTCTTCATTAGCCTGAAGCCATAGCCAGAATAACTGGCAAAAAAAAGACCCGGCAAAAAGCCGGGTCAAAAACCGTGATTAGCCTGATGAGGAGATATTCCAGGAGTCCGACCTAAGGTCTCTTGGTCTATCGACTGATCTCGCGATCAGTTGCTTGCAATAATAATCATTATCATTTGCAAGTCAAATGTTTTCATCCTCCTTATTGGAAAATTTTTCCTGTGGCTTTCCCAAACGTCTGCGGCTTGAGTCGAATCGCAGCGTTCACTTCGATTTTTCCTGTTCAGTCTTTCTGGTCACCGTCCAGGGATCTGTCCACCATGGCCTTGGCCATATCGATCATGTGTACCACTGAAAACGCCAGATCACGGCTTGCGCCATGCAGGTTATCCGCCGACTCATAAGCGGTCGCTGCTGCACAACGCAGCAAGTCCGATGCATGGACCAGAGCTTCTTCGCTGCTGATGTTACGGTTTACATCGAAGAATCGTTCTGCGACTTCGAATTCTGAAACAGTTGGTTTCAAGTAATAGTCGAGGGCGCGTTGGGCTGCCGCGCAGCCTTTGAGCGAGGTGAAGTTCGCGTCGATTTCCGGTTCTGTCGTGTCTTTGCGGGTGATATCCATGCTGGGTATTGCTCCGTGGGTGGGGCGAATGAGTAATCCGAATCCTAGTACTAAATGTATTTATTACGAAAAATTAAATACTACAATGTGTGTGTTGAGGGTCCGACTACGCGAAGTATTGTTCCGCCCATGGATAAATGGATTGAGTTGGTCAAGGCCAAGATGAGTGAACTCAAAATCACTCAGGAAAAGCTCGCAGAGCGCCTCGCAATGTCTCAGGGCGGCGTCGGCCATTGGCTGAACAAACGTCGCCAGCCCAGCCTCGTGGACATGAACCGGGTGCTTCAGGAGTTGGGGTTGGGGTTTCTCGAAGTCGCCCTGGTGATCAGGGAGCCCGAGATTGCGGGGGACGATGCACAAGAGGGCGATTACGAAGTGTCGCTGGCGCAAAAGTACAACCCGTACTTCCGCTACCCGGTCAGTGATTGGCGTGGCATTGGCGAAGTGCGCGAGCCTGCACCGACCGCTTACGCCAAGGGTCGCTACGAGTTATCGGATTATCACGCTCAAGGTCCAGCGTTCTGGCTGGTCGTGGTCGGCGATGCGATGACTGCGCCGAGCGGTATCAGTATTGCGCAAGACATGCTCATTCTGGTCGACCCGGCGGTTGAAGCCGTGCCCGGCAAACTGGTGATTGCACAATGGTCTGACAGCGCCGAAGCGACTTTCCGCATGCTGATCGAAGAGGGCGGGCAACGCTATCTCATGCCGCTGAATCCGACGTACCCGAAGGCCCTGTTTACCGACGAGTGCCGAATCATTGGTGTGGTGGTGCAGGCAACGGCCAAGTTCTAGGCAGACAGGTCCTACGGCGTAGGACCCGTCATCAGACCGCGACTATTCCAACTCCACCAGCGCGCTGCCTTCGTTGACCATCTCGCCTTCCTGGCAATACAACGCTTTGACCACGCCAGCATGGGGCGCACGAATGCTGTGCTCCATTTTCATCGCCTCCAGTACCACCAGTTGCGCGCCGGCTTCGACCGTTTGCCCCGGTTCCACCAGTACTCGTACGATGCTGCCATTCATCGGAGCCGTCAGGCCGCCGTGATGACTATGGCTGGCTTCCACTTCGGCGATAGGGTCGTAAGGCTTGATGCAGCGCAGCTCACCTTCCCATTGCAGGTAGAGGCTTTCGCCATGGCGGATCGCGCGATGCTGACGGCGCAAACCGTGATGCTCGACCAGCAATTGCTCACCGATGAGCTCGGCGTTGCGCGTGTCGGCCGGGGCCAGGGTGATTGCCCGGTCTTGCCCTTCGCAACTCAAGTGCAGCGTGATTTCTGCCGGCAACCCGGCACGGAAACCGTTACCAACGGCCCATGGCGAACTTGGGTCATCAGTGCGTACGGTGTGTGCCTGGCTTTGCGCGAAGGCTTGGGCGGCGGCGTGCCAGAATTCATCGCTGAATTCGTTTGGCGCTGGCAGTAATTGTTCCTGATAGCGTGGGATGAATCCGGTATCCAGTTCAGCTGCAGCGAAGGCTGGGTGACCGACGATTCTTCGCAGAAAGCTGATGTTGGTCTTCAACCCGCCAATAGCGAATTCATCGAGCATGCTCAGCAGCCGCAGGCGTGCTTGCTCGCGGTCCTCGCCCCAGGCAATGAGTTTGCCAAGCATTGGATCGTAGAATGGCGAAATGCTGTCGCCTTCCTCGACACCGCTGTCGACGCGTCGGCCCGGGCCTGCCGCTGACTCGCGGTATAGCGCCAGGTGTCCGGTGGCTGGCAGAAAATCATTGCTCGGGTCTTCGGCGTACAAGCGCACTTCAATCGCATGGCCGAGCAATGGCACCTGCGCCTGAGTCATTGGCAGCGGCTCGCCTTGGGCGACGCGAATCTGCCAGGCGACCAGATCGAGGCCGGTGATGGCTTCCGTGACCGGGTGCTCGACCTGCAACCTCGTATTCATTTCCATGAAGAAGAACTCACCGCGCGAGTCCAGCAGAAACTCAACGGTACCTGCGCCGACATAACCGATAGCCTGCGCCGCACGGACTGCCGCTTCACCCATGGCTTTGCGCAGTTCCGTGCTCAGGCCGGGCGCCGGGGCTTCTTCGACGACTTTCTGGTGGCGACGTTGAATCGAGCAATCACGTTCGTTGAGGTACAGGCAGTTACCGTGCTGATCAGCGAAGACCTGGATTTCCACATGGCGCGGTTTGAGCAGGTACTTCTCCACCAGCATCCGCGAGTCGCCAAACGAGGATTGCGCTTCACGCTGCGCCGAGGCCAGAGCTTCGGCCAACTGGCTGACGTCCTCGACCACTTTCATGCCTTTACCGCCGCCGCCGGCAGTCGCCTTGAGCAGCACCGGATAGCCGATGCGCTCGGCGGCGTCGCGGAAGGTTTCCAGGTCCTGGGCTTCGCCGTGGTAACCCGGCACCAGCGGTACACCTGCGGTTTCCATCAAGGCTTTGGCGGCGGATTTGCTGCCCATGGCGTCGATGGCCGAAGCGGGTGGGCCGAGGAAAATCAAACCAGCGGCTTCAATCGCGCGCGCGAATCCGGCGTTCTCCGAGAGAAAGCCATAACCTGGGTGAATTGCCTGGGCGCCGCTGGCCTTGGCGGCGGCGAGCAGTTTGTCGATTTGCAGGTAGCTGTCAGCCGCTTTGCTGCCACCCAGGTCGACGCGGATGTCTGCCTCGCGACTGTGCCGCGCATCGCGATCGGTGGCGCTGTGCACGGCCACGGTGGTCAGGCCCAATGCCTTGGCGGTGCGCATCACTCGGCAGGCGATTTCGCCACGGTTGGCCACCAGCAAGGTGGTGAGAACAGGGGCGCTCATCAACGCGGCTCCTTGGTGGTAGTTTCGGGCTGCCAGCTCGGCGGACGTTTTTGCAGGAACGCCCGTAGGCCTTCCTGCCCTTCAGGGCTGACACGAATTCGGGCAATGGCGTTTTCGGTATAGCGCCGCAGCGCCGGGGTCAGCTCACCGTTGCCGACTTCGCGTAGCAAGTCCTTGCTGGCACGCATGGCCTGGGGGCTGTTGAGCAACAGATTGCTGATCCAGCGCTCGATCTGCGGTTCAAGCTCAGTGCTCGGATAACATTCGCTGAGCAGGCCGATTTCTTGAGCGCGTTGGCCGCTGAAGCGTTCTGCGGTCAGCGCATAACGGCGTGCGGCCCGTTCACCGATGGCTTGCACAACGAACGGGCTGATCACTGCCGGCGCCAGGCCGATGCGCACTTCCGACAGGCAGAATTGCGCGTCATCGGCGCCAATCGCCATGTCGCAGCAACTGATCAAGCCCAGTGCGCCGCCATAGGCTGCACCTTGGACTACCGCCAGCGTCGGGATCTTCAGCTTGGCCAGGTTGTACATCAGTTCTGCCAGCTCGCGGGCGTCGTCGAGGTTGGTGTGGTAATCGAGTTCGGCCGATTGCTGCATCCAGGCAAGGTCAGCACCAGCGCTGAAATGCTTGCCGCGCCCGCGCACCAGCAGAAAACGCAGGCTCGGGTCGCTCTGGACCTTGTCCAGTGCAAGGATCAGTTCGCGGATCATTTCGGCGTTGAAGGCGTTGTTTTTTGCCTCGCGACTCAACCACAGCGTGGCGAAACCACGCGGGTCGGTCAGCAGTTCCAGGGTGTTGAAGTCGCTCATGGTTTTCTCCAGATCACATCCGGAACACGCCGAAGCGGCTCGGTTCGATAGGTGCATTCAACGATGCGGACAAGGCCAGGGCCAGTACGTCGCGGGTTTGCGCCGGGTCAATGACGCCGTCGTCCCACAACCGCGCGCTGGAGTAGTAGGGATGGCCCTGTTCTTCGTACTGGTCGAGGATCGGTTGCTTGATCTCGGCTTCCTGCTCGGCGCTGAAGCCCTGACCACTGCGCTCGGCCTGCTCGCGCTTGACCTGTACCAGCACGCCCGCAGCTTGCTCGGCGCCCATCACACCGATTCGCGCGTTCGGCCACATCCACAGGAACCGCGGATCGTAGGCCCGCCCGCACATGCCGTAGTTACCGGCGCCGAAACTGCCGCCGATGATCACGGTGAATTTCGGCACCTTGGCGCAGGCCACGGCGGTGACCAGTTTTGCGCCGTGCTTGGCGATGCCACCAGCTTCGTATTTCTGACCGACCATGAACCCGGTGATGTTTTGCAGGAACAACAGTGGAATCCCGCGCTGGCAAGCCAGTTCGATGAAGTGCGCGCCTTTCTGCGCGGCTTCGGCGAAGAGGATGCCGTTGTTGGCGAGAATCGCGATCGGGTAGCCGTGCAGATGCGCAAAACCACAAACCAGCGTCGTACCAAACAGTGCTTTGAATTCATCGAACACCGAGCCGTCGACCAGACGCGCGATGACTTCACGTACATCGAACGGCTGCTTGGCATCGGCCGGCACGACGCCGTACAGCTCATCGCTGGCGAACAGCGGGGCAATCGGCGTGCGTTGCTGCAACTCGCCGAGTTTGCGCCAGTTGAGGTTGGCAACGCTGCGTCGAGCCAGCGCCAGCGCGTGTTCGTCGCTGTCGGCATAGTGGTCGGCCACGCCGGAAATCTTGCAGTGCACATCGGCACCGCCAAGGTCTTCGGCGCTGACCACTTCACCGGTCGCGGCTTTCACCAGCGGCGGGCCGGCGAGGAAAATCGTCGCCTGTTGACGGACCATGATCGCTTCATCGGCCATGGCCGGCACATAAGCGCCACCGGCGGTGCAGGAGCCCATGACCACAGCGATCTGCGGGATGCCCATGGCGCTCATATTGGCCTGGTTGAAGAAGATTCGACCAAAGTGTTCACGGTCCGGGAACACTTCATCCTGACGCGGCAGATTTGCACCGCCCGAGTCGACCAGGTAGATGCACGGCAGGCGATTTTGTTGGGCGATGGTCTGGGCGCGCAGGTGTTTTTTCACGGTCAGCGGGTAGTACGAACCGCCTTTTACCGTCGCGTCGTTGGCGACGATCATGCATTCGACGCCTTCGACCCGGCCAATGCCGGCGATCACTCCGGCGGCGGGAACATCTTCACCGTAGACCTCGTAAGCCGCCAGTTGGCTGATTTCCAGAAAGGGTGAGCCTGGGTCGAGGAGGCGATTGATCCGCTCACGGGGCAGCAGTTTGCCGCGTGAGGTATGCCGTTCCTGGGCCTTGGCGCCGCCGCCTTGCTGGACCTGAGCGAGCAGGGTGTGCAGCGCGTCGACCTGAGCAAGCATCGCCGCGCTGTTGCTGGCGAACTCCGCCGAACGGGGATTGAGCTGGGTGTGCAGGATTGCCATGGAAGCCTTACTCCGTAAGGAGCTGCAAGCTACAAGCTACAAGCTGCAAGAGAACCGCTCCTGCTTGAAGCTTGTAGCTTGAGGCTTGAAGCTGCTTCATTTCGTTTCGTTGAACAGTTCGCGACCGATCAGCATGCGACGGATCTCACTGGTGCCCGCGCCGATTTCATACAGCTTGGCGTCACGCAGCAGGCGGCCTGCCGGGAATTCGTTGATGTAGCCGTTGCCGCCCAGAATCTGGATCGCATCGAGGGCCATTTGCGTAGCGCGTTCGGCGCTGTAGAGGATCACGCCGGCAGCGTCCTTGCGGGTGGTTTCGCCACGCTCGCAGGCCTGGGCCACCGCGTACAGGTAGGCGCGGCTGGCATTGAGTTGGGTGTACATGTCGGCGACTTTACCCTGGATCAGCTGGAATTCGCCGATGCTTTGGCCGAACTGTTTGCGGTCGTGGATGTACGGAACGATGAGGTCCATGCAGGCCTGCATGATCCCGGTTGGTCCGCCGGAGAGCACCACGCGTTCGTAGTCGAGGCCGCTCATCAGCACTTTCACACCACCGTTGAGCACGCCGAGGATGTTCTCCTCCGGGACTTCAACGTCGTCGAAAAACAGCTCGCACGTGTTCGAACCGCGCATGCCCAGCTTGTCGAATTTGTTGCTGCGGCTGAAGCCTTTCGAGTCGCGTTCGACGATAAATGCGGTGATGCCGTGCGGACCTTTTTCCAGGTCGGTCTTGGCGTAGATCACGTAAGTGTTAGCGTCCGGACCGTTGGTTATCCAGGTCTTGCTGCCGTTGAGCACGTAATGGTCGCCACGTTTGTCGGCGCGCAGTTTCATCGATACCACGTCGGAGCCGGCGTTCGGCTCGCTCATGGCCAAAGCGCCGATGTGTTCGCCGCTGATTAGCTTGGGCAGGTATTTGGTTTTCTGTTCGTGGGTGCCATTGCGGTTGATCTGGTTGACGCAGAGATTGGAATGCGCGCCGTAGGAAAGGGCAACCGAGGCCGAGCCACGGCTGATTTCTTCCATGGCCACAACGTGTGCCAGATAGCCCAGGCCGGCGCCGCCGTATTCTTCTGGAACGGTAATCCCCAGCAACCCCATGTCGCCGAATTTACGCCACAGGTCAGCGGGGAACAGGTTGTCGATATCGATCTGTGCTGCGCGCGGGGCGATCTCTTTGGTGACGAAGGCGCGCACCTGGTCACGCAGCATGTCGATGGTTTCGCCGAGGGCAAAGTTCAGGGTCGGATAGCTCATGGGGGCACCTTCAAACTTGTTTTTATAAATGGAGAATCGGCCTGCAAAGTACGCCGAATCGGCTGTCACCTTTACGTTAACGTAAGCCTGTGACGAATGGCTGTCAATCACCCTTTACGTTAACGTCAACTTGAGCGACTCTGTAGGAGCCGAGCTTGCTCGCGATGAACGATAGCGCGGACTTTCAGTAACGCCGGGGTGGTCCTATCGCAGGCAAGCCTCGCTCCTACAAAAAAGACAATAGGGGTCGTCATGGATCAACACAGTGCTCCCCCACAGCACAGCTACAGCCGTGGTTCGCAAGACAAAGCCTTGCTGGCGATGACCATTGGTCAGGCGTTCGATAACACCGTCATGAAGTACCCTCAGGGCGATGCATTGGTGGTGCGTCATCAACAACTTCGCTATAGCTGGGCGCAATTGGCCGAAGCGGTCGATTTGCACGCTAGAGCGTTACTGGCGCTGGGCTTGCAGACCGGTGACCGTCTAGGTATCTGGGCGCCAAACTGTGCGCAGTGGTGTATCAGCCAGTTCGCCAGCGCGAAGATCGGGGTGATTCTGGTCAACATCAATCCGGCCTATCGCAGCTCCGAACTTGAATACGTGCTGAAGCAATCCGGCTGCCAATGGCTGGTGTGTGCCGGCTCGTTCAAGACGTCCGATTACCACGCGATGCTGCAAGGCCTGGTGCCGGAACTGGCCGAGCAATCCATTGGTCGCTTGCAGTCCGAACGCCTGCCGGATTTGCGTGGTGTAATCAGCCTCGACGCGCTGCCGCCATCAGGTTTCCTGCCGTGGTCGCAACTGGCGGATCTCGGCGCCGGGGTGCCGGTCGAGCAGCTCAAGGCGCGCCAAAACAGCCTGCATTTCGATCAGGCGGTGAACATTCAATACACCTCGGGCACCACCGGTTTTCCCAAGGGCGCGACCCTCAGTCACTACAACATCCTCAACAACGGTTACATGGTCGGCGAAAGCCTTGGGCTGACCGCCAACGATCGTCTGGTGATTCCGGTGCCGCTGTATCACTGCTTCGGCATGGTCATGGGCAATTTGGGTTGCGTTACCCATGGCAGCACCATGATTTACCCCAACGACGCTTTCGACCCATTGCTGACATTGACCGCTGTTGCACAAGAGAAAGCCACCGCGTTGTACGGTGTGCCAACCATGTTCATCGCCATGCTCGATCAACCGCGCCGTGCAGAGTTCGACCTGTCGACGCTGCGTACCGGGATCATGGCAGGGGCGACCTGTCCGATTGAAGTCATGCGCCGGGTCATCAGCGAGATGCACATGAGCGAAGTTCAGATTGCCTACGGCATGACGGAGACCAGTCCGGTGTCGTTACAGACTGGTCCGTCAGACGATCTGGAACTGCGCGTCACCACTGTCGGCCGTACCCAGCCGCAGCTGGAAAGCAAAATCATCGATGAGGCGGGCAATCTGGTGCCCCGTGGCACCATTGGCGAGTTGTGCACCCGCGGTTACAGCGTGATGCTCGGTTACTGGAATAACCCGCAAGGCACGGCCGAGGCGATCGATCAGGCCGGCTGGATGCACACCGGCGATCTGGCGACCATGAACGAAGACGGCTACGTCTGCATCGCCGGGCGTAACAAGGACATGATCATTCGCGGTGGCGAGAATATTTACCCGCGAGAACTGGAAGAGTTCTTCTTCACCCACCCGGCAGTGGCGGATGTGCAGATCATCGGCATTCCCTGCGAGAAGTACGGTGAAGAGATCGTCGCCTGGATCAAATTTCATCCGGGCCACAGCGCCACTGAGCAAGAGCTGCAAGCCTGGTGCAAGGAACGCATCGCGCACTTCAAGACACCGCGTTACTTCAAGTTCGTCGAGGAATTTCCGATGACCGTGACCGGCAAGATCCAGAAATTTCGGATGCGCGAGATCAGTATCGAGGAGTTGAAAGCCAACAAGGGCTGACCAAAATCTTGTGGGAGCGGGCTTGCTCGCGAAGGGGGCGGCACATCCAGCATTGATGTGACGGATAGACCGCTTTCGTCGGATCGCCGCCCGGAGCAAGCCCGCTCCCACAGGATGAGCGGCCAAAACCCAAACGCCAGAAAGCACAAAGGGGAGCCGAAGCTCCCCTTTAATTTGTCGTTGCGTGCTCTTTTTTTATTATTAAGGGGCGGTCTGTTGTTGTTTTTGGCAACCGTGGCCCTTTACAGCTGTTTTGGGCGACCCCCATCCGGGGTCAAGAGCAAACGTATTTTTTTGAGCGCTGATCTGCTTCTTCGCCAAGCGATCCAACCAGTTCGGGAGCTACCTGAAGGTAGTTTTATTGTTCTCTGCCCGGTTGCGGGTTACTGCAAGCAGCACCCTGAAAAGCACACCTTCTCCAAAAAAATCTGTTAGCTGCGTCTCTGCCGTGTTGTTTTTGTTATGTCAGAGTCGTTACGTCTTATTTTTATTAGGTTTGCTGCTTTTTATTCTTGTTATGCCATAGAGATAGCAGAAGCCATGCCAACTTTTTAAAGTCCTTTAAAATCAATCATTTAGTATTTTGTCGGACAATTCGTTCATAAAAATTCGGTCAGGTTGTTTCCGTGTTACTCGTTTTGTTGCGGGCGCGGTAACACCCGGATACATCATTTAGCGCTACGGGCCTTGGCCACGCGTGAACCGGTCGGCCGGCCAAGCACGTTGCAGATCTGTTGGCCGGCGAGGATCAAGCGCTCCATGTCGACGCCGGTCTCGATGCCCAGGCCGTTGAGCAGGTACAAGACGTCTTCGGTGGCAACGTTACCGCTGGCGCCCTTGGCGTACGGGCAGCCGCCGAGGCCGGCGATGGAACTGTCGAACACCGCGATCCCTTCCAGCAGGCTGGCGTAGATGTTGGCCATGGCCTGACCGTAGGTGTCGTGGAAGTGCCCGGCCAGTTTGTCCCGTGGCACGTCGGCTGAAACCACTTCGAACATCTTGCGTGTTGCACCAGCGGTGCCGGTGCCGATGGTGTCGCCGAGGGAGACCTCGTAACAGCCCATGGCGTACAACTCGCGCGCGACCAAGGCGACTTGCGCAGGCGCCACGTCACCCTCGTAAGGGCAGCCGAGTACACAGGACACGTAACCGCGCACGCTGACACCGTGTTGTCTGGCGGCGTCCATGATCGGTACGAAACGCTCCAGACTTTCGCTGATCGAGCAATTGATGTTGCGTTGCGAGAAGGCTTCGGACGCTGCGGCAAACACCGCGACCTCCTTGACCCCGGCAGCGATCGCATCTTCGAACCCGCGCAGGTTCGGCGCCAGTGCGCCGTAAGTCACTCCGGGCTTGCGTTGGATCTGCGCGAAAACCTCGGCCGAACCGGCCATTTGCGGCACCCATTTGGGCGATACGAAACTGCCGACTTCTATATAGCCAAGGCCAGCGGCACTCAGTGCATCGACCAACTGCACCTTGTCCGCGACGCTGATGGGTTGGGCTTCGTTCTGCAGACCATCGCGTGGGCCGACTTCGATCAGGCGTACGTGGGTGGGGAGGGACATGGCAATGGACCTGTTGTGATTGCTTGAATGTTCAGAGAACCTTGTGGATTGGGTATACCTGCTAAACGACCTGCTGGCTCTTGATCGTCTGTTCCAGCGCCTGGACGCAGCGCTCTTCGGCGGTATCGAGCTCCAGCTTCATCTGCTCGATGTCCAGCAGTTGCTGCTCGAGCTGTTCACGGCGTTCGGTGATTTTCGCCAGCATGCTGTGCAGCTGTTTCTGATTGCCGCTGGTGGGGTCGTAGAGTTCGATCAATTCGCGGCATTCGGCCAGGGAAAAGCCGATGCGCTTGCCACGCAGGATCAGCTTCAGGCTGACCTTGTCGCGTGGCGAATAGATGCGTTCCTGGCCGCGACGCTCGGGGCTGAGCAGGCCTTGCTCTTCGTAAAAGCGAATGGCGCGGGTAGTGATGTCGAGCTCGCGGGCGAGGTCGGAAATGCTGTAGGTCTGGCTGCTCATGGGCGCGCTCGAAAAAGAGGTCATGGCGTTAAGCTAATGTCAGGTTGACGTGAACGTCAAGGAGGAAAAGATCGCAGCCTGCGGCAGCTCCTACAGGGGATCGTATTCCAACGTGGGAGCTGTCGCAGGCTGCGATCTTTTGATCTTCTCAAGCCAACGGCTTATCCAGCTTCTTCTCATGTGCAGTCACTTGCTGGCACAACTCGATCATCTGCTCGCGCATCCAGCGGTTGGCCGGGTCCTGGTCGGTGCTTTCGTGCCAGTAAAGGTGGGTTTCCACCGGCGGCACATCATTGACCGGCAGATGGAAGGCGTGCAGGTCATGACGGCGGGCGAAACGTTCCGGCACGGTCATCACCATGTCGGTCTGCTGCAACACCTGGGAGGCCATCAGATAATGCTGCGAACGCAGGGCGATCTTGCGCTGGATGCCCATTTTGCCCAAGGCCAGGTCGACATAGCCGAGGCCACTGCGACGGCTGGAAATGTGCACATGGGTCAGTGACAGGTAGTCGTCGAGGGTGAATTTTTCCTTGTTAGCCATAGGATGACCCTTGCGCATGGCGCACACGTAGCGGTCTTCCATCAGCTTGACGTGGCGCACTTGCGGGTCGGTGTTGAGCGGGGCATCGACGGCAAAGTCCAGGCGGCCAGCGGCGAGCTCCTTGGTGGTCTCGCGGCGTTTGGACAGAAAACTTTCGATGATCACCGTCGGCGCCAGACGTCGCAGGCGCTGGAACAGCGGCGGCAGGATCACCGCTTCGGTGAGGTCGGTCATGCTGATGCGGTAGGTCTTGACTGCTTGCAACGGGTTGAAAATCCGGCTTTCCTGCACCGATACCCGCAGCAGCGACAGCGCGTTGCGCACCGGGCCGATGATGTTTTGCGCCATGGGCGTAGGCACCATGCCCTGGGCGGTACGCACGAACAACGGGTCGTTGAAGGTCTCGCGCAGGCGGGCCAGAGCGTTCGACACCGCCGGCTGGGTAATGCCGACAATCTGCCCGGCGCGAGTCAGGTTGGCTTCGGTGTAGATCGCGTCAAAGACGATGAAAAGGTTGAGGTCGACCTTGCTCAGATTCATGGCGTTTCGCTCTTGGCTCTTGTTATAGGGAGGGGGCTCGATCAGTCGATCATATATCGGTGATGAATGTTAATACACGCCGAGAATAGGCTAGGTAAATTATCAACGCTGATCTAGCATCGATTCATGACCTCAACAACGTCTCCAACACCTCGTCAAAAAAGGTAGCTGCCAATGGATTTCGCCTATTCCCCCAAGGTCCAGGAACTGCGTGAACGCGTGACTGCGTTCATGGATGCTTACGTTTATCCAGCCGAAGCGGTGTTCGAACGCCAGGTCGCCGAAGGCGATCGCTGGCAGCCGACCGCAATCATGGAAGAGCTGAAAAGCAAGGCCAAGGCTGAAGGCTTGTGGAACCTGTTTTTGCCGGAGTCCGAACTGGGCGCCGGCCTGACCAACCTGGAATACGCGCCATTGGCGGAAATCATGGGTCGCTCCTTGCTCGGGCCTGAGCCGTTCAACTGCTCGGCACCGGACACCGGCAACATGGAAGTGCTGGTGCGCTACGCCAATGAAGAGCAAAAGCAACGTTGGCTGGAACCGCTGCTGCGCGGCGAGATCCGTTCGGCGTTCGCGATGACCGAGCCGGACGTGGCTTCTTCCGACGCCACCAACATGGCCGCTCGTGCGGTGCGCGATGGCGATGAGTGGGTGATCAACGGCAAGAAGTGGTGGACCTCCGGCGCGTGCGATCCACGCTGCAAAATCCTGATTTTCATGGGCCTGAGCAACCCCGACGCACCGCGCCACCAACAGCACTCGATGATTCTGGTGCCGGTGGATGCGCCTGGCGTGAAGATCGTCCGTCCGCTGCCGGTGTTCGGTTACGACGACGCGCCTCACGGTCACGCTGAAGTGCTGTTCGAGAACGTCCGCGTACCTTACGAAAACGTACTGTTGGGTGAGGGCCGTGGCTTCGAGATTGCCCAGGGGCGCCTTGGCCCAGGCCGGATTCACCATTGCATGCGCTCGATCGGCATGGCGGAGCGGGCATTGGAATTGATGTGCAAGCGTTCGATCAACCGCACTGCCTTCGGTAAACCGCTGGCGCGCTTGGGCGGCAATATCGACAAGATCGCCGACTCGCGGATGGAAATCGACATGGCGCGGCTGCTGACCCTCAAAGCCGCCTACATGATGGACACCGTGGGCAATAAAGTGGCGAAAAGCGAAATCGCCCAGATCAAGGTGGTGGCGCCGAACGTCGCCTTGAAGGTTATCGACCGGGCGATTCAGATCCACGGTGGCGCGGGTGTCTCCAACGATTTCCCGCTGGCCTACATGTACGCCATGCAACGTACGCTGCGTCTGGCCGATGGCCCGGACGAAGTGCACCGTGCGGCGATCGGCAAGTTCGAAATCGGTAAGTACGTGCCGACAGAAATGTTGCGCAGCGGGCACTAAGTCCTGGTGCTGTACCTCACCCGCAAACGGCGTGCTGCGCCGTTTGCGGGTGATTGCATTTTCCGCTTCCCCCTCAATCGAACGCGATCAGATCGATAGCGCTTTCACCTCGCGGCCAAACCGCTCCCGATACACTGACGGCGGTAGCCCGACCACGCTGCGAAACGCCACGCGGAAACTCTCTACCGAACGGTAACCGCATTGCAACGCGATGGACTCGGTGTTGTGGGCACTGCTTTCCAGCAATTCCCGCGCGCGCGCCAGCCGTTGTTGTTGCAGCCAGGATTTGGGCGAGGCACCGGTGGCTTCGCTGAACCGTCGTAAAAAAGTTCGCTCGCTCATCGCTGCCTGGCTCGCCAGTTCGCGTACGCCCAGCGGTTCATGCAGGCGTTCGCGTGCCCACTGCATGACTCGCGACAGATCACTGCGTGGCGTGCGACTGACGGGGGCGGGAATGAACTGTGCCTGGCCGCCGGTGCGTTGCGGCGACATCACCAGTCGGCGTGCCACCGAGTTGGCGACTTGAGTGCCGAAGTCCCGCGCTACCAGGTGCAGGCACGCATCGATGCCAGCGGCACTCCCGGCGGAGGTGATCACCTGGCCCGCGTCGACATACAGCACGTCGGGGTCGACCAGAATGTTCGGGAAGCGCTCGGCCAGTTCCTCGGTATAACGCCAGTGTGTCGTTGCGCTCAGCCCGTCGAGCAATCCCGTGGCCGCGAGTACAAATACCCCGGAGCAGATCGACAGCAGCCGCGCACCTCGGGCATGGGCTTGGCGCAGAGCGATAAGCAGCACTTGCGGCACCGGCTCGCTGCGGCTGCGCCAACCGGGGATGATGATGGTCCGCGCGGTTTCAAGCAGCTCCATGCCGCCGTCGGCCAATACCTGAATGCCGCCCATGGCGCGCATCGGTCCCTGATCGACGCCGACGATCCGGTGTTCGTACCAGGGAAAATCGAACTCCGGCCGCGCCAGCCCGAAGATCTCCACGGCTATCCCGAACTCGAAGGTGCAGAGACCGTCGTAGGCCAGAATCGCGACTAATCCGGGTTCAGTGTGCATTTGGCGGAAAATTCCCAGTGGGTGTCTTGTGCGCCACTGTAGCGGTATTGGCGAATTGGATACAGTCCTCTCACGCCCACAAACGCTTTGGAGAACACCCATGACCAGTCTGGTTCGCGAAATCCCTGCCGCCCCATCCGCCGTTGCCCTGATGCACTTCAGCAACCGTCTGACCTTTGAAACCGACTGTTCCGACGTATTTGGCAGTCAGCAGGCCGGTGATGTGGACTTCGTTCTGGTGGATGTGCGTGGTCCACTGGCTTTCGAGCGCGGTCATGTGCCGGGCGCGATCAACATTCCTGGGCGCTTGATCAGCGCTGAGGTACTGGCGGCTTACCCGAAAACCACGCTGTTCGTGGTGTATTGCGCCGGTCCGCACTGCAACGGCGCAAACAAGGCTGCGGTGAAGCTCGCGGCGCTGGAATACCCGGTCAAGGAAATGATCGGTGGAGTGACCGGATGGCTGGATGAAGGCTTTGAGTTGAGCCGCGCGGTTGAACGGCCTGTCAGTGCTGCAATCGGATGCGAGTGCTGATCACGACACATTGTCGAGTGAGCTCTTGTGGCGAGGGAGCTTGCTCCCGCTCGGCTGCGAAGCAGTCGCAAAAACTGCCGATGCGTTCTCTCAGGAAAACGCATCAACTT
>NZ_JBXALR010000012.1:160044-180989 GCF_058799675.1 Pseudomonas sp. GW822-FHT06B12
GGCAGTTTTTGCGACTGCTTCGCGATCGAGCGGGAGCAAGCTCCCTCGCCACAGGGGAGTGCTAAACCCTGGAAGCGGCTGCGTGCCACTCATCGAGCGTCGCCTGCAACCAGTCGAACACCTGGCGGTAAGCGGCGCTGTCGTCCTGATCCCGGGGCAGGGGCGACTCTTCGCCAAAGTGGGCGTTGAGTAGCGCTACCGACTCGGCGTTCCATTCCGGATGAAACTGCAATCCCACGTGGGTCGAGCCCACTGCGTACATCTGTTGCTCACACTGGGCGCTGCTGGCCAGTAACCGTGCGTCTGGCGGCAGATCAATCGCATCCTCATGCCATTCCAGTACGTTTAGTGCGTGTCCGTTGGCGAACGTAACCTGGGTCCAGCCGGTTTCGGTCCGGGCCATTCGCCTAACGTTCCCACCCAGGCTCAACGCCAGCAACTGTGCGCCCAGGCAAATCGCGAACACCGGTGCACCCAGCGCTATGCTTGCGGCCAGCCACCGGCGTTCCTCGGCCAGCCACTCCGGACCTGCGTTGGCTTCATAGGGCCCGCCCAGAATGATCACTGGCGCAGCGCCTGCGGGTGGAAGCTGACCAAGGTCAGCGCGAAACACCTTAAGCGTCAGCCCCCGGGACTCGGCCCAATCGTCAATCGCACCCGGGCCTTCGGCGGGGTGGTGCTGGATCAGGTTCAACGAAGTCGAATGCTCGGGCATGGCGCTGCTCTCTGGTGGAGGGGGGACGGTCGGTCTTTTCCGTCGGATCGTGCGGCATCTTGACGGAAAACCAGGCGTTTCTGAAGGTCGCTGCACCGCGCTGACGCAGGTAATTACCGGGTGAAATACCTTGATTACTTTTTTATAACTATTTGTCGCATAAACACAATTCGCGTCCCGAGAGCAGCTCTAGACTGCCGGCCACTTCGATTTTTACCAGCCACAAGCTACCAATCGAATGCTGCCAATAAGAGTCTCCGCACACAGGAGTTATAAATGAAGAAGCTAGTGATGTTCGGTGCTCTGGCACTGTCCGTGTTGTCTCTTTCGGCCGTGGCCGAAGATGCCAAGCCGATCCGTCTGGGGATCGAAGCCGGCTACCCACCGTTCTCGTTCAAGACGCCGGCAGGCAAACTCAGCGGTTTTGACGTGGACATCGGCGACGCGCTGTGTGAGCAGATGAAAGTCAAATGCACCTGGGTCGAGCAAGAGTTCGATGGCCTGATCCCGGCGCTGAAGGTCAAGAAACTCGACGCGATCCTGTCGTCCATGACCATCACCGACGACCGCAAGAAGAACGTCGACTTCACTATCAAGTACTACCACACCCCGGCACGCTTCGTGATGAAGGAAGGCACCAACATCAAAGACCCGCTGACCGAACTCAAAGGCAAGAAAGTCGGAGTGCTGCGCGCCAGTACCCACGACCGCTTCGCCACTGAAGTGCTGGTGCCGGCCGGGATCAACCTGGTGCGCTACGGCTCCCAGCAGGAAGCCAACCTGGACATGACCTCGGGCCGCCTCGATGCGATGCTGGCTGACTCGGTCAACCTCGACGACGGCTTCCTGAAAACCGACGCCGGCAAAGGCTTCGCGTTCGTCGGCCCGGAATATGAAGACGCCAAGTACTTCGGCGGTGGTGCCGGTATTGCGGTGCGCAAAGGCGATAAAGAGCTGGCGGACAAATTCAACACCGCCATCAACGAAATTCGCGCCAACGGCAAGTACAAGCAAGTGCAGGACAAGTACTTCAAGTTCGACGTTTACGGCAAGTAATTTCACCGTTCAAACAGGTGGCTACCGTTGATGCGGTGGCCACCTTTTTTATGCACCTTTGATTTACCCTGCCTGACACATTTTCTGTAGGAGCTGCCGCAGGCTGCGATCTTTTGAATTGAAAAGATCGCAGCCTGCGGCAGCTCCTACGAGGTTCAACACAGGAGCCTGCCATGCAACGTATCGACCATCAATTGCCCTGGAGCCACCTCGGCACCGAGCGCAGCCTCAGTGTGTTTCGTTTTGGTGCGGGTTCGCGCAAGGTCTACATACAGGCCAGCCTGCACGCCGATGAGCTGCCGGGCATGCGCACGGCCTGGGAGCTGAAAAAGCGTCTCACCGAACTCGAAGCCCAGGGCCAGCTCAAGGGCGTTATCGAGCTGGTGCCGGTGGCCAATCCGATTGGCCTGGACCAGCATCTGCAAAGCGCCCACATGGGCCGTTTCGAGCTGGGCAGCGGGAAGAACTTCAACCGGGCTTTCTACGAACTCAGCGGGCCGGTGGGTGAGTTGATCGGCTCGCAGTTGGGGAGCGACGCCGAGACCAACATCGCGTTGATCCGTAAGACCATGGGCCAGGTTCTCGATCGGTTGCCAGCGCCGGCTTCGCAGTTGGAAGCCTTGCACCGGTTGCTGTTGCGTCATGCCTGTGAAGCTGACATCACCCTGGATTTGCATTGCGATTTCGAGGCTGCGATCCATCTTTATGCGCTGCCGCAACACTGGCCGCGGTGGCAGTCTTTGGCGGCGCGATTGAAGGCTGGCGTTGCGTTGTTGTGCGAAGACTCCGGTGGCAGTTCGTTCGATGAGTCCTGTTCGTCGCCGTGGTTGCGGCTGGCCAAGGCGTTTCCAGAGGCGGCGATTCCACCGGCCAACCTGGCGACGACGCTGGAACTGGGGAGCATGGGGGACACGCGGGTCGATCAGGCTCAAGCCAATTGCGAGGCGATTCTTGGGTTCCTGGCAGAGCAGGGTTTGATTGCCGGTGAGTGGTCGAAGGCGCCAAGCGAGTGCTGTGAGGGGATGCCGTTCGAGGGGACGGAGTATCTGTTTGCGCCGCATCACGGGGTGGTGAGTTTTCTGCGTGAGGCGGGTGAGTGGGTCGAGAAGGGGGATGCGTTGTTCGAGGTGGTCGATCCGTTGAGTGATCGGGTCACGGTGGTGTGTGCCGGGACCAGTGGGGTGTTGTTTGCGCTGGATCGTGGGCGTTATACGCAGCCGGGTACCTGGCAGGCGAAAGTGGCGGGGCGGGAGGCGATTCGGGTTGGGAAGTTGGTCAACGATTGAGCTTTTGGTCTGGCCGATCCATCTCCTGTGGGAGTGAGCCTGCTCGCGATGGCGGCCGGACAGCCGACCAATCTCTTGCAGGTGTACATATCCATTCCTGCGGTAACGGCGGCTGGCGGTTTCGCCCTTACGGCGCCTCACTTTTTTTACAAGCGCCTAAAAAAAGTAAGCAAAAAAACGCTCGCCCCAAGCGTACGGCACCTCGCCTAGGCTCGGCGTTCCCTCGCTCCGGTGTCCATCAGGGGGCATCGCCTACGGTCTGCTTCGCGACGACCTCCTCTCGATGTGTCCGGCTGCGCCGTACGGCGCTGCGCGCCCACCCCCTGATGAACACCTCCACTCGGCCTCCCGAAGGTGCGGGAGGATCAAGATCAACAGCGGCAGGCGAGCTAACGCTCGGCCTGTTGAGTGGTGAAGGAGCTGCCGCAGGCTGCGATCTTTTGATCTTTTGATCTTTTGATCTTGGCGGTCTGACAGCCGGCCTGAGTGGTGGGGGCTGGTTTTCGAAAGGGCGTCTTGAGGTGTTAGGCTCTGGGGCGAATTCGCCGTATTTCTGGGAAGGTCCATGTTTCGTTTTTTTGCTGTGTTGATGTTGCTGGTGTCTTCCGTTGCCCATGCGGCGCTCAACGATGATTTGCCGTTGCCGTATCTTGAGCAGTCCAATCCTGATTCGCGTAATCAGCCGTTGGTGATTTTTCTCCACGGTTCCGGCAGTAACGAAGAGGACCTGTTCGACATCAAGGACGAGTTGCCGGCGCCGTACACATACCTCTCGGTGCGGGCGCCGCAGGCGGTGGAGGCGGACAGTTATCAGTGGTTTCGCAAGAAGGGCGAAGGCGCTTATGACGGTGATACCGATGACCTGAACAGCAGCAACGCGCTGATTGTCGATTTCGTGGCGCAGGCGGCGAAGAAGTATCACACCGAGGCCGATAAGGTGTTTCTGGTGGGCTTCAGTCAGGGCGCGATCATGTCGTATGAAGTCGCGTTACGTCATCCCGAGACGGTGCGCGGGATTGCCGCATTGAGTGGCAAGGTTCTGCCGGTATTGAGATCGCAGCTCAAGGCCGACAAGGCGCTTGAGCCACTGGCGATTTTCATCGGTCACGGGACGGCCGACATGAAACTGCCCTACAGCGATGGCAGCGAGGCCAACAGTCTGTTGCAGAGCATTGCGCTCATGCCGGAGTTTCATGCTTATCCGGGCGTCGGCCACACCATCAGTGCGGCCGAAATGCAGGATTTGAACGCTTGGCTGCTGCGGATCAATCAGTAGCCGGGGCGCTTATTTATCGCCAAGGATCTGTTTGACCAGTGCCGCATGCCCAGTCTTGTCGTCGGCGCGGGAGATGATCTGGATCAGCATCATGTGCGTGCCGGAGCCGGCCAGCAGGCTGGTGTCGAGCGTCAGACCGCCGCCCTGGGTGGCGGTGCTGTCGATCTGGCGCAGGCCAAGGCCTTTGACGGTCAGGCTTTTCTCGCTTTGCTTGTTGAAGTCAGGCAAGGCTTCGCGTTGCTGAGTGGCGAAACCGGACACTGATTCGTCCAGAAACGCAGTGTCGTTGTCTTTGACGTTCAGGCCATTGGGTAGCGTGTTTTCAGCAATGATCAGTACGGTTTTGCTCGCCTGATTGGTGTACATGGTGCCCGTTGCGCCAGCGGTGCCCTTGGCGGCATCGCCACCAGACAGTGGGTTGGCGATAAAGCCCTGGGGCAGGGTGAAAGCGAATTTCCCGCCCAGCGCCGAGATTTTTTGCGCGGGTGCGGTTTTCGCGGTCGGTTGCTTGGCGGCGTAAACGCTGACGGCAGCGAAGCTGGTGACCGCTGTCAGGAACAGGACAACGGCTTTTTTACTGAACGACATGCAAACTCTCCGGGGTTATCGCGCTGTGGGCGCGATCATCCCATGGTCAACCTTGGAGACTCCAGCGCGATCTTGAGTCTGGGCGCGAGAGGCGACGTGAGGTCACGATCAAGGCTTGAGTGAAGTATCAGCATCGCCAGCGAGCTTGGTCGGTACTCGTTCGATCGCCACTTCGGGTATTTGCCGGGTGTTACCACGCGATGGCGCGGCCAGCCGTTTGGTAATCAACAACATGCCGAGGGACACCGCCACGCCGAGGACAAATGCGCCCCAACCCCAATGCGGCAGCGCCAGCGCCAACGTCAGGCAGAACGCGGCGAACGAGTACATGCCGGTGGCTGTGGCCCGCAATAACGCGGCGGTGAATGCGGGCCCTCGGGTTTGCTGGGAGAACACCGCCATGACGCTGCCGAGCACCGGGAACACCGCAAGCAAGCCGCTCCAGCGTTCGCCGACCGTACTGGCGAGCAAGGTTACCGCCAGCGTCAGAAGCGCTCCGGCGAGCATGCGCAACAGGAGTTTGTCGGACTTCGGCGCAGGACCTGAAGCCAAAGGCAGAACGTGAGGAAACAGATAAGGTGCAGCGAGCAACGCAGCGGCCGCAGCGATAGTCGAAAACACCAGCGACGCCGGAATCAGCGACAACACCACGGCCGCAGTGGCCCAGCTCAGCAGGGCGATCAACAACGCCGCGGGCCAGTTGAGCTTTTGCGCCGCCTGGGCGTAAACCACGCAGAAGGCGATCATTGCAAACATCGCTGACAGGGCGGCTGTCGCCGCTTGCGCCGCGAAGGCCGGACCTTGCTCAACCGCGAGAAAAAACAGAATCGGCCCAACCACCACTGGTAATCCTGACAGCCAGCCGGCAACGCTGGGTCCCCAGCGTTTACCTGCGAGAGAAATCAACAAGAGAAAACCTGGGATCAGCGACAGTTTTAGAAGCAGCACAGACAAATCCTTGGTCAATGGCAGTCGCCACAGCATACCCGGCTTCGTCGCGCCATCGACTACCCTAAAGGGTGAGCGAGGGCCGCGTATCACGTCGTCGGGTGCGGTCACTGCTCAGGTGCGGCATTGGTGCCGCGTCTGGACGACCACACGTATGGAGTCAGATTGATGAAAGCAACGACCTGCGCCTGCCCCAACTGCAACTGCAAACTGGGTGAGCACTCTATCGTCCGTCACGGTAAACACTATTGCTGTGAGGGCTGCGCCAAACATCACGAACACGGCGAAGCCTGCACCTCGGCGGGTTGCCAATGCGCCAAAGGGGCTCACGGCTGAAAACCCCTGCCTGAACGTGGAGCCTGTTGCGCTCCACGTTCAGGCGGCGCGTCAACTGGCGGCAATCACAGTGCATCGTTACCATGAGGTCTTCGCCCTCTATCGCGATTCACGCCCATGGCCCTTGCCGCTCCGCCTGATCTCAGCGACACCGATGTGCCGGTGCAGCCGTTGGCGCGTACCTATCCGCGTGGCTTGTATATCGAGCCGCACGAACACGTCTGGGGGCAGTTGCTGTATGCGATGAGCGGGGTGATGTGGGTCGAGACGCCTGCCGAAGTTCTGGTGGTGCCGCCGCAACGGGCGGTCTGGTTGCCGCCGGGCGTAGTGCACGGGATTCGCGTGGTGTCGGACTTGCAGATGCGCAATATCTACCTGCGTCCGGCGTTGGCCGCGACTCTGGACAGCAGCGTTCAGGTGATCGAGGTGGGCGGTTTGCTGCGCGAGTTGATTCTCGGGTTGGTGGAACAGGGCGACAGTGGGCCGGCGGAGTACTACGAGGCGCTGGTAGGACTGGCGTTGCTGGAGCTGAAACGGGCGAAACGTTCGTTGCTGAAAATTCCCATGCCGGGTAACAGCGAACGGCGTTTGGTCAATCTCTGTCAGGCGGTCATGGCTGCACCGTCGCTGGATATCCCCTTCGAGCAGCACGCCGAAAATTCCGGCGCCAGCGTGCGCACCCTGGCGCGGTTGTTCAAGGATGGTTTGGGCATGGGCTTTGCCGAGTGGCGGCGTCAGGTGCAATTGGCGATTGCGGTCGCCGAGCTGATCCAGGGCGTGCCAGTCAGCGTAATCGCCCGCGAACTGGGCTATTCGCCGAGCAGTTTCAGCGACATGTTTCGCCGCGAGCTGGGCGTTGCGCCCTCGCAGTTTGCCCGCGAAGGCGATTTCAATTCAGCGCCGTAGCAGGGCATTTGGCCGAAATCCTGAAGTACTTGGCCGATCGCTTTAGCGGCGACTCTCTAGACTCTATGCATCCCCATTGCACGGAGTTCAGCATGAACTACCTCATTTCACTGGCGATTGGTCTTGGCGTCGGCCTGCTCTACGGCGCGCTGGATTTTCGCTCGCCCGCACCACCGGCCATTGCGCTGGTGGGGTTGCTGGGCATGTTGGCCGGCGAGCAGCTGTGGCCGATGGGGCGGCAACTGGTCGCTGGCTGGATCTCCTGAAATCCCTTCATTTATCAGATGGACATTCCCATGAAAGCACTGCAATTCGATAAAGCCGGTGATCTGGCGGCCCTGCGTTACGTTGAGGTTCCGACCCCGGCTCCGGGCGCCAACGAGGTGTTGGTGCAGATCAAGGCTGCTGGCCTGAACCCCAGCGATGTGAAGAACGTGCTCGGACGTTTCCCCTACACCACGCTGCCACGGATTCCCGGACGTGACTTTGCCGGTGTGGTGATTGAAGGTCCGCAAGCGCTGATCGGTCAGGCAGTCTGGGGCACGGGGCGCGAGTTGGGTTTTTTCGCCGATGGCTCTCATGCGCAATACGTGAAGCTGCCGGCTAAGGGCGTCGCCCTCAAACCGACGCATTTGAGCTTTGCCCAGGCTGCCAGCCTTGGCGTGCCGTACACCACGGCGTGGGATGCGCTGGAGCGCAGCCTGGTGACCGCGCAAACCCGTTTACTGGTGATCGGTGGTGGTGCGGTAGGTAGCGCGGCGCTGGCGCTGGCGAAAATTCGCGGCGCCCAGGTATTGGCGGCGGCGCGACGTCCGGAGCAGGTCAAGGCCTTGCAGGCGCAGGGCTTTAACACAATCCAACTGGAAACCCCGGAAGCGCTGGGCGCTCAGGTCAATGCGATTTTCACGGGCGGTGCCGACGTGATTTTCGATACCACCGGTTTCTGGCTGCCGGCGGCGGTCGCGGCGTTGGCCTCCTTCGGCCGCATCGCAATTATTGCGGCCCCGGTCGACGGGCATGTGCAGTTGCCGGCGCTGGCGTTGTATCGCCGGGGTGGTTCGGTGGTCGGAATCAACTCGCTGCTGTACGGCGTCGAGGCCTGCGCTGCGATGCTTGAGCAGTTTGGGCGGTTCTTCGATGACGGAGTGTTGCCATTGCCGGAAGGGCTGGTGGAGTCGCCACTGGCCGAAGGGCTCGAGCGTTATGCCGAGGTGAATCAGGGCCGTGGCGACAAGGTGATTTTGTTGCCTTGATAACTGTCCGTTTCGACGTGGTCCATCGACGGGTGATGACTGTGGCGAGGGAGCTTGCTCCCGCTGGACGGCGCAGCCGGCCCAATAACGATAGTCGCGTTCCCAATGCAGGAACGCGTCGTCTGCATTACGACTGCTTCGCAGCCGAGCGGGAGCAAGCTCCCTCGCCACAGATTACGCCTCAGGCACACCGTTCTCCCACGCCGACCAGTTCTTCAGAATCTCCTGCACCAGCGGGTTGCCGGTACGGAAGAGGTTTTCCAGGGCCGGCACGAACCCGCCCTGATCGGCGTACTTGAGCAGGTTGTCGACTTCGCTGTAACCCGGATACGGACGGTCGAAGTCGGAACCGACGCGCACTACCGCCAGGCGCTGCATATCCACCAGACCTTCACGGCTGGCGCGCAACAGCGCTTCATACGTCGAGTTGTCTTCCTGCTGAGTCGTGCAGTAAACGCCTTTGTTGTCTGTCAGCAAACGGGTCCAGACTTCGGCGCGTTCGCTCAGGCGTGTTCCGGAAAACCAGGTATTGCCTGCCAGCGTGTCGCATTGCGTGACCGCCGGCGGCTGATTGGCCGGGGCGTAGGGGTATTTCACCCGCCACGCGGCGGACTCTTTGCTTTCGCTAAGTGCAACGTTCGCGCTCAGGGCGAAGGCCTTGGCTTGCAGTTTCGGATTGAGTTCGAAGACTTCGGTCTTGTAGTCCAGCGGTGGCTTTTCGTTCGGACCTTTGGTGTTGATGCCGATGTAACCGGTTGGCCACTCTTTGGGAGCGTCCCGCGAGTCCAGTTCCCATTGCGTGCCGAACTCCACCAGATAATGCGCCCAGGCGGCAGTGCCAATGGTGCCGTGGTGCGGGTTGATACCGGCAATTCCGGCGATCAGAAAATAGCTTTTGCGCAGGTCGAATTTCGGCGACAGGGCCAATGCCAGCGTGGAGGCCGCGGCGTTGGTCTGGCCCATGCCGGTGACCATCAGGCACACCTGATGCGTATTGCAGCGAATGCTTGGGTACTCGGCAGAAAGCCCCGGCACGCGGATTTCCTGCTTGAGTTCCAGGCGATCAATCCAGTTTTGCGCTTCCGGGGCGAACATGCTGATCAGCATGACTTTCGGCGTGATCGGCGCCTCGGCCGCCCAACCGCTGGAAGAGAGCAGGGCACTGCAGGCCAGACCGGCTGACAGAGAAAGACGTGTAACTGTGTGCATGGAACCTCCTTGGTAGATGTTGATAACGAACCCGCTTGCCACTCAGAACTGATACCCGACACCCGCGTAGTAACCCCAGCCATTGGAGCGAGCGCGGAAGTTGCCGTCACCGAAGTTCAACTCGCTGCCATCCTCCCAGTTACCGCCATTATGGAAATATCGCCCGACCAGAGTGAAGCGCAGGTGTGTGAATGAATAGAGCAATACGTTGGTGGCCACGGTGGCGTTGGCCGTGCGCGCCGGATTGTCTTTATGCAGGTCCGAACCAAAGTCGAAGTTGGTGAAACCGATGTAGGTCAGTGATGCGCCATTGCTGAAGCGGTCGATGGGCACGATGTACTTCAACTGGGCGCGATAACCATCCCACGAGTATTCGTTGCTGGCGCCGTAGTTTTCCCACTGGTAGCGCCCGTAGAAGTTGGCCGACAGGTTGACCCGCGAATGGGTGTCGATGTCGGTGCCCAGGCCACTGTAAAGCGTGTTGGCGCGATTGGCGGTGCTGCTGCCGTGGTCGTAGATCCAGTCGAACGCGACATACCATTCCTTGAACGGCCCGACCGCCAGGCTGCGACCGGCCAGGTAGTCGATGGAAATACGTGGCTCGTGCTCCATGAACAACGGCGAACCGTGATCCCAGGCGCCTTTGTCATGGCTGTTGCCGATGCCGAGGATCTTCGGCGCGTCAATGTAGCCATACAGTTCGAACGGCCCCTTGCGCCCGAAATACTCATACTCCAGGTAAACGTCGTCGGCCGGTTGCGGGCCGAAGCTGATGTCCTTGCTGCCGATCAGCGTCAGGTCCTGGTTGAACCAGTCCGACAGGTACGCGCCCTTTTTCGGTGGGCTGGCTTCAGCGCTCAGGGTCTCGCCCTGGGCGGATTCATCAATGGTTTTTTCCTGCGCCAGGGCAAACGGGCTGAGTAGTCCCGTAACGGCGCTTAGTAGCAAGGAAACAGCAACAGTGGGGCAGGACGCGGTGCGTCTGGAAGTAGCGTGCATTGAAAATCCCTGTTCGTGCAGTAGTTGGCCGAACGTGAGCGCTCATGCATCGATGAAGCGTTCACGTTACTGGCGCAAACGTTTGCATGTTGCGGACCAACTTGGAACAGGCGATTGAAATAAAGGGAGATTTTGTGAATTAGCTGACGTTTTGGTTAGCAATTTGCCCCGTCAGCGAGCGCGTCTGTTCGAAAGTGGGGCAGGCTCTGTCAGCGCTTGCACCGTGCTCTGATAGAATCGTTCAAACTGAATTCCAGAGGTGCCCCATGAGTGAGCCGATCCGCCTGACCCAGTACAGCCACGGCGCAGGTTGTGGCTGCAAAATTTCGCCTCAGGTGCTGGAGGTGATTCTGGCCGGTAGCGGTGCGCAGAATCTCGATCCAAAACTCTGGGTGGGCAATGCATCGCGCGACGACGCGGCGGTGTACGCCATCGACGACGAGCGAGGTGTGGTATCGACCACTGACTTCTTTATGCCGATTGTCGATGATCCGTTCGATTTCGGCCGCATCGCTGCCACCAATGCCATCAGCGATATCTACGCCATGGGCGGCGATCCGTTGATGGCGATTGCGATCCTTGGCTGGCCGGTCAACGTGCTGGCGCCGGAGATTGCCCGGGAAGTGATTCGTGGCGGCCGTTCGGTCTGCGATGAGGCGGGTATTCCGTTGGCCGGCGGGCATTCGATCGATGCGCCGGAGCCGATCTTCGGTCTGGCGGTCACCGGGCTCGTGCAAAAGCGCCACATGAAGCGCAACGACACCGCCACCGCCGGTTGCTTGCTGTACCTCACCAAACCGCTGGGCATCGGCATCCTCACTACCGCCGAGAAGAAGGGCAAGCTGCGCGCCAGCGACGTGGGACTGGCCCGTGACTGGATGTGCACCCTGAACAAGCCCGGTAGCCGCTTCGGCAAACTCGATGGTGTGACCGCGATGACCGATGTCACCGGTTTCGGGTTGCTGGGGCATCTGGTGGAGATGGCCGATGGCAGTGCTGTGACCGCACGTATTTATTACGACCGGGTGCCACGTCTGCCGGGCGTCGAGTACTACCTCGATCAAGGCTGCGTGCCTGGCGGTACTCTGCGTAACTTCGACAGCTATGCCGACAAGGTCGGACGTGTGCAGGAGCTGCACAAGCGCGTGCTGTGCGATCCGCAGACCAGCGGCGGTTTGCTGGTCGCCGTGACGCCCGAGGGTAACGAGCAGTTCCTGGCGCTTGCCGTCGAGCTGGGGCTGAACCTTGCGCCAATCGGTGAATTGGTTGAGCGACAGAGCAACGCGGTAGAGGTGATTTGATGCCCGTCGATATCACTGATTACCGCGACATCTTCCTCAATGATCGGCCGATGATGGATACCCGTGCGCCAGTCGAGTTCAGCAAGGGTTCGTTCCCTGGGGTGATCAACCTGCCGCTGATGAACGACAACGAGCGGGAGCGCATTGGTACTTGCTATAAACAGCAAGGCCAGCAGGCCGCCATTGCGCTCGGGCATCAGTTGGTCTCGGGCGAAATCAAGGCTGCGCGCATCCAGGCCTGGGCTGATTTTTCCCGGGCCAATCCCGACGGTTACCTGTATTGCTTTCGCGGCGGTTTGCGTTCGCAGATCGTTCAGCAATGGCTCAAGGACGAGGCGGGCATCGACTACCCTCGGGTCGGTGGCGGCTACAAGGCGATGCGGACTTTCCTGCTGGAAACGGTCGATCAGGCAGTCGAGCAGTGCGACTTCGTCTTGCTCGGCGGCATGACCGGCACTGGTAAAACCGACGTCCTCACCCGTTTGAGCAATGGTCTGGACCTTGAAGGTCACGCCAATCATCGCGGTTCCAGCTTTGGTAAACGTGCGACCGGGCAACCTACCAACATCGACTTCGAGAACCGCCTGGCGGTGGACGTGCTGAAAAAGCGTGCCCGTGGCATCGAACAGTTCGTGCTCGAAGATGAAAGCCGCATGGTGGGCAGCTGTGCCTTGCCGCTGCCGCTGTATCAGGGCATGCAGCAGTTTCCGATGGTCTGGCTCGAAGACAGTCTGCAAGGTCGGGTCGAGCGGATTTTGCGTGATTACGTGGTGAATCTCTGCGCGGAATTCATTGCTGTACATGGCGACGAGGGGTTCGCACAGTTCTCCGAGCGTTTGTTGGGAAGTCTGGACAATATCAGCAAACGTCTGGGCGGTGAGCGCCATCAGCGCATGTTCGATTTGATGGAGGCCGCGCTGGCCGAGCAGGCGCGTAGCGGTGCAGTGGACATGCACCGTGGCTGGATCGAAGGCTTGTTGAGCGAGTATTACGACCCGATGTACGCCTTCCAGCGCGAGAAGAAAGGCGCCCGAATCGAGTTCGTCGGTGAGCAGGCTGCGGTGCTCGAGTATTTGCGCGAGCGCGGTAACCGGCGCGGCTGATTTCAGGGGGCAGGCTTGCCACATTCCCCGTAGCAGCTGCCGCAGGCTGCGTTCGGCTGCGTAGCAGTCGTAAATCTTGCAACCGCGTTCTCATGATGGAACCCGCCAGCCGGATTACGTTCGCTTCGCGCCCGAACGCAGCCTGCGGCAGCTGCTACGGGTCGATATTCCTACAGGAGTACAGCCCCGACCAGCCCGCAAATCACGCCAATCAACATGGTCAGCCCGGCCACGGTCACCAGCACCCGGGTGTCAAAATCTTTGCGCAGCATCAGCAGTGACGGCAGGCTGATGCTTGGCAAGGTCATGAGTAGCGCCACGGCCGGTGCGGTCCCCAAACCCAGGGACATCATGGTTTGTACGATGGGGATTTCCGCGGCGGTGGGGATCATGAACAGCGTGCCGACGATGGCCAGCGGTATCAGCCATAGCAAGCTGTCAGCCATCGCGCCGTCAACGTGAGGGAACAGCCAGACCCGAGCGGCGCCCAGAACCAGTACTGCCAGCACGTAGATTGGAATAGTGGTCCAGAACAGTTGCCACAAGGTCCGCGCCCAACGGCTCAGGAAGGGTTGTGCGTCGGTTGTGCGGGTAGCTTCGGCCACCGCTTCCAGCGCCGCCTCCGGCATGTACTCGGGGCGTGAGATGCGTTGAGCGACCAACGAAACACCCAGCACCAGCACAATCCCCGCCACTAGCCGCAGTGCGGTAAAGCCCCAGCCGAGTACGAAACCCATGAACACCAGCGTTGCCGGGTTGAGTACCGGGTTGGCAATCCAGAACGCCAATGCCGCACCCACCGAGACGTTCTGACGGCGCATGCCTGACACCACGGGCGCGGCGCAGCAGGTGCACATCATGCCCGGCAGGGCGAACAACCCGCCGCGCAAGGTCGAAGTAAAACCGGCACGACCGAACAGGCGCAGCAGCCAGTCTCGCGGAATCAACACCTGCAACAGCGAACCCAGAATCACCGCCAGTACGGCTGCTTTCCAGATCGCCAGGAAGTACACCTTGGCGTACGTCAGTGCAGCTGCGAGCGGCGCGGTTTGTTCATCGTTGAGGATCGAGGCGCCGATACTGTGGCTGTCGGCGGCCACGAAAGCCTTGAGGTAGTAGGGCGACCACTTGACGTAGTAGAGGCCGATACAGGCGACCAGCAGGAACAGCGCGGGTTTCCACCAGAGCACCAGGCCCCGGTTGGGGGCCGCTAAGGAGTTGGACATACAGAAGAGGCTCCGGACATAGGGGACAGTGGGGCATCATACTCCAGTGCAGTCTAGTCCAGAGACCCGGAAACGATGGGCACAAGTCGACCCGTTATGTCGGACATGTCTGCGGGCCGTTGTTCAGTTCCTGTTTGTAGCTGCGGCTGAGCAAGGTGACCTTGCCGTTGTGCCAGGTCAGAGTCAGTACGTACAGCGAGTCGAAATCGCTGGATGGCCAGTCATCAATGAGGGGGCGTGTTTCACCGGTGACCTCTTCAGCCACCTTGTTAATCAGATCCGGCAGATAGCCGTGGGACCAGGCCGTGTAGATAATCGAGTTGTGGTACTTGTCGTGAAGCAGCTCGCTGGCCAGTTCGCTGATGTCGTTGGCCGAAAACTCGATGTTCACCGGCAGCCCGAGTTTGATCGCGGTGGGACTGATGGTCAGCAGTGGTCGGAGGTAGCTGTAGGAGTTGTCGAACTCGCCTTCCTCTACATTGCGTGTCGGATTGGCGGCAAACACGTAATTGGCCTTGCCGAACTTCTCAGGCAGTAGCTGTGCCAGGTTGATCGCACGGTTCAGGCCTTGGCAGTTCAACTGGCCTAGACCACCGGCTGGTTTTTCTGCGTGACGTAAAAACACCAGGGTTTGGGTGCCGTCAGCCGGTCGAGCGAAACGCTTGCTGACTTCCAGCGACAGGAACAGGACGCAAGCCATGAGTAAGGCCGCACAGAATACAATGGTGCGCGGCTTCAGGTTTTTAACGAAGTTCAGGTGCTTTTTCATTGAGTTATTATTCTTCAGCTCATTTGATTAAGGCTGACAAAACATCACATTGAGCGCTCTCGGCTTCAAGTGCTTTTCATGTCGTGGGGCCGATTTGTCTAACACAAGGGCCGCCTTGAGAGTCCGTTGGCACCCTTTGGTTCGATTCGAAACGGCGCGCATTACCTTATCTGCGGGGCCGGGCTGGCTGCCGGGAAGGTTATCGACAGAATGTTTCTGATTTAACCTGTCCCGATCAGCGCCGTGCTTATAATCTAGCCGCCTCGAAGGCCGGGCATCTGCCGCGACCAAGACCCATCATCGCCATTCAATTGTCACTGGATGTTCACCATGACCGATCTGTCTGCATTCCCGATCACTGAAAAATGGCCTGCGCAGTTTCCCGAGTGGATACAGCTCTATTCCTTGCCGACGCCCAACGGTGTCAAAGTCTCGATCATGCTCGAAGAGACCGGTTTGCCTTACGAGCCGCACCGGGTGGGTTTCGACACCAATGATCAGCTGTCTCCAGCGTTTTTGTCGCTGAACCCCAACAACAAGATTCCGGCGATCCTGGACCCCCACGGACCGGATGATCGGCCACTGGCGTTGTTCGAGTCAGGGGCGATTCTGATCTACCTCGCCGACAAAAGCGGGCAACTGTTGGCGCAGGAATCAGCCGCGCGTTACGAGACGATTCAGTGGCTGATGTTCCAGATGGGCGGCATCGGCCCGATGTTTGGCCAGTTGGGCTTCTTCAATAAATTTGCCGGCAAGGACTATGAGGACAAGCGCCCGCGTGATCGCTACGTCGACGAGAGCAAGCGTTTGCTGAAAGTCCTCGACGGTCGCCTGGAAAACCGCGACTGGATCATGGGCGAGCGTTACACCATTGCCGATATCGCGACTTTCCCTTGGGTGCGCAACCTGATCGGCTTCTATGAGGCGGGGGACCTGGTCGGGATCAAGAACTTCCCGAATGTATTACGTGTGCTGGAACGCTTCCTGGCACGGCCGGCAGTGATTCGCGGGCTGGAAATTCCCAAGTAACGGCAAACAGCACCACTCCAGAGCGGCGCTTTGGAGTGGCGTCCTGTCCCGTATCCGTCGGGGTTGTCGCCATGCCAGGAAGTGTCTGTGGGGCTTTTGGCTGGCAAGCGCCAGACTGTTACCGAATCGGAAATAAACTCTTCCTGAAGTTACGTTTGTATCGTTGGGGGAGAGGGGCATAAGCTCCCTTCCTTTACGACTTTTGCCTTGTCCAGGCCGTTGGCCTCCTGCCAGGAAATCCCATGTCCAGCCAGTTCCCCGAAGCCCGTCCACGCCGTTTGCGCCGCAATCCGCAGTTGCGCAACCTGTTCCAGGAAACCGAGTTCACCCTCAATGATCTGGTGCTGCCGATCTTTGTCGAAGAAGAAATCGACGATTTTGTGCCGATTACCAGCATGCCCGGCGTGCGGCGGATTCCAGAGTCGAAACTGGCAGGCGAAATCGAGCGCTATGCGCGGGCGGGCATCAAGTCGGTAATGACCTTCGGGGTTTCTCATCACCTGGACGGCAGTGGCAGCGACACCTGGAATGAAAACGGTCTGGTGTCGCGCATGGCGCGGATCTGCAAGGACGCGGTGCCGGAGATGATCGTGATGTCCGACACCTGTTTTTGCGAGTACACCGATCATGGCCACTGCGGGGTGATACACGCGGGTGAGGTGGACAACGACAAAACCCTGGTCAACCTCGGCAGGCAAGCCGTCGCCGCTGCACGTGCCGGGGCCGACGTGATTGCGCCTTCAGCGGCAATGGACGGGCAGGTCCAGGCTATTCGCCGGGCGCTTGATGAAGCCGGTTTCAGCCAGACCTCAATCATGGCCTATTCGACCAAATTTGCCTCGGCGCTCTACGGTCCGTTCCGCGAAGCCGGCGGCAGCGCGCTCAAAGGTGATCGCAAAAGTTACCAGATGAACCCGATGAACCGCCGCGAAGCGGTGCGCGAATCGTTGCTCGACGAGCAGGAGGGCGCCGATGCGCTGATGGTCAAACCGGCCGGTGCGTACCTGGACATCATCCGAGATATCCGCGAAGCGTCGCGTTTGCCGTTGGCGGCTTATCAGGTGAGCGGTGAGTACGCGATGATCAAGTTCGGCGCCGCCGCTGGTGCCATCGATGAAGACCGCGTGGTACGCGAGAGTTTAGGTGCGATCAAGCGTGCGGGTGCGGACCTGATCTTCACCTACTTTGCGATGGACCTGGCGTTGAGCGGTATTTAAGTCGTTGGCGTGCCGTTGTTACCAGAGGAACGGTTTGATCCCATGGTCCCGGAAGTAACGCTCGATGACTTTCGGGTCGGCGGTCAGGTCGGCGACGGCCACGTAACTGTCGGGCCTTAATAGATAGAAGCCGTTGCGCGCCAGCCCGGCGGCTTCGTGGGTTGGATGCCAGTCGAAAATATGCAGGGCCAGATGATGTTCGGCGCACCACGCGAGCATTTCTTCGCTGGTGTCGCCGTATACATGAACCTGCCAGTCCAGGCTGGCCAGGCTGTCGAAATTATCGGTCTCACTGTCATGCGCCCAAGGCAGGCGATCACCGCCGAAAACATGGCCCGCGTGACCCTCGCTCAGGGGCATCCCGCGATAGTTCAGGGTGATTTGCGACACTGTACGAAACAGATACTCGCGCGCCAATTCAAATGAGACCATTTTCGGCAACAGAAACGGTGCAACGCGGGTGCGTATCAGATCGGCTATTGGGCCTTCAGCAGAGACGAAATTGAACACTCGGTCGGTGGTTGCTACCAGTCGCCGGGCAAAGGCCATGCGTTCGACTTCATAACTGTCGAGCAGTTTGTCGTTGGCTGCGCCGTTGAGTACCGCGGCGAGTTTCCAGGCCAGATTGATCGCATCACCAATGCCGGTGTTCATGCCCTGGCCGCCTGCGGGGCTATGCACGTGTGCGGCATCGCCCAGCAAAAACGCGCGCCCGAAGCGGAAGGTGTCCGCTACCCGGTGATGGACCCGGTAGGTCGAGAACCAGTTGACCTTGTGTACCTGAACCTTCAGGTGTTCGATGGCCCGGCTGCTGACGTCTTCAAACTTGAGGGTTTCGGCCTGTTCCGCGCGTTCGTCGCGCACGACTCCTATCAGGCGCGCCCGACCTTCGCCGGCTAATGGAAAGACGGCCAGAAAGTCTGCTTCATCGAGGTCTGCGTGCAACTCGCCATTGAGCGCCGGGCCGGAGGCTTCGACATCGGCAACGTAAAACACCTGCTGGTAGGTGCCGCCAGGAAAACCGATATCGAGTGTCTTGCGCACGGTCGAGCGAGCGCCGTCACAACCCGCCAGGTAGCAGGTCTGACAGGTATGCTCCTGCCCGTCGGGCATGAGTAACTGCGCGGTGATGGTGCCGCCATGTTCGCTGAAGCCGGTCAGTTCGGTGTCGCGTTCGACCACCACGCCGAACTGTTCCAGGCGTTCGATCAACAACCGTTCATGCTGGTCCTGCGGGTACATTTCCAGGAACGAGTAAGGGGTGAGGTCTTTGCCGATGTCTTCGAACGGTAACCGCG
This sequence comes from Pseudomonas sp. GW822-FHT06B12, assembly GCF_058799675.1. NCBI lineage: Bacteria > Pseudomonadati > Pseudomonadota > Gammaproteobacteria > Pseudomonadales > Pseudomonadaceae > Pseudomonas > Pseudomonas sp. GW822-FHT06B12. The sequence continues at coordinate 178,560 of NZ_JBXALR010000012.1, forward strand.
CAACCGGTTCGCCTTTGACCCACAGATTCACCGCCGGCACCTTATGACCGTTCTGCACCACGGCCTGGCTGAGGTCGAGCTGGCGGTACAACTCCAGCGTGCGTGCCTGAACCGCCAGGGCGCGCGAAGTGGTGCCGGGTGCGCTGGTCTTGTCGAGGATACGCACACGGATTCCCAGCTTGCTGAGCCAAAGCGCCAGGACCAGTCCCGTGGGGCCGGCGCCGATGATCAGTACATCGCTGCGGTTCATGTCATTGCCCTCGGTCGAGAGTCCCGCTGAACAGGGTGTTTCCAGTTTAGATCCGATTGGCGAGGTGCTGCCCACTGATCCGCAAAGGTTATAAGCACGAACACTGGACTCAGGGTGAGCATTTGCAGCACGGATCAGCGCTGCGTAATCTTGGGGAACTCAAAAGGATGATTGAAAAAACATGCAATCCCATCGATTGATCATGAGTGTCGCCACGTTGCTGGTACTGGCCGGCTGCGCGAATCAGGTCATTCGGCAAGCGACACAACTGACGCCCGCACAGGTGAAAGCGCAGATCGTCCATTTGCTGCCGGCCAGCACCACAGACCGTGAAGGCTGGGCCACCGACATTTATGTAGCGTTTTCGGCGCAAGCGATCCCGGCCACTACGCAGAACCTGTGTTCGGTGCTGGCGGTGACCGAACAGGAGTCGACCTTTCAGGCTGACCCGACGGTTCCGGGGTTGGGTAAAATCGCCAGGGATGAAATCGATCGACGTGCTGCCAGGGCTCACATCCCCAATCTGTTGGTGCGCGGTGCGTTGCAGGTCAGTTCAACCGCTGGCAAAAGTTACAGCGATCGCTTGAATGCGGCTCGCAGCGAGAAAGAACTCAGCGCGATTTTCGACGATTTCATCGGTAGGGTCCCGATGGGCAACACCCTGTTCGGTGGCTTCAATCCGGTGCACACCGGCGGGCCGATGCAGGTCAGCGTTGCATTTGCCGAGAAGCAGGCCCGTAACTATCCCTATCCTGTAGACGGCTCGATTCGCCACGAGGTGTTCAGCCGACGCGGCGGCATGTATTTCGGGATTGCGCATTTACTCGGCTACCCGGTGAGTTACCGCCAGCCGTTGTACCGCTTCGCGGATTTCAACGCCGGCTGGTACGCCAGCCGCAATGCTGCGTTTCAGAGTGCGCTCAACCGCGTCTCGGGTAGCACTTTGGCACTGGATGGCGACCTGATTCGCTACGATTCGATCATGCCGGGTTCGACGGAACAGGCAGTGCGCGCGCTGGGTAAACAACTGGACATGCGCAATACAACCATCAGGGATCAACTGGAGCTGGGTAACAGTCTCGAATTTGAAGACAGCAAGCTATATAAGCGGGTGTTCGAGCTGGCGGAAAAGGCTGAAGGCAAACCACTGCCCAGGGCGGTCCTGCCAGGTATCCAGTTGCAAAGCCCGAAAATCACCCGAAAGCTCACCACGGCCTGGTTCGCCAAGCGAGTCGACGAGCGCTATCAGCGTTGTATGACGCGTGCGTCGGCGGGGTAGAGGTAAGCGTTGGCTGTACGAATACCGAGCTCTGATCTCAGTAGAGCCCGGGGATGAGCCGCCAGGTCCTCGAACAGTAAGCCTCGTACTCAGCACCAAACTGACTGCGGAGCAAGGCTTCCTCTGCATTTATACGGGCAATCAGGGCGGGGAGCAGCAGGGCGGTGAGCACGACCCCGACACTGGAACGAAAGGCCAGCGCCCAGCCCAGCGCGTTAACCAGCATCCCGAGATAACTCGGGTTACGCAGCGTTCGGTAGATACCGTCAGTCACCAGCGTATGCCCAGGCTGAATGGCGACCAGCCCACTGAAGCGCTTGCCGAGTACGAACACTGGCCACATCCGTAACGCACCACCGGCAATGAATAGAAGCGCGCCAACCCAGCGCATGCCTTCGCCACCGAAGGTCCAGAAGTCCATTCGGTCGGTATAGGCCGGTACAAACGCGGACAACAGACCAATCACACCAAATACCGGCAGCACCCAGCGGTTGGCCCGGTCTTCACGTACCCCGGAACTCAAATTGCCTTCTGTCAGCAGCGCCAGTCCCGTCATCACCAGCGTCGCAAGGACAATGACCAACAGGGCGGGATGAGAGAAAAACGCAGCAAAGCCGCCCAGTCCCAGAATTGCGAGTCCAAGATAGAACAAGGTTGCTGCAATGCTGAACACGGCCAGCTTCAGGGATATCTTCATGGTGGTGGGGTTCGTTGGGCAGACTCCATTAAGCGTAGTGGGATCAGGCTGATTGCGATGCTTGATCTACCATTTTCACCTTTTAGTATAGAAAGACCGAATTAGGTGTTGACGGCGAATTAAATCTGTCTATAATTCGCCCCACTTCCGGCGCAGTCGAAACGGAAAACTCCTTGGTAAACAAAGAGTTACGCAGTTTTCGAC
>NZ_JBXALR010000013.1:0-174063 GCF_058799675.1 Pseudomonas sp. GW822-FHT06B12
TTGTTTACCAAGGAGTTTTCCGTTTCGACTGCGCCGGAAGTGGGGCGAATTATAGACTTCCAGAATCTGCCGTCAACCCCTAATTCCAGCTTTACTCGGATTTAAGCGTAATACGCGCGAATGCCTTCTTTCCGGCCTGACAAACATGGGTCGCGCCCAGCGCATATATAAAGGTGCGATCAACCACTTCACCATCTATACGCACGCCGCCAGAACCGAGCAGGTCGCGCGCGACCGCCGAGTTCTTTACCAGCCCTGCTTTATTAAGCACAGCTGCAATCGGCATATCCTCAGCAGCAGTCAGCTCGATCTCTGGCAGATCATCCGGCAGCTCGCCTTCCTTCATACGGTTACCCGCAGCACGGTGAGCATTCGCCGCAGCTTCTTCACCATGGAAACGCGCAACAATCTCTTCAGCCAGCTTGATCTTGATATCTCGCGGATTGGCGCCAGCTTCGACATCAGCGCGCAACGCATCGATCTCATCCATGGAGCGGAAGCTGAGCAATTCGAAGTAGCGCCACATCAGCACATCAGGAATCGAAACCAGCTTGCCGTACATGACGCCCGGCGCTTCTTGAATACCGACGTAGTTGCCCAACGACTTGGACATCTTCTTCACGCCATCCAACCCTTCGAGCAATGGCATGGTCAGAATGCACTGAGCCTCCTGACCATAACTGCGCTGCAGCTCACGCCCCATCAGCAGGTTGAACTTCTGATCAGTACCGCCCAACTCGACATCCGCGCGCAATGCTACCGAGTCATACCCCTGAACCAGTGGATACAGAAACTCGTGAATAGCGATTGGCTGATTGGTCGAATAGCGCTTATTGAAGTCGTCGCGCTCAAGCATACGCGCCACGGTGTATTGCGAAGTCAGGCGGATGAAGTCCGCAGGCCCCATCTGATCCATCCAGGTGGAGTTGAAAGCCACTTCGGTTTTCGCCGGATCAAGAATCTTGAACACCTGAGTCTTATAGGTCTCGGCATTCTCGAGAACCTGCTCACGCGTCAACGGAGGACGGGTAACACTCTTGCCGCTCGGATCACCGATCATCCCGGTGAAGTCACCTATCAGGAAGATCACCTGGTGACCCAGTTCCTGGAACTGACGCAGCTTATTAATAAGCACCGTGTGACCCAGGTGCAAATCCGGCGCAGTCGGATCGAAGCCAGCCTTAATACGCAGCGGCTGGCCGCGCTTGAGCTTCTCGATCAGCTCGGACTCGACCAACAGTTCTTCCGCACCACGTTTGATCAGCGCTAGCTGCTCTTCAACCGACTTCATAACAGACCCGCAAGGCTCAGATTCAAAGGGAACCAACCATACAAGATCGCGCACCAATTACAAGTTTTGCCCGGCGCACGGACACCAATCCACGAACAGAGCATTCGCGACTTGCTTAAGAGATGATTTGGTTATATTTTATACAGTTATTTCATCTTCATCATGTCATTCATCTTTTCCAATTCATCTTTTCCAAAGTCAAATTACCTATGACCACAGAACCGTCTAAAGCGCCGCCGCTTTATCCGAAGACTCATCTGCTCGCGGCGAGCGGCATCGCCGCACTCCTCAGCCTGGCGCTCCTGGTATTCCCTTCCAGCGACGTTGAAGCCAAAAAGACAACCCTGAGCCTTGAACTGGAACGCCCTGCAGAACAACTGACACAAGATCAAGACGCTGCTGACGCCGTTCAAGCCACAAACGAGCCGGTCGAATCTCCATTCGCCCAGATCGAAGACAGCACCGACGATACCAAGGAAACAGCTAAAGCGGCCCCGGCACCGGTCGTTGAAGAGAAGAAAGCGCCCGGCCACCGGGAAGTAATCGTTGCCAAGGGCGACACCCTCTCCACACTGTTCGAAAAAGTCGGGCTCCCGGCCGCTTCAGTGCACGATATATTGGCCAGCGACAAGCAAGCCAAGCAGTTCACCCAGCTTAAACACGGTCAGAAACTCGAGTTCGAACTGGGCCACGACGGCCAGTTGACCAATCTGCACAGCAAGATCAGCGACGTTGAAAGCATCAGCCTGAGCAAAAACACCAAGGGCTATACCTTTAACCGCATCACCGCCAAACCAACCGTGCGCTCCGCCTATGTTCACGGCGTGATCAACAGCTCGCTTTCGCAATCCGCAGCGCGTGCCGGCCTGTCCCATAGCCTCACCATGGACATGGCCAGTGTGTTTGGCTACGACGTCGACTTCGCCCAGGATATTCGCCAGGGTGACGAGTTCGACGTGATCTACGAACAGAAAGTCGTCAACGGCAAAGCTGTCGGTAATGGCCCCATTCTTTCCGCCCGCTTCACCAACCGCGGCAAGACGTACACCGCCGTGCGCTACACCAACAAACAAGGTAACAGCAGCTACTACACGGCCGACGGCAACAGCATGCGCAAGGCGTTCATTCGTACGCCAGTGGACTTCGCCCGTATTAGCTCGCGTTTCTCCATGGGCCGCAAGCATCCAATTCTGAACAAAATTCGCGCGCACAAAGGCGTCGACTACGCAGCGCCTCGCGGTACACCAATCAAGGCTGCCGGTGACGGTAAAGTGCTGCTGGCCGGGCGCCGCGGCGGTTACGGCAACACGGTGATCATTCAGCACGGCAACACCTACCGCACGCTGTACGGTCACATGCAGGGCTTCGCCAAAGGCATCAAGACTGGTGGCAACGTCAAGCAGGGCCAGGTGATCGGTTATATCGGCACTACCGGACTCTCTACCGGTCCACACTTGCACTACGAGTTCCAGGTCAACGGCGTTCACGTCGACCCGCTGGGACAGAAGCTACCGATGGCCGATCCGATCGCCAAGGCTGAGCGCGCGCGCTTCCTGCAACAAAGCCAACCGCTGATGGCGCGCATGGAGCAAGAGAAAACCACCCTGCTGGCTTCGAGAAAGCGCTAAGCCATGGCGCTCTATATAGGTGTGATGTCCGGTACCAGCCTTGATGGCCTGGACATTGCCCTGATCGAACACGCTGTGGCGATCAAACTGATCGCCACACACTACATTCCCATGCCCGAATCCCTGCGCGCCGAGCTGCTTGGCTTGTGCGCCAGCGGGCCTGACGAGATCGCCCGCAGCGCCATCGCCCAGCAAAACTGGGTGAAACTGGCCGCCCAGGGCATCAATACCCTTCTCGCAGATCAACAGCTGAAACCGGACGACGTGCGGGCTATCGGCAGCCACGGACAGACCATTCGCCACGAGCCTGCACGCGGTTTTACCGTGCAGATCGGCAACCCCGCGCTGCTGAGCGAACTGACCGGAATCACCGTCGTCAGTGACTTCCGTAGCCGCGACGTGGCTGCCGGCGGGCAAGGCGCACCGCTGGTTCCAGCGTTTCATGAAGCTTTGTTTGAAGAGCGCAGCGGCAACCGCGCAGTCTTGAACGTCGGCGGCTTCAGCAATCTCAGCCTGATCGAGACCGGCAAACCCGTCTCGGGCTTTGACTGTGGCCCAGGCAATGTCCTGCTGGACGCCTGGATTCACCAGCAACGCGGCGAAACCTTCGACCGTGACGGCCTGTGGGCCGCAAGCGGCAACGTAGAACCTGTTCTGCTGAAGGCCTTGCTCAGCGACCCGTTCTTCCTGACCACAGGCCCCAAAAGCACCGGCCGCGAAGTGTTCAACCTGCAATGGCTGACACAACACCTGGCTCGCCTGCCCGCATTTGCTGCACAGGACGTACAGGCCACGTTGCTTGAGTTGACGGCGCTGACCATCGTCGAGTCGCTGCAAGCCGCACAAGCCGATACGCAAGAGCTGCTGGTCTGTGGCGGTGGCGCCCACAACGCAACGCTGATGACCCGCCTCGCCAGCCTGCTACCAAACGCCAAGGTCAGCAGCACCGCGGCTTACGGCGTAGACCCGGACTGGGTCGAAGCCATGGCCTTCGCCTGGCTGGCCCATTGCTGCCTCGAAAACATCCCGGCCAATCGCCCAAGCGTCACCGGCGCTCGTGGTTTACGCGTTCTCGGCGCCATCTACCCCGCCTGAATCCCGGACAGCAAAACGCCGCAAAGCCGTGAAGCCATGCGGCGTTTAGTGATGCTTTGAGGTGCGATCAGATCGAGAACGAAGAGCCGCAACCACAGGTCGTGGTGGCATTCGGGTTCTTGATCACGAAACGCGAACCTTCCAGACCTTCCTGGTAATCCACCTCGGCACCTGCCAGGTACTGGAAGCTCATCGGATCGACGACCAGGCTCACGCCTTCGCGCTCGACGATGGTGTCGTCGTCGGCCACTTCTTCATCGAACGTGAAGCCGTACTGAAACCCTGAACAACCGCCGCCCGTAACGAATACGCGCAGCTTCAAGCGATCATTACCCTCTTCATCGACCAGGCTCTTCACCTTGTGCGCGGCACCGTGGGTGAATTGCAAAGCCGTGGGGGTGAAGGATTCGACGCTCATGCTGACTATCTCCCGGCGTTACGCCGCCATAATGCGTGATGACGCGCATTATCCGCTTCTCCCAGAAAATCGGTCAACTATTGTTACGGCATATCAATCAACACAATTGTCAGCCCAGAATACAAACAGGCCCGTTCAACGGGCCTGTTTGCTGAGCGGGATAAAGCCTTAAGGCAGCATGCCTGCATGGGACAGGCCCAGGCGCTCGTCCAGACCAAACAGGATGTTCAGGTTCTGCACCGCCTGACCCGACGCACCCTTGACCAGATTGTCGATCACCGACAACACCACCACCAGATCGCCGTCCTGTGGACGATGAACCGCAATACGGCAAACGTTGGCGCCACGCACACTACGGGTTTCCGGATGGCTGCCAGCCGGCATGACATCGACGAACGGTTCGTTGGCGTAGCGCTTTTCAAACAGCGCCTGCAAGTCCACCGAGCGGTCGACCACGGTGGCATAGAGCGTGGAGTGGATACCGCGAATCATCGGCGTCAGGTGCGGTACGAAGGTCAGACCGACGTCCTTGCCGGCAGCGCGGCGCAGCCCCTGGCGAATCTCCGGCAAGTGACGATGCCCTTTGACGGCATAGGCCTTCATGCTCTCGGACGTTTCGGAGTACAGCGAACCGACGCTGGCGCCGCGACCAGCGCCACTGACACCCGACTTGCAGTCAGCGATCAGACGCGAAGTATCGGCAAGACCCGCTTCGAGCAACGGCAGGAAGCCCAGTTGCGTGGCGGTTGGGTAGCAACCCGGAACCGCAATCAGGCGCGCCTGCTTGATCTGCTCGCGATTGACTTCCGGCAAGCCGTAAACCGCCTCCTTCAGCAGTTCTGGAGCGCCGTGCGGCTGGTTGTACCACTTGGCCCACTCGTCAGCGTCCTGCAGACGGAAGTCTGCCGACAGGTCGATGACCTTGGTCCCGGCCGCCAGCAATTCACCGGCCAGTGCATGCGCTACGCCGTGTGGAGTGGCGAAGAACACCACGTCGCAGGCACCGAGGGTTTTGATGTCCGGAACGCTGAACGCCAGGCCGTCGTAGTGGCCTCGCAGGTTCGGGTACATGTCGGCAACAGCCAGGCCTGCCTCGGATCGGGAAGTGATCACTACCACTTCAGCTTGCGGATGCTGTGCCAACAGACGCAGCAATTCGACCCCGGTGTAACCCGTGCCGCCGACGATACCGACCTTGACCATAAACCTGCCCTCAACGAACCCACTGGAAAGCCGTCGATAATAGGGCGCGCACCGCCCTGCGACAACCGTCAAGGTGACGTACGGAGGCTCAAGCCTCTACTATTCGGGCTACCGTGAACCTGGGAATAACCAAAAATGCTTTATCTGTGGCTCAAAGCGCTTCACATCATCAGCATGGTCTGCTGGTTTGCCGGCCTGTTTTACCTGCCGCGCCTGTTCGTCTACCACGCGCAAAGTGAAGACAACATAAGTAAGGAACGCTTCAGCATCATGGAGCGCAAACTGTATCGGGGAATCATGGGCCCGGCGATGATCGCCACTCTGGCCTTCGGCATCTGGCTGATCAGCCTCAACCCCAGCGCGTACTTCGGTCAAGGCGGCTGGATGCACGCCAAGTTGACCCTGGTGGTGATCCTGATCGGCTATCACCACATGTGCGGTGCGCAGGTAAAACGTTTTGCCCGTGGCGAAAACACCCGCAGCCATGTCTTTTATCGCTGGTTCAATGAAGTGCCAGTTCTGATATTGCTGGCTATTGTAATTCTGGTCGTCGTACGGCCGTTCTAATCTTAATCAGTCGCACCTTATCGGGGTACTTCCAATGTCGCTGCCCGCTTTGCTCGAACAACGTTTGCGTCTGCCTGTCGTGGCGGCGCCGATGTTCCTGATTTCCAATCCGCAGTTGGTGCTCGCCTGCTGCCGCAATGGCGTGGTCGGCAGCTTTCCAGCGCTGAACCAGCGTGAAAGCAGCGGCTTCAAAGCCTGGCTGGAGGAGATCGAAGCGGGCCTGGCGCTACTGGAGAGCCCGGCACCCTATGCAGTGAACCTGATCGTTCACCACAGCAACCCGCGGCTGGAAGCGGATCTGGCGATCTGCATCGAGCATAAAGTGCCGATCGTGATCACCAGCCTTGGCGCGGTGAAAGAGCTGGTCGATGCGGTACACAGCTACGGCGGCCTGGTATTCCATGACGTGACGACCCGTCGTCATGCGGAAAAAGCCGCCGAGGCCGGCGTCGATGGTTTGATCGCCGTTGCCGCCGGCGCCGGTGGCCACGCCGGAACCTGGAGCCCTTTTTCACTGATTGCCGAGATTCGTCAGTTCTTCGACAAAACCTTGCTGCTGGCCGGCTGCCTGAACCACGGCCACGAGATTCTCGCTGCGCAACTGCTTGGTGCGGATCTGGCCTACTTCGGCACACGCTTTATCGGCACCACCGAAAGCCACGCGCCTGAAGCGTATAAAGAGATGTTGCTGACCTCCAGGGCCGCCGACATTGTCCATACTCCAGTGGTGTCTGGCGTTCCGGCAAGCTTCATGCGTCAGAGCCTGATCAACGCCGGTTTTGACGTAGACGCGTTGCAAGGCAAGGGTGAAGTCAACTTCGGCTCCAAGCTCAAACCCTTGAGCGATGAAGCCAAAGCCTGGAAAACGGTCTGGTCCGCAGGCCAGGGCGTGGGTGAAATCGACGACCTGCCGAGCGTCGATCAACTGGTCGCACGGCTGGACGCCGAATACCGCAAGGCGCAAGAACTCGCAGCCCAACTGCCCAAACGCTGGCCGCGCTGACACACAAGGTTTGGCCAGCCGATTCTGGCTGGCTTAAACTGCTGGGTACCGAACATAGACTCGCGACAAGGATGCCCCGGCATGAGCGAAAATCGTTTCAAGATCGTCTTCCAGGGTGCCCTGCTTCCGGGGGTCGACATCACCACTGCAAAACTCAATCTCGCCCAGCTGTTCAAAAGCGACGTCTCGGCCATAGAACGCCTGTTCAGCGGAAAGCCTGTCGCACTTAAACGCGACCTGTCCCACACAGATGCACAAACTTATCTGAATGCCCTGTCAAAAACCGGTATCGATGCACGCATCGAAGCCGAACCGTCGATCGAGCTCAATCTGACCGACGTTCACGAATCACCCCCGCCCCCTTACACGACACCCGCATTCGGCGACAACGAATCACCCTACAGCCCTCCTCGCGCGTCCGTTGGCGAAGCCTTGCCAGAGTTTTCCGAACTCAAGGTGTTTGGTGTGCAGGGTCGAATCGGTCGCCTGCGTTATCTCGCCTGGTCATTGGCCGCGCTACTGATCATTGGTGCTATCGCCGGCGTTTTTGGGCTCAGCCTGTTGGCCGGCAATCAAATGGTGCTTAGTGCGATTGTTTGTGTCGTGGCGATCGTGGCGTACCTCTACATAAACATCACCATCAGCGTGCAACGTTTGCACGATCTTGGCTGGTCCGGCTGGCTGTGGTTTCTGAACCTGGTGCCCTTTATCGGCGGCCTGTTTCCGATCGCGTTGGCGGTGCTGCCAGGAAACATCGGGGCGAATCGCTATGGCGCGCCGCAGCCGCCTAACAGCACGGCCGTCAAAGTCCTGTGCGGGCTGTGGCTGGTGGTGATCGCGGTGGTCTTTGTCGGCGGGCTTGCCGGCGGCCTCAGCACTATTACCGAAGAATACGAAAGCACCTCGACCAGCCGTTATGAAAGCAGCGAGTCGCCTGACGCGGTTGAAGCAGACGATGCGGCGAAAGCAGCTCAGCCCCCTGTAGACTATGAGAAACAATAAACGCGCTCGGCACCTGTGACAGCTCTGTCCACAGGCCGCGAGCCGTTGCGATGGAGAATTGCATGACCCGTTACGCTCTGATCACTGGCGCTTCCAGCGGCATCGGCCTGGCCATGGCCGAAGCGCTGGCGCGACGCGGCCGCAGCCTGCTTCTGGTGGCCCGCCAACGTGATCAGTTGGAAAGTATCGCCATCGAACTGACCCAGCGCTTCGGCGTCGAGGTGCTGTTTCGCGCCTGCGATCTGGGTGAACCGCTGCGCCTGTCCGGCTTTCTGCTGGAACTCGAAGAGGGTGACCGACAGATCGACCTGCTGGTCAATTGCGCCGGCATCGGCACCTGCGGCCCGTTTCTGGCGCAGGACTGGATGACCGAACAAGACTTGATCGAAGTGAATATCCTGGCCCTGACTCGCCTGTGCCACGCCATTGGCAACAGTATGGCTTTGCAGGGCGGCGGACAGATTTTGAACGTCGCATCGATGGCGGCCTTCAATCCAGGCCCGTGGATGAGTACTTACTACGCCAGCAAAGCGTATGTACTGCACTTCTCCGAAGGTTTGCGGGTAGAGCTGAAAAAATGCGCGGTCAAGGTTTCGGTTCTTTGCCCCGGCCCCACGCGCACGGCGTTTTTTCGCACCGCGCAACTGGACGCCGACAAACTGGCCAACAGCAAACTGCTGATGAGCCCCGAGGAAGTGGCCCTGTACACGGTGCGTGCGCTGGAGAAGAACCGCGCGATCATCATTCCCGGGCGCCGCAATCGCTGGTTCGCGCTGTTGCCGCGCTTCGGCTCGCGCTGGCTGACCCGAACCATCGTGGGCATGGTCAACAAGGCGTATTGCCCGCGCTAAGCGCTCAACCACGTAAAAGTCTGGGCTCGGGCCTGCTCCCTTCAGTACACTCAGCCCGGACCAACACAATGGAGAAACAGCTGTGGATACTCTGTTCACCAAGATCATCAACAGAGAAATACCTGCCAGGATCATTTACGAGGATGACCAGGTCCTGGCCTTCCACGACATCGCCCCACAGGCGCCCGTGCATTTTCTGGTAGTCCCGAAAAAACCGGTACGCACCCTCAACGACCTCACCGAGGACGATAAGGCACTGGCCGGACACATTCTGTTCACCGCCCAACGCCTGGCACTGGAGCTGGGCTGCGAAGAAGGCTTTCGCGTGGTCATGAACTGCAATGAGCTGGGTGGACAGACCGTTTACCACATTCATATGCACGTGCTGGGTCAGCGCCAGATGCACTGGCCGCCGGGCTGATTGTATTTCCGCTCAAAAAGATCGCAGCCTGCGGCAGCTCCTACAGACGGATAGTGTAGGAGCAGCCGCAGGCTGCGATCTTTTGCTTCAGGTGCAAACTGCCTACATGACCCAGCGCAAACCTTACCCGGCCGATTGCGGTAAACTGGCCGCCGAGATTCTTCCCGGAGGTCAGCATGACTACCCAACGTCACTACTCGCCGATTGACCGTCTTCTGCTGCAAGCCGACGCCGCCATGCGCACTTTGCTGCCCTTCAGTGGCCAGCCATATCGCCCGTCGCCGGCCATCGTGCAGCCAGAAGCGAAAATGAGCGACGAAGACACCCGGCACGTCGCCGGCCTGATGCGCATCAACCATACCGGCGAAGTCTGTGCCCAGGCGCTGTACCAGGGCCAGGCCCTGACCGCCAAGCTGCCGCAAGTGCGTGAGGCAATGGAACATGCGGCCGAGGAAGAGATCGATCACCTGGTCTGGTGCGAACAGCGCATCCGCCAACTGGGCAGCCACACCAGCATTCTCAATCCGCTGTTCTACGGCATGTCGTTCGGCATTGGTGCCGTCGCCGGGCTGATCAGCGACAAAGTCAGTCTGGGTTTCGTCGCGGCAACTGAAGATCAAGTCTGCAAACACTTGAACGAACACCTTGAGCAACTGCCGGCCGAAGACGAGAAGTCCCGGGCCATTCTCGAGCAAATGCGCATCGACGAAGAACAGCACGCCGAAAGCGCGCTGGATGCCGGGGGTTTTCGCTTCCCGGCACCGGTGAAATTCGGCATGAGCCTGATGGCCAAGGTCATGACCAAAAGTACCTACCGGGTCTGACTTCAGCGTCGTCAGACAGGGCCTCATCGCGAGCAAGCTCGCTCCCACAATGGATCTATGTTCGCAGGACTAATGTGGGAGCGAGCTTGCTCGCGAAGGCCATACCACGGTCAATAAAAAAGGCGACTACCGCAAAGTAGTCGCCTTTTTTTGTACTCGAAAATCTTAGCTCGACATGTTGCGCGCGTAGAAGATCTCGAGCATTTCGTGTTTCACACGCTCAGTCACCTGGGCACGTTGCTCAGAGGACAAGTTGCTGGTGGCGTCGCCGAACAGGTAATTATCCAGTTCAAAGTTCTTCAACAGCATTTTGGTATGGAACAGGTTTTCCTGGTACACGTTCACGTCGGTCATCTGATAACCGTCGCGGGTATCTTCGGACAGGTAGTTCTGGATCGAGTTGATCTCGTGGTCGATGAAGTGCTTTTTGCCTTCAACGTCACGGGTGAAACCGCGCACGCGATAATCCACGGTCACGATATCCGAATCGAACTGGTGAATCAGGAAGTTGAGCGCCTTAAGCGGTGAAATGACTCCGCACGTCGACACGTCGATGTCCACACGGAAGGTTGCGATACCGTCCACCGGATGGATTTCCGGGTAGGTGTGCACCGTAATGTGGCTCTTGTCGAGGTGGGCCAGGATGATTTCGGGTATCGGCCCTGGAGACTCTTCGATCTGACTGTCGGTCGGCGTCACCGGCTCTTCAGAGATCAGAATCGTGACGCTGGCGCCCTGGGGTTCATAGTCCTGACTGGCGATGTTCAGGATGTTGGCACCAATGATATCGACAACTTCTGTGAGAATCTGCGTCAGGCGCTTGGCGTTGTACTCTTTATTGATGTACTCAACGTAAGCCTGCTGGTCTTGCGGGGTTTCCGCGTAGCAGATGTCATAGATGTTGAAGCTCAAGGTCTTTGTCAGGTTATTGAACCCATGGAGCTTGAGTTTGCTTTTCACCGTTTAAAAACTCTCTATGTATGCGGCCGGGCCGCGTGATCAAGCATGCCCGTCAAATGCGAACAACGCACCTGCGTAGGACGGTTAACACCTCTTCGCGATGGCGATTTTGGTTGTCTGTTCGGGGGAGGTGACCTGTCGGCTGACCGATCACTGCCCTGAAAAAAGTGGCGCATTATGCAGACCTGGGCCAGTGATCGCCAGAGTCTGCACTGCATTTATGATAGTTGAATGTCGATTCAACCGAGTTCGATGATTTCATAGTCGTGGGTGATGGCTACACCGGCCGCCCCGAGCATGATCGACGCCGAGCAATACTTCTCGGCCGACAGTTCGATGGCCCGCTTCACCTGAGCCTCTTTCAGCGCCCGACCCTTGACCACGAAGTGCATGTGAATCTTGGTGAAGACCTTGGGATCTTCAGTTGCGCGCTCGGCTTCAAGGAAGGCTTCGCAGCTTTCCACGGCCTGGCGAGACTTCTTCAGGATGCTCACCACGTCAAAATTGCTGCAACCGCCCACGCCGAGCAGGAGCATTTCCATCGGGCGTACACCCAGATTCCGACCGCCAGCATCAGGCGGACCGTCCATGACCACCACATGACCGCTGCCGGATTCACCGAGGAACATGGCTTCGCCAGCCCATTGGATGCGTGCCTTCATCGCCAAGACTCCACTGTTAAAAAAGGGTCGCCAGCTTAGCACAGGGCCTTCGATTGACAGTGGCTGGCAGCAGCGCAAGCAACACACTTACAGTATTGATAAATTATCGAATAACGACGGAATGCGTCTGTTAAGCTGGCGCCAATTCAATGGCGCATAGCCAGTTCCAGTAGCGAATAAAAAAATCGCAGGCTTCGCCAGCTCCTACAAAAAAAACTACATCACACCGTGCAGTCTTTTCGGGATACAACCATGGTTGCTGTTAGCCAAACACCCAAAATCAAGAACCTCGACAAGTTATTGATGCATTGCCAGCGCCGTCGTTATCAGGCCAAGAGCAACATCATTTGTGCTGGCGATCGTTCGGATGCGCTGTTTTTCATCATCAAAGGCTCGGTCACCATCCTCATCGAGGACGACGATGGCCGGGAAATGATCATCGCCTACCTCAATGCCGGTGACTTCTTCGGCGAGTTGGGCCTGTTCGAACAAGCCGGGCAAGAGCAGGAGCGCAGCGCCTGGGTTCGCGCCAAGGTCGAATGCGAAGTGGCCGAGATCAGCTACTGCAAGTTCCGCGAGCTGTCCCAGCAGGATCCGGACATCCTTTATGTGCTCAGCGGCCAGATTGCCCAGCGCCTGCGCAATACCACACGCAAGGTTGGCGATTTGGCGTTCTTCGACGTCACCGGCCGGGTTGCACGCTGTTTGCTGGAGCTGTGCAAACAACCCGACGCCATGACACATCCGGACGGCATGCAGATCAAAGTCACCCGTCAGGAAATCGGCCGGATCGTCGGTTGCTCGCGGGAAATGGTCGGGCGCGTGCTCAAGGACCTGGAAGAACGCAACCTGGTCGACGTCAAAGGCAAGACCATGGTGGTGTTCGGCACTCGTTAAGCCGACATCACTTCGGCGAGCATTTGCCGATACAACGTGTCCAGCCGCTCGATGGCGTCCGGGGCGGCGAATTGTTCATGCAGAGCGATGTGGCTCTGTGCGCGAACCCGCTGCTCCAGACCGCAAGCCTCGTTAAAGCGATTTACCGCCTCAACCATCGACTCCCGCTCGTCGTCCAGCAACAGCGCACCGTGCACCAGCCCCACCGGGCGCTGACCACCCTTGCTCTGCCGCCAGCGCTGAGCAGTGCCGACCATCTTGCGGCCGTCGAGATTGACGTTGAAACGCCCGTCACAGAACGCACCCTCGACTTCACCCAATGAAGGCTTGCCGCCGAGCTCTGTCAGCAACGCGCAAATCGGATCGCACAGACGCCGATAGGCGGTTTCGATCCGACCGTGATCACCTTCACTACGCGGCGGCGCATACACCAGCGCGATATTAATCGTCGCGGCAGACTGCGGCACCGGCTCACCGCCGGTTTCACGCAGCAACACCGGCCAACCGTTCGCCGCCGATACCTGGCAAGCAGTCTCGAAGCCTGGCAAACGGCTCAAACGCCTTGGCATGACCAGCGCGCGATCGCTCGGCTGCCAGAACAACAATCCAAACTCCTGGTCACCGGCACATACCGTCGCCAATAAATCCTGCTCGGCACGCAGACCGGCTTCGATGGTCAGTGAGGTTGGAATCATAAGGTAATCCGTAAGACGTTCAGCCTATGGTGCTTCTTATGCCCCTTCGCGAGCAGGCTCGCTCACACATTGAATCTGTGGCGTTCACAAATCTTCTGTGGGAGCGAGCCTGCTCGCGAAGGGGGCGACGCGGTCTGCGAATATTCAGTCGAGGGTAGAACCGCTGACCGCAATGCCACGCTCCGGAAAGAACAAGCGTTGCAGTTCAGCACCCGGACTCTCGGCGCGCATGAACGCTTCGCCGACCAGGAACGAATACACCTCGCTGATTTCCATCAGCTCGACGTCGGCGCGATTAAGGATGCCACTCTCAGTGATGACCAGGCGATCGCGTGGGATACGCGGCAGCAGATCAAGAGTGGTTTCCAGGCTGACTTCGAAGGTGTGCAGATTGCGGTTATTCACGCCGACCAGCGGAGTGTCGAGGGTTTTCAAGGCTCGCTCAAGCTCATCACCGTCGTGGACCTCTACCAACACGTCGAGGCCAACACCTTTGGCGACGGCTGCCAGTTCGGCCATTTTCACGTCATCCAGCGCGGCAACGATCAACAGCACGCAATCGGCACCCAGCGCCCGGGCTTCGACGATCTGATAAGGATCAATCATGAAGTCCTTGCGGATCACCGGCAGTTTGCACGCGGCACGCGCCTGCTGCAGGTAGATATCGGCGCCCTGGAAGTAATCGATATCCGTCAGCACCGAGAGGCAAGTCGCCCCGCCCTTCTCGTAGCTCTTGGCGATATCGGCCGGCACGAAGTTCTCACGAATCACGCCTTTGCTCGGCGAAGCCTTCTTGATTTCAGCAATCACCGCCGGCTGCTTGAGTTTGGCCTGGGCCAGCAGCGCCTTGGCAAAACCACGCGGTGCATCGGCCACCCTGGCCAACGCTTCCAGCTCGGCAAGCGTTACGCGAGCGCTGCGCTCGGCCACTTCCTCGACTTTGCGGGCGAGAATCTTTTCCAGAACCGTCGGTACACTCATGCCTCATTCTCCACTCTGAATACCGCGGTAAACGCACCCAACTCTTCAAGCTTTTCACGCGCAAGGCCGGTGTGCAGTGCGTCATGAGCCAGGGCAACGCCCTCTCTCAGGCTGCTCGCATGATCAGCAGCGTACAGCGCGGCACCGGCATTGAGCACAATCATTTCTGCGGCTTTCTGACCATTTTCGGTTTTGCGGCGCCCCAAGGCATCGCGAATCAGTTCGAGCGAGGCCGCCGGGCTTTCCACCGCCAGACCGTGCAGGCTCTGGCTCTTCATGCCGAGGTCTTCAGGCTCGACCCAATACTCGCTGATCTGGTCATCCTTCAATTCCGCAACAAAGGTTGGCGCCGCCAGACTGAACTCGTCCAGGCCATCCTTCGAATGCACGACCAGCACATGTTTGCTGCCCATCCGCTGCAAGACTTCGGCCAATGGGCGGCACAACGCCTGACTGAACACACCCACCACCTGATGCTTCACGCCGGCCGGATTCGTAAGCGGGCCGAGCATGTTGAACAGAGTGCGCAGGCCGAGATCGCGGCGCGGGCCGGCGGCGTATTTCATTGCACCATGATGAGCCTGGGCGAACATGAAGCCGATGCCGACGTTGTCGATGCAACGCGCCACTTGAACCGGCGTCAGGTTCAGGTAGATCCCGGCTGCCTCCAGCAAGTCGGCGCTGCCGCTCTTGCCAGATACCGCACGGTTACCGTGCTTGGCCACGGTGCAGCCAGCCGCCGCGACCACAAACGAAGAAGCCGTCGAGACGTTGAAGATGTTTGCACCGTCACCGCCGGTGCCGACCACATCGACGACACCGTCGAGGGTTTTCAGCTCGACCTTGTCCGCCAGTTCACGCATGACCGAAACGGCGCCGACGATCTCGTCGATGCTTTCGCTTTTCATGCGCATGGCCATCATGAACGCGCCGATCTGTGCGTCAGTGCATTGCCCGGTCATGATTTCGCGCATCACATCGCGCATTTCATCAGTACTCAGGTCCAGGTGGCCGACGATACGGCTCAGGGCAGTCTTGATATCCATGGAAAGTCCTTAGCGCGTGCCGCCGGTTTGTTTGAGGAAGTTGGCGAACAGCTCGTGGCCCTGCTCGGTCAGGATCGACTCGGGGTGAAATTGCACCCCTTCGATGTTCAGTGTCTTGTGACGCAGGCCCATGATTTCATCGACCGAGCCGTCTTCGAGCTGAGTCCAGGCGGTCAACTCCAGGCAATCGGGCAAGGTTTCACGCTTCACAATCAGCGAGTGATAGCGGGTGACGGTCAGCGGACGGTTCAGACCCTCGAACACGCCCTTGTCCTCGTGGAATACCGGGCTAGTCTTACCATGCATAACCTGGCGGGCGCGCACTACATCACCACCGAACGCCTGGCCGATGGATTGATGCCCCAAGCAGACGCCGAGAATCGGCAGTTTGCCGGCGAAATACTTGATGGCTTCGATGGACACGCCGGCTTCGGTCGGGGTGCATGGACCGGGGGACACGACGATACGCTCAGGCTTGAGCGCTTCGATCTCGGCAATGGTCAGCTCATCGTTGCGCACAACCTTGACCTCGGAGCCTAGCTCACCAAGGTACTGCACAACGTTGTAAGTAAAAGAGTCGTAGTTATCGATCATCAGCAACATGGTTTGAAACCTCTTGAATTCACTGACTTTTGAGACGGCCTTCGAATGATTTACCCGCAGTCTTGCAGCGCTCAGTCAGTTGCTGGAATGGAACCGGCAAAAGCGGCATTTCATACGGGTAAAGAAGGCAAACAGGTACAGGTCCGGCCAGGCCGGCAGAGAAAGTTCAGGCGCGCCAACGCCAACGGGCGTGGGCCTTGATGACTTGATCCAAGAGTTTGCTGGCGATCAACACGGGGAAGGTCTCATTCATACGTTCCCGCACAGTAACTTAGCTGAGCAGAGGGTGCAATATGGCGCAGCGCACGCAATCGACGCGGCCTTTAGCCATAGCTAAAACGCAAAAGTTTTTGGTACTGTCGTTTCGTTTACTACAACAATAAATAAAACGGACTTGCTCATGATCAAACAGACGTTGTGTGTACCGCTCGCCGGTTGTCTTCTTGCAATGGCCTGCGCTCAGGCCATTGCGGCGCCCGCCCCCTATTCGAAATTCATTGTCTTTGGCGACAGCCTGAACGACGCCGGGCAGTTTACCGATACCGGGGGTCCCGCCGGCTCTACGTTACGCTTCACCAACCGTGTCGGCCCGACTTACATGGATGGCAGCGGCGAGGTAAAAGCCGCCAACTCGACGCAATTACTCGGGGGGAAACTGGGATTTTCGGCTGACCAAACAGCCGCCTCGACCTCGGCGGCCCGCGCCAGCCAAGGCCTGCCAGATGGCAATAACTGGGCGGTAGGTGGATATCGCACCGATCAGATTCTCGACTCGATTACCACCACCTCAGACACCGGTGAGCGCAGTCGCCCCGGTTATCTGCCGAGCAACGGCTTCCGTGCCGACCCGAATGCGCTCTACTACCTCTCCGGTGGCGGCAACGACTTCCTTCAGGGCCGGGTGACGAGTCTCGATCAGGCCAACGCCGCAGCCGATCGCCTGGTCAGCAGCGTGCAAACACTGCAACAGGCCGGCGCCAAATACATCATGGTCTGGCTGCTCCCGGACATTGGCCTGACCCCGGCGATCAACGGCAGTCCGCTGCAGGCCTTTACCTCCCAACTCAGCGCCCAGTTCAACACCGAACTGGTCAGCCAGTTGCAGCACGTCAATGCCGAAGTCATCCCGCTCAATATTCCGGTGCTGCTCAAAGAGACTTTCGCCAACCCGGCGCAGTTCGGCCTGGCCACCGACCAGAACCTCACCGCGACCTGCTTCAGCGGCGATAGCTGCACGGAAAACGCCCGGTACGGTATCAACAGCGCCACGCCGGATCCGACCAAGTTGATCTACAACGACTCGGTCCACCCGACCGAAACCGGGCAACGGCTGATTGCCGATTACGCGTATTCCATACTGGCAGCGCCTTGGGAACTGACGTTGTTGCCAGAGATAGCCCAGGGCACATTACGCGCACACCAGGATGAACTGCGTAACCAATGGCTGGCCGACTGGGAAAACTGGCAAGGCGTTGGCCAATGGCGAGCGATTGTCGCCGGTGGTGGCCAGCATCAGGATTTCGACGACCAACGCAGCAGCGCCAGTGCTGACGGAAACGGCTACAACCTGAACATCGGTGGCAGTTACCGCCTCGATGACGCCTGGCGCGTAGGCGTAGCGGCAGGGTTCTATCACCAGAAGCTCGAGGCAGGCCAGGACAACTCGCAATACAAGCTCAACACTTACCTGGGCACGGCGTTCGCCCAGTATCAGCAAAATCGCTGGTGGGCCGATGCCGCTCTGACTGCCGGACACCTGGACTACGACAGCCTCAAGCGAAAATTCGATCTGGGCGTCAACGAGCGCGGAGAAAAAGGCGATACCAGCGGCTACACGCTGGCCGCCAGTGGCCGGGTCGGCTACGACATCGCGCCGCTGGCCAGCAGTCCGTGGCATCTGTCGCCATTCGTCAGTGCCGATTACGCCAAGGTGAAAGTCGATGGTTACTCGGAGAGCGGTAACGACTCTACTGCTCTGACTTTCGCTGACCAGACGCGCACTTCCAAACGCCTCGGTGTTGGCTTGCAGGGCAAGTACCAGATCACCCCGCAGACTCAGGTATTCGGCGAATACGCTCATGAGCGCGAATATAAGGACGATACCCAGGACCTGACCATCAACCTCAACAGCCTGCCCGACAACCGTTTCACGCTGCAAGGGTATACCCCGCAAACCAACCTGAACCGCCTGAACCTGGGTGTCAGCCACAAACTGACCCCAGACCTGGCGTTGCGGGCCAGCTACAACATTCGCAAGGATGACGACTTCACCCAACAGGGCATCAACGTGGGTGTCAGCCTGGACTTCTAAACCGCAGGCAATAAAAACGCGGCGCCCTCACAGGCGCCGCGTTTTTTATGGTGGTGAATTCCTTGTGGGAGCGAGCCTGCTCGCGAAAGCGGTGGGTCAGGCAACATCAATGCTGGCTGTTATGCTCCCTTCGCGAGCAGGCTCGCTCCCACAGGTTTTGCGTGACCTCAGGCGTCTGGGGTTTGCTCGGCCAGGGCCACGGCGCGGAACATGGCGCGGCGCTTGTTCAGGGTTTCTTCCCACTCCAGCGCGGGCACCGAGTCGGCAACAATACCGCCACCGGCTTGCACATGCAGTTCGCCGTTCTTGATCACCGCCGTGCGGATCGCAATCGCGGTGTCCATGTTGCCGTTCCAGGCGAAGTAACCGACCGCACCACCGTAGACGCCACGTTTGACTGGCTCCAGTTCGTCAATGATCTCCATCGCGCGAATCTTCGGCGCGCCCGACAACGTGCCGGCCGGCAGAATCGCCCGCAGTGCGTCCATCGCCGTCAGGCCGGCCTTCAACTGGCCGGTGACGTTGGAGACGATGTGCATCACGTTGGAATAGCGCTCAATGACCATTTTCTCGGTGAGTTTCACCGAACCGATCTCCGAGACCCGGCCGGTGTCGTTGCGGCCAAGGTCGATCAGCATCAGGTGCTCGGCGATTTCCTTGTCGTCCGACAACAGGTCTTCTTCAAGTGCCCGGTCAGCTTCCTCGGTGGCACCGCGTGGGCGGGTGCCGGCGATCGGCCGTACGGTGATCAGGTTGTCTTCGACCCGCACCAGCACTTCTGGCGAGCTGCCAACGACGTGGAAGTCGCCGAAGTTGAAGAAGTACATATAAGGCGTCGGGTTGAAGCAACGCAGCGCCCGGTACAGATCGATCGGTGCAGCCTTGAAGTCGATGGACATCCGTTGCGACGGCACCACCTGCATGCAGTCACCAGCGAGGATGTACTCCTTGATGGTGTCCACCGCCCGTTCGTAGTCGTCCTGGGTGAAACTGGAGCGGAACACCGGATCAGCCGCTTGCTGCTTGCTGAAGTCCAGGCCGCGACGCGGAGTGATCGGCTGGCGGAGCTTTTCCAGCAGCTCTTCCAAACGCGCCTGACCTTGCTCAAAGGCATTTTCCTGCGACGGGTCGGCCAGCACGATGGCGTGCATCTTGCCCGCAAGGTTGTCGAACACCACCACCGCATCGGAAACCATCAGCAGAATGTCCGGCACGCCCAGCGGATCCGGGTTCGGGCATTTGCCCAGACGCTTCTCCACGTAACGCACGCAGTCGTAACCGAAGTAGCCCACCAGCCCGCCGTTGAAGCGCGGCAAACCGGCAATGGTCGGCACGTTGTAGCGCGCCTTGAAGGCTTCGACAAAGGCCAGCGGGTCTTCGACATCGTGGCTTTCCACTTCGGTGCCATCGACGGTCACACTGACGTGGTGATCATGCACTCGCAGCACCGTGCGGCACGGCAGCCCGATGATCGAGTAACGGCCCCATTTCTCGCCGCCCTGCACCGACTCCAGCAGATAGGAGTTGGGCTCGTCGGCCAGTTTCAGGTAGATCGACAGCGGCGTGTCGAAGTCGGCAAGGGTTTCGCAGGCAAGCGGGATGCGGTTGTAGCCGGCAGCGGCCAAACGCAGGAATTCTTCGCGGATCATGAGGTGCCTCGTGGCATGAGGGTCAAACGGTCAGGTGTGCAAACGCGCCGGATAGCCGGCCAGGATCAAGTCAGGCGCGCCAACGCCAGCGGGCCAGGGCCTTGATGACTTTCATCCAGAGTTTGCGAGTGACCACCACGATGGAATTTCCAGGAGGGGATTGAACAGCGTCGGGCAACGTTATCTCAGCGGCCGGATCCAGGCAACCGGGAATTAGCTTGCGCAGATCGTCGATCACCAGCGCCGGCGACTCTTCAGCAATCGGCCGGCCATGGTTATAGCCATAACTCAGGGCTACGCACTTTACGCCGGCCGCCTTGGCCGCCAGCACGTCGCTACGCGAGTCACCGACGAACAACGATTGCGAGGCCGGTATGTTGGCCATTTTCATCACGAAAAACAGCGCCGCCGGGTCAGGCTTCTTCTGCGGCAAGGTGTCGCCGCCGATGATCCAGCGGAAGTAGCGGCCGATCTTCAACTGATCCAGCAACGGTGCGACAAAGCGCTCCGGCTTGTTGGTGATCAGCGCCATTTCGACGCCCTGCTTGTGCAGCCACTTCAGGGTGTCGCGTACGCCGGGGTAGACCACCGTCAGTTCATGGCCGCCTGCGTAGGCGTCCATGAAAATCTCCAGCGCGTGTTCGGCCTCGACATCATCGACACTCGTGTGATCGATATTGCCCGCCAGAGCACGACGGACCAGCACCGGCGCACCGTTGCCAACCCATTCGCGCACCGCGTCGAGACCTGCCGGTGCACGCCCGAGTTTGAGCAGCATGTTATCCACGGCCACTGCGAGGTCCGGAACCGAATCGATCAGCGTGCCATCCAGATCGAACATCACCAGCCGCGGCAGACGCCCCGGGAACAACTGCTCAAAACCACTCATGGGCGAGCCAGGGCCAGTTCGGAACGCATCTTCTCAATGACTTCCTGATAGTTCGGGGCGTTGAAGATGGCCGAGCCGGCGACGAAGGTGTCAGCGCCAGCAGCGGCAATTTCGCGAATGTTGTTCACGTTCACGCCACCGTCGATTTCCAGACGAATGTCACGGCCCGACGCATCGATCAGCGCGCGTGCTTCACGCAGCTTGTCGAGGGTGCCGGGAATGAATTTCTGCCCACCGAAGCCCGGGTTGACGCTCATCAGCAGGATCATGTCGACCTTGTCCATCACGTACTTGAGCACGTCCAGCGGGGTCGCCGGGTTGAACACCAGGCCAGCCTTGCAACCGCCTTCGCGGATCATTTGCAGGGAACGGTCGACGTGCAGCGTGGCTTCCGGGTGGAAGGTGATGTAGGTCGCGCCGGCGTCGATGAAGTCGCCAATGATGCGGTCTACCGGGCTGACCATCAGGTGTGCGTCGATCGGCGCGGTGATGCCGTATTTGCGCAATGCCGAGCAGACCATCGGCCCGATGGTCAGGTTTGGCACGTAGTGGTTGTCCATGACATCGAAGTGAACGATGTCGGCGCCGGCGGCCAGAACGTTGTCCACTTCCTCGCCCAGGCGGGCGAAGTCGGCGGAGAGAATCGACGGAGCAATAGCGAAGGGCTGCATGACGCACCTTTTTTGAGCAAAATCACGATGGCGCGCATTGTATACCTCATGCTTTGACGCGCGCACCGTGACCGCGATGATCAGTAGGCTGCTCGATAGATCTTCTCGATATCGGCGGTGCTCAATTTGCGCGGGTTGTTGCGCATCAATCGCTCTATTCCCGCGGCCTCCACGGCCATCGCCGGGATTGCATCTTCCGGTATGCCAAAACTGTGCAGGCCTTGGGGGATTTCCACTGCGGCACAGAGTCGCGCCATGGCCTCGACGGCTTTATCCGCCGCCTCGTCAGCGCTCAACTGCGCCGTTTTCACGCCAAGAGCTTCGGCGATATCCCGCATGCGCTCGACGCACGCCATCTTGTTCCAGTTCATGACATACGGCAGCAACAAGGCATTGCTGACACCGTGCGTAATGTTGAAACGCCCACCCAGCGGATAAGCCAAGGCATGCACCGCGCCGACCCCGGCGTTACCGAATGCCATGCCGGCCATCAGGCTGGCGGTGGCCATATCTTCACGGGCCTGCAGGTGCGAAGGGTTGGCGTAGGCTTTGGGCAATGCCGTGGCGATCAGCTTGATGGCGCCGATGGCCAGCGCGTCGGTAATCGGTGAGGCGTTGAGCGACAAGTAGGATTCGACAGCGTGCACCAGCGCATCGACGCCACTGGCAGCGGTCACGCTACGTGGGCAGGTCAGGGTCATTTGCGGACTGACCAGCGCCACATCCGGCAGCAGGTAATCGCTGATGATGCCTTTTTTCAACTGCGCGACCTTGTCGGAAAGAATCGCCACGTTGGTGACTTCCGAACCGGTGCCGGCAGTGGTCGGGATCGCAATCAGCGGCGGACCTTTGCGCGGCACCTGATCGACACCGAACAAGTCCTCGAGCGCGCCGTGATAACCGGCATAGGCTGCAACACTTTTGGCGATGTCGATGGCACTGCCGCCACCAAGGCCGATCAAACCGTCATGCCCGCCGTCGCGGTAGACGCGCATGCAGTCCTCAACGATGGCGATTTCCGGGTCGGGCAACACCCGATCGAAAATCTCGTACGTGCGCCCCCCCAGTTGCGCCAGCGCCAGCTCCACCGTACCGGACTTGACCAGCGCGGCATCGGTGACAATCAGTGGGTAGTCGACATCCAGACGGGTCAGCTCGGCGGCCAGTTGCTCGATAGCAGCCGTGCCGGTGAGCAATTTGTGAGCGATTTTGAAAGAGGAAATACTCATGTGCGCAGCCTCTTATAAATAGGGGAGCTGGGCACAATAGTAGCTGGGGATTGGGGTTTGTCTGTTATTCAGCGAGTGAATGAGCAAAGGTCCACAGAGAACACCCTGTGGGAGCGAGCTTGCTCGCGATAGCGGACTGTCAGCCGACATCAATGGTGAATGTCAGTCCCTCATCGCGAGCAAGCTCGCTCCCACAGTTGATCGGCGTTTACCTTCAAACCTGTGCGGTACGCAGTTTCTCGCTGCGGCCACGCAGCCATTCCAGGGTCAACAGCAGGAACACCGAGAAAGCGATCAGCAGCGTCGCGGCGGCGGCAATGGTCGGGCTCAGGTTTTCGCGGATACCGCTGAACATCTGCCGCGGCAATGTCGCCTGCTGGGGACCGGCAAGGAACAACGTGACCACCACCTCATCGAACGACGTCGCGAAGGCAAACAGCGCCCCGGAAATGACCCCCGGCGCGATCAACGGCAAGGTCACCCGGCGGAACGCCGTCAGCGGTGAAGCTCCCAGGCTTGCGGCAGCACGCACCAGGTTCTGGTTAAAACCTTGCAACGTCGCCGACACGGTAATGATCACGAACGGCACGCCCAACACCGCATGCACGACAATCAGCGAAACAAAGCTGTTGCCAAACCCCAGCGGAGCGAAGGCCAGGTAACTGGCCACGCCGATGATCACCACCGGCACCACCATCGGCGAGATCACCAACGCCATCACCAGCGCCTTGCCGGGGAAGTCGCCACGGGTCAGGCCAATCGCCGCCAGCGTACCGAACACCATCGCCAGCACCGTCGCCGCCGGAGCGACAATCATGCTGTTCTTCAGCGAGCGCATCCATTCGGCCGAGGCAAAGAAGTCCTGATACCAGTGCAACGAGAAACCTTGCAGCGGGTAGACCAGAAAACTCCCCGAATTGAACGACAGCGGGATAATCACCAGCACCGGCAAAATCAGGAACAACAGGATCAGCCCGCAGAGAATGCGCAAGCTGTAGAACCACACCCGCTCGACGGGCGACATATAAGGACTCAGCATTTCGATTCTCTCCTTAGCTCAGACGCAGGCGGCTCGCGCCTACCAGCCAGCTGTAAATCAGATAGAGCACGATGGTCGCCATCAGCAGCAGCCCACCGAGAGCGGTCGCCATGCCCCAGTTGATGCTGGTGTTGGTGTAGAAGGCGACGAAGTAGCTGACCATCTGATCGTTCGGGCTCCCGAGCAGCGCCGGGGTGATGTAGTAACCAATCGCCAGGATGAACACCAACAGGCAACCGGCGCCGACACCGGCATAGGTCTGCGGAAAGTACACCCGCCAGAAGCTGGCGAACGGATGGCAGCCCAGCGAGATCGCCGCACGCATGTAGGTCGGCGAGATGCCTTTCATCACGCTGTAGATCGGCAGAATCATGAACGGCAGCAGGATGTGCACCATCGAGATGTACACCCCGGTGCGGTTGAACACCAGTTCCAGCGGCTTA
Organism: Pseudomonas sp. GW822-FHT06B12; assembly: GCF_058799675.1. Classification (NCBI taxonomy): domain Bacteria; kingdom Pseudomonadati; phylum Pseudomonadota; class Gammaproteobacteria; order Pseudomonadales; family Pseudomonadaceae; genus Pseudomonas; species Pseudomonas sp. GW822-FHT06B12. Next base: position 24,379 of record NZ_JBXALR010000013.1, read on the forward strand.
TCGATGATGCCCATGGCCATCATCGCGCTGTTGATCAGCCCGCCCGATTGCAGCAAGACAATCCACGCCGCCACCCGCACCAGAATCGAGGTCCAGAACGGCAGCAGCACCAGAATCATCAGCAGGTTGCTTTGACGCGACGGCAGGTTGGCCAACAGGTACGCCAACGGGTAGGCCAGCACCAGGCAGATCGCGGTGATGATCAGGCCCATCCAGAAAGTCCGGGCAAAGATCTCGAGGTAAATCGCCTGATCGGGAGTCGCCGGGGCGATTTCGCCGAGGTCGTCGATTCGATGGTCGACCGCTGCCAACAAATAATATGGCGTGATGCTGCTGGTGTTGCGGCGCACCGCTTGCCAATAGGCCGGGTCCCCCCAACGCTCATCCAGCGCTTCGAGCGCGTCTTTATACGAGGCCGGTTCCGTCGTGAACGGCAGCGCTCGCGCGGTTTTGGTCAGCAGGCTGCGATAGCCGGCCAACTCCATGTTCAGTCGCTTGGACAGATCGCCCAGGGTTTGATTCTTGCGGGCCTCAAGGAGGTCTTCGCTGGCAGCCTTGAAGACCGGATCCGCCGGCAAGCCTCGACCATCCCAGGTGGCAATCGCCGCCACGGTGCGCGGCATCCCGCCGACCACTTCCGGGTTGCCGACACTTTTGTAGAGCAGCGCCACGATCGGCACCAGAAACACCAACAACAGAAACAGCACCAACGGCGCGATCAGGGCTTGGGCCTTCCAGCGGTTGACCCGCTCGGCACGCGCAAGGCGCTGCTTCAAGGTGCGATGGGTGCCCTCGTTCAGGGGAACGGCGATGGCCATGGCGAACTCCGAAATTCTTTGATCAATCGATAATGTGGGAGCGAGCTTGCTCGCGATGGCGCCTTCAAATTCAACATTGATGTTGACTGATACACCGCAATCGCGAGCAAGCTCGCTCCCACAGGTGGGCTAGCCCACCATCGCAGGGTTGTGGTTACTTCGCAGCCCACGAGTTGAAACGCTGTTCCAGTTGCTCACCGTTGTCAGCCCAGAAGCTGACATCGATCTGCACCTGGTTGGCGATGTTTTCCGGGGTGGTCGGCATGTCTTTCAGAATGTCTTTAGACAACAGCGGTACGGCTTGGGTATTGGCCGGGCCGTAGGCGATGTTTTCCGAGTAGGTTTTCTGCTGTTGCGGCATGACCGAGTACGCGATGAATTTCTTCGCGGCTGCAGCGCGGGTTTTATCCAGGCCTTTTGGAATTGCCCAGGCGTCGAAGTCGTAGATGCCGCCGTTCCATACCACTTTCAGATTGCTTTCTTTCTGCACGGCAGCGATCCGGCCGTTGTAGGCCGAACTCATGACCACGTCACCGGAAGCCAGATACTGCGGTGGCTGAGCGCCAGCTTCCCACCATTGAATACTTGGCTTGAGCTCATCGAGTTTCTTGAATGCGCGGTCCTGACCATCCTTGCTGGCCAGCACTTTATAGACGTCTTTCGGCGCAACGCCGTCGGCCATCAAGGCGAATTCCAAGGTGTACTTGGCGCCTTTACGCAGGCCACGTTTACCCGGGAATTTCTTGGTATCCCAGAAATCCACCCAACTGGTCGGTGCGCTTGCCAGCTTGTCGGCGTTGTAGGCCAACACGGTCGACCACACGAAGAAGCCAACGCCGCATGGCTGGATGGCACCCTTCACGTAGTCTTCGGACTTACCGAACAGCGCAGGGTCGAGCGGCTCGAACATGTCTTCGTCGCAACCACGGGACAGTTCTGGCGATTCAACTTCTACCAGGTCCCAGGACACGCTCTTGGTGTCGACCATGGCTTTGACCTTGGCCATTTCACCGTTGTATTCACCGGCGACGATCTTGCCGTTGCCCGCTGCTTCCCACGGTGCGTAGAAGGCCTTGACCTGCGCTGCCTTGTTCGCGCCGCCAAACGACACCACGGTCAGGTCGGGGCCGGCCATTGCGTGCGCTGCGCCCATCATGCCCAGTGCGAGGGCTGTGAATTTCAGGGATCTCAACATTTATTATTCTCTCCACATGCGGGGTTGGTGTTGGTGAAGCGAGGGCGATCAGTTCGCCTCTAGAAGTGGGTCGAGCGCGCGAACGTGTTCGACCTGCCAGCCAAGCGGTACCACGTCTCCGACCGCCAGCGCCGGATCCAGCTCGGCAATCGGCTGTTTCACGAAGAAGTCGGTCTTGCCACAGACTTCCAGGCGAACACGGACGTGGTCGCCCAGATAGATGAATTCCGCCACCCGCCCTGAGAAGCGGTTGACGCACGACTCGCTGGACCCGTTGAGGCTCACGCGCTCCGGTCGGATGGACAGCGTCACTGGCTCGCCGGTCTTGCCGACATTCACTGCCAGCGCTTCGACCTTTTCACCACGCCCCAGCTCAACCACGCAGCGGTCGCCGGTGTGGCTGTGCAAACGACCGTTGAGACGGTTGTTCTCGCCAATGAAGTTGGCGACGAAGGTGTTCTTTGGCTTTTCATAGAGCTCGCGCGGTGGCGCGATCTGCTGGATTTCGCCTTGATGGAAGACCGCCACGCGGTCGGACATGGTCAGGGCTTCGCCCTGGTCGTGGGTCACGTAGACCACAGTCACGCCGAGGCGCTGGTGCAGGTGCTTGATTTCCATCTGCATGTGTTCACGCAGCTGTTTGTCCAGAGCGCCCAGCGGTTCGTCCATCAGCACCAGTTGCGGCTCGAACACCAGTGCCCGGGCCAGTGCCACACGCTGTTGCTGACCACCGGAAAGCTGCGCCGGATAACGCTGGGCGAACGCGTCGAGCTGAACCATGCTCAGCACGCGCTTGACCCGGTCACTGACGTCGCTTTTGTTCAGACCACGTACGGTCAGCGGGAACGCCAGGTTCTCGGCCACCGTCATGTGCGGGAACAATGCGTAGTTCTGGAACACCATGCCGATGTCGCGCTTGTGCGGCGGCACGTTGTTGATCGCACGTCCGGCCAGCAGGATTTCGCCGGCGGTCGGCGTTTCGAAACCGGCGAGCATCATCAGACTGGTGGTCTTGCCGGAGCCGGACGGCCCGAGCAAGGTGAGGAATTCGCCTTTGCGAATCTCCAGGTTGAGGTCTTTGACGATCAGGTTCTCGCCGTCGTAGCTCTTTTGCACTCCACGAAAGCTGACCAGAACATCATTCGCTCCAGCGCTTGAATCGACCTCGCTCATACCTGCACCTTTGTATTCTTTATATGTAGGACTGCTGAGTACTAAGCCTAGTGGAGCCTTGGGACCACGCAAATCGGGGTGCAGGAGAGAATCGCCTCAGCCGTATGGAAGGTTGGGGGTAGGGATTGCCCTACAGAGATGGCGCGTTTTGGCATATGCAGCGGCATGCTGTTAGCTGCAAGCCACAAGAGTCGGCAAAGGCGGTCTTGAGAGATGTCGTAAATGGATATGCGTAAGCGATCTCTGTGGGAGCGAGCTTGCTCGCGATAGCGGTGGGTCAGTCGACATCGATACTGAATGACATGCCCTCATCGCGAGCAAGCTCGCTCCCACAGGGTATAGCGGTGTTCTTCAGAGCAACTTGTGTTCCATCGCGTACTTCACCAGCTCAGCCAGTGAGGTGATGTTGAGTTTCTGCATCAGCCGCGCCTTGTGGGTGCTGATGGTTTTGCTGCTCAACGCCAGTTGCTGGGCAATGTCATTGACGTTGGCGCCCTGGGCCAGGCGCTCGAATACCGAAAACTCGCGCTCCGAGAGCAACGAATGCAGCGGCCGCGAATCCGTCAGGCCGACTTCGAAGACCATTCGGTCCGCCAGCTCCGGATCAATGTAACGCCCGCCCGCCGCGACTTTGCGAATCGCCGTCAGCAGCAACGCCGGGTCGCTGTCCTTGGTCGCATAACCGGCAGCGCCTACCTTCAGCGCCCGCGCAGCCATTTGCGCCTCGTCGTGCATCGACAGCACCAGAATTGCTGGTGGATTGTTCAGTGCGCGAATCCGTGGAATCGCCTCCAGCCCGTTAACCCCGGGCATGGAGATATCCAGCAACACCACCTCGCAGGGAATATGGCGCAATTGCTCGAGCAATTGCTCGCCATTGCTCGCCTCCCCCACCACCAGCAAATCCTTGGCGAGGCCAATCAACTGTTTGATGCCCTCACGGACGATGGTGTGGTCTTCGGCTACCAGTACACGGATCACGTTCTTCTCCATTCTTCTTATTCAGAGCCAAGATCAATCGCGAGCAAGCTCGCTCCCACACTGTTCCGCGTACATAGGGACAACACAGATCAATGTGGGAGCGAGCTTGCTCGCGAAGGCGTCAGTGCAAACAACATAAAACCCTCAGGCTTCATCCAGCGGCACACGCACGCTCAATGTCGTGCCCTCGCCCGGTTCACTCTCAAGCGACAACTGGCCACCCATGATCAGCACCCGCTCGCGCATGCCGACCACGCCAAAGGATGTCGGCCTGCCCGTGGACGCGACAAAGCCTACGCCATCATCGCTGACCGTCAGGCACAACTCGTCGCCTTCCAGCACCAGTGTCAGTTCAACAGTATGCGCCTGCGCATGACGCATGACATTGGTCAGCGCCTCCTGAAGGATCCGGAACAGGCCGATGGCCTTGGCGTCGCTGAGGGCCGGCAGGTTGTCCGGTACTTGCACCAGGCACGGGATCTGCGTGCGCGCTTCGAAACGCCGGGCCTGCCACTCGATGGCTGATGCGATCCCGGCGTCGAGAATCGGTGGGCGCAAGGCCGTGGCCACGTCGCGCACCAGCTGGAACAGCTGGGCGATCAGGCGCTTCATGCTGTTGAGACGGTCACTCAACCCCGGATCGAGTTCGGCGTAAGCCAATTCGCACATCGAGGTTTCGAGCTTGAGCACCGTCAGCATCTGACCCAATTCATCGTGAACTTCCCGGGCAATCCGGGCCTTTTCCTCTTCCCGCACGCTTTCCAGGTGCGCGGACAATTCACGCAATTGCTCGCGGGAGCTGGCCAGTTCCAGCTCGATGCGCTTGCTCTCGCTGATGTCCCAGACAATCCCGTCCCAGACGAATGCACCATCGTCGAGCCGGCGAGTGATGGCCTTGATTTCGGCCCAGCGCTGCTCGCCCTGGCGGGTGAGAATCCGGCCTTGCCACGACCAGTCGCTGTCAGTGTCCAGCGCCTGATCCTGAGTCTGGTGATAACTCGCCCGGTCATCCGGATGCACCAGACTGCGCAGGCCCATGTCGCGATGGCTCAAGGTCGCCGGTGAATACCCCACCAGACTCTCGCTACCCTCGCTGATGTAGGCAAAGTCGATCTGCCCGGTCACTGGCGCCCGCTCCAGGCGAAAGACCAGTCCCGGTACGTTGGCAGCGATCCCCTGCAACCGTGCCTCGCTTTCCTGCAAGGCAGCCAACGCCCGACGGCGTTCGGTAACGTCATTGAGGTAAACCACCAGATATTCACCGTCGCGAAAACGCAGGAAACTCAACGACACGTCGGCCGGCAGAATGCTGCCATCGGCGCGCACGCAGTTGGTTTCAAAGCTCTGTGGCCCGTCCTCGCTGGCCCGGGCGCGTTTCCACAGGCTCAACCAACGGTCCATGTGCAGACCGGGCTCAAAGTCGATCAGTGGCCGATCAATGACACCGCCCGGCGCATAACCGAGCATGTCCTCGGCCGCACGGTTGGCGTAACGCACATGGCTATCCCAATTGACCCAGAGGATCCCGACCGTGCTTTGATCGATGGAAAACTGCGTCAGGCGCAACGCTTCTTCGCTCGCCTCGCGCAGCGCAATGTCTTCGCGGGCCGCCAGTAAACGCAGCTCAAGCGTATGTTGCTGACGGCGCTGCCACAGCACGATGGCCATGCTGCCGAGGAACAACACGACCAGCAACAGGCAGAGGTTTTGCCAGAAGCCCGGCGATTCGGCCAGACGTGGGTACTTGGGTTGCAGCCAGCGCGCGTGCAACTGTTCAAGATCCTTGGCCGGAATGGCATGCAAGGCGCTTTCAACGATGCCGGCCAACTCCGGCCAGTCGCGGCGAGTCGCCACCCGTAGCAACTGTGGCAGGCCAATATCCCCTACCACTGTTAACCCGGAGAATTCGGGCTCGGACGACAAACGGCTGAGCTGGGCTTCATCCACGACCGCGTACCGGGCCTGTTGAGTCAGCAGCAATTGCAGGGCCTCACGCTCCATCGGCACGCCCTGCAAGTTGAGATTGCCGTAGTTGCTGCGCAGATAATCGGCGATCGCGCTGGGCATCCGCACCGCGACCCGCGACTGGCTGTCGAGTTTTTCCAGTTCGACGACACCCGCGCCCTTCTGTTCGCCGACCACCAGTTGCGGTACGCGCATGTATGGATCGGTGAATTGCCACAGACGCAGGCCGGCGGGGGTTTGGGTCAGGCCCGGAGCGAGGTCGACTTCACCTTCGCGCACTGCCTCTTCCAGTTGCGCCACATCGGGAAAGTTGCGCCACGTCACCTCGATGTTGAGCGCACTGGCCAGCCACTGCATCAATTCGACATTGGCCCCGGACAACCGCTGCAAACGCCGGTCGTACTGTGCGAAAGGTGCTTGCAGCACCACGCCAACGCGCAGCTCATTGTGCTCCGCGAGCCACTGGCGCTGCGCGACGCTCAGCTGCGCAGCATGCGCAGACGACGTGGGCGCCGCCCATGCCATCAAGGGAAGCCAACAACAGCCGATAACCAACAGGCAGCGAAAACGCATCATCCGAAGTCTCACACACTGACAAATACTGACCAACCCATTAGGCTGCCGGGATTACTTCTGGCCTGGAATATCCGATGCCCCCTGTCTATCGCTTGGCACTGCCAGCATTGTGCCTGTCGCTGATCCTGCCTTGTGCCTTTTCAGCCCAGGCCGCCGACCCGGCACCCACCACCGCGGAAAAGCCCGCCGCAGAAAAACCGGTCGAACGCCAGCCACTGCCAGAGCGTAGTCAGGAAGAAGCCGCTGCCCTTGAACGGACAGTCCCCGCCCAAGAGCAACAGCAATTGCAGGCCGGCAGTGACAGTTTTCTCGCACTGTGGAAACCGGCCAACACCAGCGACCCCAAGGGTGCGGTGATTATCATCCCCGGTGCAGGTGAAACTGCTGACTGGCCTCAAGCAATCAGCCCATTGCGGCAAAAATTGCCCGATGCCGACTGGAGCAGCCTGAGTCTTACCTTGCCTGACCTGCAAAGCAATGCCCCGCAAGCGCGTGTCGTCGAAGTCGCACCCGTGCCGGCCAAACCCGCGATTGGCAGCAAAGACGCCAGCACCACCGCACCGATCGAGCAAGTGGCCGGGGGTGAAGGGGACGTAGCCGACCGCGCGATCGCCGAGACCAGCGAAGAGCAAGCCAAGGCCGACGCCGAGCGCATCTACGCACGAATCGACGCAGCCATTGCTTTCGCCGAACAACAAAGTGCTCGCAGCATCGTCTTGCTCGGTCACGGCACAGGGGCCTATTGGGCCGCGCGCTACCTGAGCGAAAAACAACCCTCGCAAGTCGCAAAATTCGTGATGGTCGCCGCGCAGACTCCCATGACGGTGAAAACCGGACTGGCGGAACTGACCACCACCTTGAAACTGGCCACCTTCGACATCTACTACAAGGACAAGGCGTTGGTGCAGAGTGCTGCGCTGGAACGCTTGCAGGCCAGCAAACGCCTGAAAGCTTCAACCTTCAGCCAGCTTGCACTGAAGACATTGCCCGGCAACAGCGCTGCCGAGCAGGAGCAATTATTCCGGCGTGTACGCGGTTGGTTGAATCCACAGAAAGTGGACTAAGCAAAAGCAAAAGATCGCAGCCTGCGGCAGCTCCTACATTGGGTTATGCGTACTGCCGCAGGCTGCGATCTTTTGACCTTCAAAGCCGTTAACGAAAATCCCGCCGCTCGCGAATCAACGTATAGGCGTTGTGCAGCTCGCGGGTTTTGTCAGTCGCTTCGCGCACCTGGGAAGGTGTCGCACCAGTACCGGCGATCTTGTCCGGGTGATGGCGACTGAGCAGGCGTCGGTAAGCACGCTTGATCTGCGACGGCTCACTGGTCGCTGATACGCCGAGTACTCGCAGTGCCTCCTGATAGGCCGCCGCACTGTTAACCAGGTTTTTTTTGTGCGGTTCGTAATCACTGGCCAGTGCCTGCACTTGTTCCGGCGTCCAGCCCAGCCACTTGCCCCACTGTGCAATCAGCTCACGCTCGGCACTTGCGGCACGCCCGTCAGCCCAGACCATCCGCCAACAGGCGCGCAAGACACCTTCGGCGGCATGCGGCTGCGCGCTTAAACGGCGCAGGTAACCGCGCAAGCGATCATGACCCGACTTGCCACGGTTGAACGCCGCGATCGCGCGTTTCTGCGCCGACTCGCTCATTTCCAGCGCACGCATTTCCTGACGCGCCTGATAGATATGACCGTCCACCACCCGACCATCGCTCTTGGCCAGACGCCCCAGCAATACAAACAACAATTCATCGTTACGCAACATCGGCCGACCGCCGAGTCGCTCACGCAAATGCCCGAGGCTTTGCAGCTGCAAGCGCCGGTCCAGCGCCTGCCCTAACAATGCGCCGAGCATGGCCCCCGGAATGCTGGCTATGGCAAAGCCCGCTCCGGCTCCAATCAGAGTCCCTGGCCACAACATGTCAGTAGCTCGCTTCTATCAATTGCTCAACTTCGGCCAGACGTTCGTGAGTGCCGACATCGACCCAGTGCCCGTGCAGTCGCTCGCCGCTCACCTGCCCTTGCGCCATGGCATCGCGTAATAGCGGGGCCAGTTTGAAGGCGCCGTCCGCGCAGGCCGCGAAGAGTTTCGGATGCAGCACGGCAATGCCACTGTAAGTGAGCGTCTGTGCACCCGGCTGGCCGTCCCGTACCAGGCCATCGACAAGGCTGAAATCGCCGGCCGGGTGGTGCACCGGGTTGTCGGCAAGCACCAGGTGGGCCAGGCCCGCTATCGGTTGACGCAGAGTGGTGAAGTCGTAATCGGTCCAGATATCACCGTTGACCACTACAAAGGCTTCATCACCCAAGAGCGGCAACGCGCGGTAAATCCCGCCGCCCGTTTCCAGCGGCTCACCTTCCGGCGAGTACTGAATGCTCAGGCCATAGCGCGAACCGTCACCCAGGTAATCTTCGATCTGTTGCCCTAGCCAGGCGTGATTGATCACCACCTCGGTGAAACCTGCCGCTGCCAGCGCCTTCAGGTGATACTCGATCAGCGGCACCCCGCCAACACGCACCAGCGGCTTGGGCGTGGTCAGCGTCAGTGGGCGCATGCGCTCACCTTTACCGGCTGCCAGAATCATTGCTTTCATGCAGAGACTCCGACCGACTGGCGCAGACTGGCCAGCAACACATCCAACTCCACGAGCTCAGGACGACGAGCGACTACTGCGTCTATATAAGCAAAGAAGCGCGGCACATCGCCGAGGTAGCGCGGTTTGCCGTCGCGGTGGCAGATACGGGCGAAAATGCCGATCACCTTCAGGTGACGCTGCACACCCATCAGGTCGCTGGCACGCAGGAAGTCTTCGAAATCGGACTGAACCGGAATACCGAGAGCGCCCGCTTGCTGCCAGTAGTCCGCCAGCCAACCGCGCACGCGCTCCTCGGGCCAGCTGAGGAAGGCGTCCTTGAACAGGCAGGTCACGTCATAGGTAACGGGGCCGTAAACCGCATCCTGAAAATCCAGCACGCCAGGATTTGGCTCGCCGAGCATCAGGTTGCGCGGCATATAGTCGCGATGAACCAGCACTTTGGGCTGGGCCAGGGCGCTGTCGATCAACCTGTCGCTGACTTGCTGCCAGAGCATTTGCTGCGCCGAATCGAACTCGATACCCAACTCGCGCTTTACATACCACTCGGGGAACAGTTCCAGCTCGCGGCGCAACAGGGCCACGTCATAGCTCGGCAGCGGTGCAACCATCGGCAACTGCTGAAAAGCCAGCAACGCTTGCAAGGCATCCTTGAACAAATCGTCAGCATTTTCGCTGTCGATCACGTCCAGATAAGTCTGATTACCCAGGTCATTGAGCAAAAGAAAGCCGCGTTCAAGATCTTCTGCGTAGATTTTTGGTACGTTAATTCCGGATTTCGCCAGCAAATATGCGATATCCACGAAGGGTTTACAGTTTTCCTGAGGCGGCGGAGCGTCCATCACGATGAAACTTCTGCCTTCGCCTTCCCAACGGAAGTAACGGCGAAAACTCGCGTCGCTGCTGGCCGCGGTCAACGTGGCCGGGGGTATGGCACCCCATCCTTGCGCGGCAAACAGCATTGCCAATTGCTCATCAAGCCAAACTTTCAGGTGTTGCAAGCGTACATCTTGGTCAGGCATTACAAGGGTCTCCGACGGCGCTAGCCGTCAAGCGGGTCATGCTTTATTATCCAGCATCTTTTTCAGACCATCGAGAGGCGTGCGGCCCACACCGCGGGCAGATGGCACGCAGGAAGCCCGGACTAATAAGATGGCATTGAAATCCCCCGCGTTTCGTAAAAAATTTCCGTTGTTGGTGACCGGCAGTTTGCTGGCCCTGCAACCTCTAGCCACTTCGTTCGTGGTCGCCGCGGAACAGTATGACTGCTCAGTCTCTGCTTCGGGAGCCTGGGACTGCGCGCCGAAAGCCAACGCAGCCCAACTGCCACCGCGCCCTGTACATGAGGGCAGCGCGGTCAGTTCGGGCAACGCGTCGACGGCCGAGAGCAGCACAGCCGGTGGCGAAACCGCCGACAAGCCGGTACTGGTCACCGAAGCCAAGGGTCGCGCCCTGAAGTCGCGCAGTGCTGACTACAGTCACCTCGACTGGGTTCCGCGCGATAAGCTCACCGCTGCCCAATTGGCCGAAACAGGTCCTTATTGCTCTGGTTCCTATATCGAACCAATTCGTCCTGGCATGAATGACAAGACGAATAAAAGTGACGCCCCGACGTTTATCGGCGCCAAAGCTTCCCGCTATCAGCAGGAAGAACAGGTGGCGACCCTCGCCGGTGACGTGGTCATGCGTCAGGGCAGCATGCAGGTCGAGGCCGATGAGGCCAGCCTGCATCAAGCCGAAAACCGTGGCGAACTGACCGGTAACGTTCGCGTGCGCGACAACGGCGCACTGATCGTCGGCGACCACGCTGAGGTGCAGCTCGACACCGGTGAAGCCCAGATCGACAACGCCGAATACGTGATGCACAAATCCCGTGTCCGCGGTAGCGCGCTGTATGCCAAACGCGCCGAGAACGCGATCATCCGTCTCAAGGATGGTACGTACACCACGTGCGAACCGAACAGCAACGCCTGGCAGCTCAAGGGCAACAACATCACCTTGAACCCTGCGACCGGTTTCGGTACCGGGACCAACGTGACGCTGCGGGTCAAGGACATTCCGGTGTTCTACACCCCGTACATCTATTTCCCGATCGATGACCGTCGCCAGTCCGGCTTCCTGCCACCAAGCTTCGGCACCAGCACCAAAACCGGCTTCATGCTGGTCACACCGTACTACTTCAACCTGGCACCGAACTACGACGCCACGTTGTATCCGCGCTACATGAGCAAGCGCGGCCTGTTGATGGAAGGCGAGTTCCGTTACCTGACCCAGTCCAGCGAAGGTCAGTTCGGCGCCGCGTACCTCAACGACGACAACACCGATCGCAAGTTGCAGACCGACTACGAAAAAACCCGCTACATGTACAACTGGCAGCACAAGGGCGGGCTGGATTCGCGGGTAATGACCGAGGTCGACTACACCAAAATCAGCGATCCGTATTACTTCCAGGATCTGCAATCCGATCAGATAGGTGTTCAAAGCCGCGATTTCGTGAATCAGCAAGGTGCGGTCACCTACCGTGGCGACACCTTCACCGCCCGCGTGAATGCACAGGCGTATCAGCTGGCAACGATCTCCAACATTACCCCGTACAACCGCCTGCCGCAGATCACTTTCAATGGTTTCCTGCCGCAACACCCTGGCGGCCTGGACATGACCTACGAAACCGAGCTGGTGCGGTTTGACCGGAACCTGAGAACCGGCAACTTCACTGACGAAAACGGTTTCCAGTCCCCTTTCCTGGATACCAACGTTCAAGGTCTGGCACGTGCCACCGGTGATCGCCTGAACCTCGCGCCAGCAGTCAGCCTGCCGCTGAACTGGACCTACGGTTTCCTGAAGCCGTCGCTCAAGTATCAGTACACCCAGTATGACCTGGACCTCGACGGTACCGGCAAAAGCCAGATCGCCGCACAAGGCGCGGACGCAGATCGCCTGAATGGCACCTACAGCCGCAATCAGAGCCGCGGCGTGCCTATTGCGAGCATCGACAGCGGCCTGTACTTCGACCGCAATACCCAATGGTTTGGCAAGAACTACCGCCAAACCCTGGAACCGCGCCTGTACTATCTCTATGTCCCAGAGAAAGATCAGTCCGACATTCCGGTATTCGACAGCGCCGAAACTACGTTCAACTATGCCTCGCTGTTTCGCGACAACCGTTTCATCGGTTCAGACCGGGTTGGCGACGAAAACAAGCTGTCGCTGGGCGTGACCAACCGCTGGATCGAAGACAACGGTTTCGAACGTCAACGCATCAGCGTCGGCCAGGCCATGTACTTCAAGGACCGCGAAGTCCAGTTGCCGGGTATCGATGCAAAAACCCGCGCCGATGCGCATTCCAACGTTTCGCCATATGCCCTGGAATACGAATATCGCTGGAACCGCGATTGGCGCACCACGGCCGATTACAACTGGGACCCGGATAGCCGCCACCCTCGTTCGGGCAGCGCGATGTTCCACTACCAGCCGGAAGACAATCCGAACAAGGTCATCAACGCCGGTTATCGCTATCGCAATGACCAGGTTCGTTACGACCAGACTACGGGTAAATGGGCTGTGGGCGGCGGTGACTATGGCACCCCTGGCCAACCTGGCTACGTGAAGGATTACTACAAGATCAAACAGCACGACTTCTCGGTGATCTGGCCTGTCGTGCCGCAATGGAATGCCATCAGTCGCTGGCAGTACGACTACAACCGCAACCGTACCCTGGAAGCCTTTGGTGGTTTCGAGTACGACAACTGCTGCTGGAAACTGCGCCTGATCAATCGTTACTGGGTGTCGTATGACGAGTTCAGTCAAGTAGCCCCGCAAAACGAAAAAGGCGACCATGGCCTCTTCCTCCAAATTGTTCTGAAGGGTCTCGGCGGCGTTACTGGCGCCAAAGTAGAGAGCTTCCTCGACAAAGGCATTCAAGGTTATCGTGAACGTGAAGACCAAGCTTTCTGATTGTCTGCGCCCGCTGATGCTGGGCGCGCTGTTCCTGGGTACTGCGGCTAGCGCCGCCGTACAGTCCATCGACAAAGTGGTGGCCATCGTCGACAACGACGTGGTCATGCAGAGCCAGTTGGACCGGCGAGTTCATGAAGTTCAGCAAACCATCGCCAAGCGCGGCGGCGGCACACCGCCAGCCAGCGTGCTGGAACAACAGGTGCTCGAACGCCTGATCGTCGAAAACCTGCAACTGCAGATCGGCGAACGCTCCGGCATTCGCATTACCGATGAAGAGCTGAACCAGGCGATCGGCACCATTGCCCAGCGCAACAACATGAGCGTGGAGCAGTTCCGCGCCGCCCTGACTCGCGACGGCCTGTCTTATGACGACGCCCGCGACCAGGTTCGTCGCGAGATGATCATCAGCCGTGTTCGTCAGCGGCGTGTGGCCGAACGGATTCAGGTGTCCGAGCAGGAAGTGAAAAACTTCCTCGCCTCTGACCTGGGCAAAGTGCAGCTCTCTGAAGAACTGCACCTGGCCAACATCCTGATCCCGACCCCGGAAAGTGCCAATTCGGAAGCGATCCAGAACGCTGCCCGTCAGGCCATGGCGATCTATCAGCAACTCAAACAGGGTGCTGATTTCTCTCAACTGGCCATCGCCAAATCCGCGAGCGACAACGCACTGGAAGGCGGCGACATGGGCTGGCGTAAAGCCGCTCAACTGCCACCTCCGTTCGACCGTGAGCTGAGCGCGATGGCGGTGGGCGAAATCAGTCAACCGGCACGTACACCTGGCGGTTTCATCATTCTCAAAGTGCTGGAAAAACGCGGCGGCGGTAATCAGGTGCGTGACGAAGTACACGTTCGCCACATCCTGATCAAACCAAGCGAAATCCGCAGCGAAGAAGAAACCAAGCGCCTGGCGCAGAAACTCTACGACCGCATTTCCGCGGGTGACGATTTCGCTGAACTGGCGAAAAGCTACTCGGAAGACCCGGGTTCTGCCCTTAACGGCGGCGACCTCAACTGGATCGACCCGAACGCGCTGGTGCCGGAATTCCGCGAAGTAATGGCCAAGACCCAACAAGGTCAGCTGTCCAAGCCGTTCAAGACTCAATATGGCTGGCACGTCCTGGAAGTCCTTGGCCGCCGCGCCACTGACAGCACCTCCCAGGCTCGTGAACAGCAGGCAATGACCGTACTGCGTAACCGCAAATACGACGAAGAGCTGCAGACCTGGTTGCGTCAGATCCGTGACGAAGCCTACGTTGAAATCAAGCTCCCTGGCGTCGACCAGGCGGCGAAGTGAACCCCAAACGTTTTGCGCTGACACCCGGCGAGCCGGCCGGCATAGGTCCTGACCTGTGCCTGCTACTCGCCTCGCAAGCCCAGCCACACCCCCTGATTGCCATTACCAGCCGCGACCTGCTCATTGAGCGGGCCGCGCAGCTGGGTGTGGTCGTTGATTTGCTGGCGGTGACGCCGGGCAACTGGCCGGACGCTCCTGCGCCGGCCAACAGCCTGTATGTCTGGGATACACCGCTCAGTGCGCCGGTCACCGCCGGGCAACTGGACAAGGCCAATGCCGCCTTCGTCCTGGAAACCCTGACCCGCGCAGGCCTTGGCTGCCTGGACGGGCATTTCGCCGGAATGATCACCGCCCCCGTGCATAAGGGCGTGATCAATGAGTCGGGCATTGCCTTCTCCGGCCACACCGAGTTTCTCGCAGACCTGACCCACACCCCGCAAGTGGTGATGATGCTCGCCACACACGGTTTGCGGGTCGCACTGGTTACCACGCACCTGCCGCTGCGGGAGATTGCCGATGCAATCACCCCTGAGCGCCTGGAACGGGTCACGCGAATTCTGCACACCGACCTGCAACAAAAATTTGGCATCGCCCAGCCACGCATCCTCGTCTGCGGACTCAACCCGCATGCCGGCGAAGGCGGACACCTGGGCCACGAAGAAATCGACATCATTGAACCAACCCTGGAGCGTCTGCGCGCTGAAGGCATGGACCTGCGCGGTCCCCTGCCCGCCGACACTCTGTTTACCCCCAAATATCTGGAGCACTGCGACGCGGTGCTGGCGATGTACCATGACCAGGGCCTGCCTGTGCTGAAATACAAAGGCTTCGGCGCGGCAGTCAACGTGACCCTCGGCTTGCCGATCATCCGCACCTCGGTCGACCACGGCACTGCCCTGGACCTGGCTGGCAGCGGAAAAATCGACACCGGCAGCCTGCAAGTCGCCCTGGAAACCGCCTACCAGATGGCCGAGACCCGTTTATGACCGAGCATTACCAACACCGGGCGCGCAAGCGTTTCGGCCAGAACTTCCTGCACGATGCCGGCGTTATCGACCGAATCCTGCGCTCCATTCACGCCAAAGCAGAAGACCGCCTGCTGGAAATCGGCCCGGGTCAGGGCGCGCTCACGGAAGGCCTGCTCAACAGCGGCGCCCAACTGGACGTGGTTGAACTGGACAAGGACCTGATCCCGATCCTCAATCAGCAATTCGCCGGCAAGAGCAATTTCAACCTGCACCAGGGCGATGCGCTGAAGTTCGACTTCAACAGCCTGAATGCCGCGCCAAACAGCCTACGCGTTGTTGGCAACCTGCCGTACAACATCTCCACGCCACTGATTTTCCACCTGCTGAACAACGCAGGCATCATCCGCGACATGCACTTCATGCTGCAAAAGGAAGTAGTCGAGCGTCTGGCGGCAGGTCCTGGTGGTGGCGATTGGGGCCGTCTGTCGATCATGGTTCAGTACCACTGCCGGGTCGAACATCTGTTCAACGTCGGCCCTGGTGCGTTCAACCCACCACCGAAAGTCGACTCGGCGATCGTCCGTCTGGTGCCGCACGCCGTGCTGCCGCATCCAGCCAAAGACCATCGCTTGCTGGAGCGCGTCGTTCGCGAAGCCTTCAACCAGCGCCGCAAGACCCTGCGCAACACCCTCAAGGCCCTGCTGAGCAACGCTGAAATCGAAGCCGCTGGCGTCGATGGCAGCCTGCGCCCGGAACAGCTTGATCTGGCAGCCTTCGTCCGCCTGGCTGACAAGCTCAGCGAACAAGTCGCCGAGCAGCCTGCCGACATCTGACAGGCCAGAAGCGTTATCGGGTAGGACACCAGCGCCCATGTCTGGTTTACTATCCGATACTTGGCCTAGACTGACCTCAATCAGTTACGCCCCGCGTCCCGCTTTGCTTTTAAGGCCTCTTGCATGTCCGATCCTCGTTATCAGGTCGACGTCAGCGTCGTCACCCGCTATCTGGCAGAACAATCGCAACCCGAGCAAGACCGCTTTGCCTTCGCCTACACCATTACCGTACAGAACAACGGCCTGCTACCGGCCAAGTTGCTCTCGCGGCACTGGGTGATCACCGATGGCGACGGGCATGTCGAAGAGGTTCGTGGCGCAGGCGTGGTTGGCCTGCAACCGCTGATCGGTGTCGGCCAGAGCCACACCTACAGCAGCGGCACCGTGATGACCACCCGCGTTGGCAACATGCAGGGGACTTATCAAATGCTCGCCGAAGACGGTAAACACTTCGACGCCATCATTGCGCCTTTCCGCCTGGCGGTGCCCGGAGCCCTGCACTGATGGCGACGTACGCCGTCGGCGACCTGCAAGGCTGCCTCGAACCACTGCAATGCCTGCTCAAGCGGGTTGCCTTCGACCCTGCAAAGGATTATCTGTGGCTGGTTGGCGACCTGGTCAACCGGGGCCCGCAATCGCTGGAAACCCTGCGCTTCCTCTATAGCATCCGTGAATCGCTGGTGTGTGTCCTGGGCAACCATGACCTGCACCTGCTGGCCGCCGGCTACAACATCGAGCGCCTGAGGAAAGCCGACACCCTGCGCGAGATCCTCGACGCGCCGGATCGCAAAGAGCTGCTTGAGTGGCTGCGCCAGCAAAAGCTCATGCACTACGACGAACAGCGCGGCATTGCGCTGGTCCATGCCGGCATACCGCCGCAGTGGTCCCTGCGCAAAGCCTTGAAGTGCGCAGCCGAAGTCGAAGAAGCATTGCGTGACGACAACCGCATCGCGCCCTACCTCGATGGCATGTATGGCAACGAACCGGTGAAGTGGGACGGCGACCTTAAAGGTGTAACCCGCCTGCGGGTGATCACCAACTACTTCACCCGCATGCGCTTCTGCACCAGCGACGGCAAGCTTGATCTCAAGAGCAAGGAAGGTCTCGGCACCGCGCAACCGGGCTACGCGCCATGGTTTGCACACCCGGAACGCAAGACCCGCGGCCAGAAAATCATTTTCGGCCACTGGGCAGCCCTTGAAGGCAAATGTAACGAACCCGGCCTCTTCGCCCTCGACACCGGCTGCGTCTGGGGCGGCTCGATGACCTTGATGAACGTCGACACCGGCGAACGCCTGCATTGCGCATGCGATGCCCAGGGCCACACCAGGCCGCACGTCACCCCAACCAACCCCGAACTATTGTCGGCCAGCGCCAAGCGCTAGGCTGCGCTTTCAGCCAGGCCACAGGAGCCCGCCATGAGCGAATTCAAACGCATCCCCCCAGAACAGGCCCAGGCCCTGCGCGAACAAGGCGCCGTGATGGTCGACGTCCGCGATCCGCAGACGTTTGCCTTGAACCACATCAGCGGTTCGAAGCACCTGGACAACCACTCCATCTCTGACTTCATCCGCGCTGCCGACCTCGACGCACCGACCGTGG
The DNA here is from genome assembly GCF_058799675.1 of Pseudomonas sp. GW822-FHT06B12. Taxonomy (NCBI): domain Bacteria; kingdom Pseudomonadati; phylum Pseudomonadota; class Gammaproteobacteria; order Pseudomonadales; family Pseudomonadaceae; genus Pseudomonas; species Pseudomonas sp. GW822-FHT06B12. The sequence continues at coordinate 42,334 of NZ_JBXALR010000013.1, forward strand.
TGGTCTGCTATCACGGTAATTCCAGTCAGAGTGCTGCGGCTTACCTGATCAGCCAGGGCTTTTCCGATGTCTACAGCATGGACGGTGGTTTTGAGCTGTGGCGTACGACTTATCCTTCGGAAACGGCGCAAGGCACTTCCGAATAATTTTTTTTCACCCGCTCTAGCCCACGCCCGCCGTGGGCTGACGAACGGTCAGTCATAACAAATTACGCATTGCCCCTTTACCTCCCTGATTCCGAACTATCCTTAGCCTCAGGCCATCCAAAACAGGGGAGAGCCGGTACACCGGCGCACGGATCATCGGGAGTAGCTTTCAGGGTTGATAGCTTTGAAGGTGTTCTGGGGGGTAAAAGGCAGCTGCACTTTCAGTTGCTTGCCAGCATCCACTGACTGATCCGACGTCGGCTCCACGTATCGAGCGAGGTGACGTCATGAGTATCTTTAGCCACTTCCAACAACGCTTCGAGTCCACACGCCAGGAAGAGCTCTCTCTGCAGGAGTATCTCGAACTGTGCAAAAAGGACCGCAGCGCTTACGCGTCCTCCGCCGAGCGTCTACTGCTGGCAATCGGCGAGCCCGAACTGCTGGACACCTCGACCAATTCGAGATTGTCGCGCATCTTTTCCAACAAGGTGATCCGTCGGTATCCGGCCTTTGAAGACTTCCACGGGATGGAAGAATGCATCGACCAGATCGTCTCCTACTTCCGCCATGCGGCTCAGGGCCTGGAAGAGAAGAAACAGATCCTCTACCTGCTCGGCCCCGTTGGTGGCGGTAAATCGTCCCTGGCCGAGAAGCTCAAACAGCTGATCGAAAAAGTGCCCTTCTACGCCATCAAGGGCTCTCCGGTGTTCGAGTCTCCACTGGGGCTGTTCAACGCCACGGAAGATGGCGCGATCCTCGAAGAAGATTTCGGCATTCCTCGGCGCTACCTCAACACCATCATGTCGCCCTGGGCAACCAAACGGCTGGCCGAATTCGGTGGTGATATCAGCCAGTTCCGGGTGGTCAAACTCTACCCGTCGATCCTCAACCAGATCGCCGTGGCCAAGACCGAACCCGGTGACGAAAACAACCAGGACATCTCGGCGCTGGTGGGTAAAGTCGATATCCGCAAGCTGGAAGAATTCCCGCAGAACGACGCCGATGCCTACAGCTACTCGGGTGCCCTCTGCCGCTCCAACCAGGGGCTGATGGAATTCGTCGAAATGTTCAAGGCACCGATCAAGGTGCTGCACCCATTGCTGACCGCCACCCAGGAAGGCAACTACAACAGTACCGAAGGTCTGGGCGCGATTCCGTTCACCGGGATCCTGCTGGCGCACTCCAACGAATCGGAGTGGCACACCTTCCGCAACAACAAAAACAACGAAGCCTTCATCGACCGGATCTACATCGTCAAAGTGCCGTACTGCCTGCGGGTCAGCGACGAAGTGAAGATCTACGACAAACTGCTGTTCAACAGCTCCCTGGCCAAGGCCCACTGCGCACCCGACACCCTGAAGATGCTCGCTCAGTTCACTGTGCTCTCACGCCTCAAAGAGCCGGAAAACTCGAACATCTATTCGAAAATGCGCGTGTATGACGGCGAAAACCTCAAGGACACCGATCCGAAGGCCAAGTCGATCCAGGAATACCGCGACACCGCAGGCGTCGACGAAGGCATGAACGGTCTTTCGACCCGGTTTGCCTTCAAGATCCTGTCGAAAGTCTTCAACTTCGACCCGCACGAGATCGCCGCCAACCCGGTGCATCTGCTGTACGTGCTGGAACAGCAGATCGAACAGGAACAATTCCAGGCGGAAACCCGCGAACGCTATCTGCGCTTCCTGAAAGAGTACCTGGCACCACGCTATATCGAGTTCATCGGCAAGGAGATCCAGACCGCCTACCTGGAGTCTTACAGCGAATATGGGCAAAACATCTTCGACCGCTATGTGCTCTACGCGGACTTCTGGATTCAGGATCAGGAATACCGCGATCCGGAAACCGGCGAGATCCTCAACCGCGTAGCCCTCAACGAAGAGCTGGAGAAAATCGAAAAACCGGCGGGCATCAGCAATCCGAAGGATTTCCGCAACGAAATCGTCAATTTCGTCCTGCGTGCCCGGGCCAACAACAACGGCAAGAATCCAACCTGGCTCAGCTACGAGAAGCTGCGGGTGGTCATCGAGAAGAAAATGTTCTCGAACACCGAGGATCTGCTGCCGGTCATCAGCTTCAACGCCAAAGCCAGCAAAGAGGACCAACAGAAACACAACGACTTCGTTACACGGATGGTCGAGCGCGGCTACACCGACAAACAGGTACGACTGCTCTCCGAGTGGTACCTGCGAGTCAGGAAATCGCAGTAACCCGCTGCCGGTCAGACCGGTTGTCGTTAGCCCGGGCCTGCGTAATAAAATTCTGTTACACAGGTTTCAGGAAGGTGTTTGGAAATCGACAGCGAAGCCCAGGCAACGCACAGGTGGTACGGGGGCGCAAGACCGCGCCCTCCCCCCTGCCCTGTGCCCATTACGGCCAGACTTGTTCGCGATTTCTCAAGACAGCTTCTAAGGAGAAGTCATGAGCTATGTGATCGACCGACGTCTCAATGGCAAGAACAAGAGCACGGTGAACCGTCAGCGGTTTCTGCGGCGTTACCGTGACCACATCAAAAAGGCTGTCGAAGAGGCGGTCAGCCGGCGCTCCATTACCGATATGGAACACGGCGAGCAAATCAGCATTCCCGGCCGCGATATCGACGAGCCAGTGCTTCACCACGGTCGCGGTGGCAAGCAGACCATCGTGCATCCTGGAAACAAGGAATTCACCAGCGGTGAGCATATTGCTCGCCCACCGGGAGGTGGCGGCGGCAGAGGCCCTGGCAAGGCTGGTAACTCTGGCGAGGGCATGGACGAATTTGTCTTCCAGATCACCCAGGAAGAGTTTCTCGAGTTCATGTTCGAGGACCTGGAGCTGCCGAACCTGGTCAAACGCAACCTGAGCGGCACCGACACTTTCAAAACCGTGCGTGCCGGTATCAGCAATGAAGGCAACCCTTCGCGGATCAATATCATCCGCACGCTGCGTTCGGCCCATGCGCGGCGTATCGCACTGTCGGGCAGCAGTCGGGAGAAATTGCGGGTAGCGAAAGAGGAACTGGCACGACTTAAACTGGAAGAACCAGACAACTTCGGCGATATTCAGGAAATCGAGGCAGAAATCGAACGTTTGAGTGCGCGCATCAACCGCGTGCCGTTTCTCGATACCTTCGACCTCAAGTACAACCTGCTGATCAAGCAACCCAACCCCAGCTCCAAGGCGGTAATGTTCTGCCTGATGGACGTTTCCGGCTCCATGACCCAGGCCACCAAGGACATCGCCAAACGGTTCTTCATCCTGCTGTACCTGTTCCTCAAGCGTAACTACGAGAAGATCGATGTGGTGTTCATCCGTCACCACACCAGTGCCCGGGAAGTCGACGAGGAAGAGTTCTTTTACTCTCGCGAAACCGGCGGCACCATCGTTTCCAGCGCCCTGAAGCTGATGCAGGAAATCATGGCCGAGCGTTATCCGAGCAACGACTGGAACATTTACGCCGCGCAGGCTTCCGACGGCGACAACTGGAACGATGACTCGCCAATCTGCCGCGACATCCTGATCAACCAGATCATGCCATTCGTGCAGTACTACACTTATGTGGAGATTACCCCTCGCGAACATCAGGCCCTGTGGTACGAATACGAGCGTATCAGCGAAGCCTTTTCCGATACGTTTGCCCAGCAACAGCTGGTTTCGGCCGGGGATATCTATCCGGTCTTCCGTGAACTCTTCCAGCGCAGGTTAGTGACATGACCGCCAAAGAGCAGAAGCGCCACCCCATATCCACCGGCTCCGAATGGACGTTCGAGCTGATCCAGGCCTACGACCGCGAAATCAGCCGTCTTGCGGCCCGTTACGCGCTGGATACTTACCCAAACCAGATTGAGGTGATCACCGCCGAGCAGATGATGGACGCCTACGCCTCCGTCGGCATGCCGCTGGGTTACCACCACTGGTCCTATGGCAAACACTTCCTCAGCACCGAGAAGTCCTACAGTCGCGGCCAGATGGGTCTGGCGTACGAGATCGTGATCAACTCGGACCCGTGCATTGCCTACCTGATGGAAGAAAACACCATCTGCATGCAGGCACTGGTGGTCGCGCACGCCTGCTACGGCCACAACAGCTTTTTCAAAGGCAATTACCTGTTCCGCACCTGGACCGACGCCAGCTCGATCATCGATTACCTGGTATTCGCCAAGCAGTACATCATGCAATGCGAGGAGCGCCACGGCATCGACGCCGTGGAAGACCTGCTGGACTCCTGCCACGCCCTGATGAACTACGGTGTCGACCGCTACAAACGCCCTTACCCGATTTCCGCGGAAGAAGAGCGGCGCCGGCAAAAGGATCGCGAAGAACACCTGCAAAAGCAGATCAACGACCTGTGGCGCACCATTCCAAAAGGTGCAGACAAGTATAACGAGAAGGACAACGCACGTTTTCCGGCAGAGCCGCAGGAGAACATCCTCTACTTCATCGAAAAACACGCCCCGCTGCTGGAGCCATGGCAACGGGAAGTCGTGCGGATCGTACGCAAGATCGCGCAGTACTTTTATCCACAGCGTCAGACTCAGGTCATGAACGAAGGCTGGGCAACGTTCTGGCACTACACCCTGATGAACGACCTGTACGACGAGGGCCTGGTGACCGAAGGCTTCATGATGGAGTTCCTGGCCTCCCACACCAGCGTGGTCTTCCAGCCTGGGTTCGACAGCCCTTACTACAACGGCATTAACCCCTATACCCTGGGTTTTTCCATGTACCGAGACATTCGGCGCATGTGCGAATCCCCCACTGAAGAGGATTACCGCTGGTTCCCGGAAATCGCCGGGACCGACTGGCTGTCGAGTATCAAGTTCGCCATGAGCAGCTTCAAGGACGAAAGCTTCATCCTGCAGTATCTGTCACCCAAAGTGATCCGCGACCTGAAACTGTTCAGCATTCTCGATGACGACCAGAAGGACGACCTGCTGGTACCCGCCATTCATGACGAGGAAGGTTATCGAACCATTCGTGAAACCCTGGCTGCGCAGTACAACCTGGGAAACCGCGAGCCGAACATACAGATCTACAGCATCGACCGTCGTGGCGACCGCTCGTTGACGCTTCGTCATCAGCAACACGATCGCAAACCACTCGGGGACTCCACCGAGGAAGTGCTCAAGCACCTGCACCGCCTCTGGGGCTTCGATATTCACCTGGAAACCCTCCAGGGCGACCAGGTCATGAAAACCCATCACGTCCCGCCCAGAGGCGAGCATAGCGAGGGCGAATACGGTCGGCTGGACCTGGCCGTCATTCATCTTTGATGCCACCCGGACCTCCGGAAGTTCGACGCAAAGGTTATCCTGTCGAGCTAACGGAGGTTTTTTATGCAGATTTATAAAGTCGGCGGCGCGGTCCGTGATCGCCTGCTCGGCAAGCCTGTTACCGACATCGACTGGGTGGTGGTGGGCGCCAGCACCGAAGAAATGCTCGCCAAGGGCTATCGCCCCGTAGGCGCCGACTTTCCGGTGTTCCTTCACCCCAAGAGCGGTGAGGAGTACGCGCTTGCCCGTACCGAACGCAAAAGCGGACGCGGCTACGGCGGCTTCACCTTCCATGCCAGCCCGGAAGTCACCCTCGAAGAAGACCTGATTCGTCGCGACCTGACGATCAATGCCATGGCCGAAGACGATCACGGTCAATTGACCGATCCGTATCACGGCCAGCGCGATCTTGAAGCGCGCCTGCTTCGCCATGTTTCCCCCGCGTTCGCCGAAGATCCGCTCCGCGTCCTGCGTGTTGCCCGGTTCGCCGCGCGCTATGCCGGACTCGGCTTCACGGTAGCCCTGGAGACCCTGGAACTGATGCGTCAGCTCAGCGAATCAGGTGAGCTTGAGGCACTGACAGCAGAACGCAGCTGGAAAGAAATCTCCCGCGCCCTGATGGAAGATCAGCCACAAGTATTCATCCAGGTTCTGCGCGACTGCGGCGCCCTGAAAGTCTTGATCCCTGAAATTGACGCGCTGTTCGGCGTGCCGCAACCCGAAGCCCACCACCCGGAAATCGACAGTGGCGTGCACACCCTGAGCGTTCTCGAACAGGCCGCCCTGCACAAACAGCCGCTGACCGTGCGCTGGGCCTGCTTGCTGCACGATCTGGGCAAAGGCCTGACACCCGAGAGCCAGTGGCCCAGACACATCGCTCACGAGCGCAAGGGCCTGAAGCTGATCAAAGCGGTCAACGAACGCTTCAAGGCCCCGCGCGACTGCCAGGAACTGGCATTGCTGGTAGGCGAATACCACACCCACGGTCACCGCGCGCTGGAGCTGAAACCGTCGACATTGCTGGAGTTATTACAAAGCTTCGACGTTTACCGACGGCCGCAGCGTTTTGAAGAATTCATCAAAGCCTGCGAAATGGACGCCCGTGGCCGCAAGGGCCTTGAGCAGAGAAGTTATCCACAAGCGGATTATTTGCGAGGCGCGGCAACCGCCGCACGAACCGTGGCGGTTCAGCCGTTGCTGGAGCAGGGGTTCAAAGGCCCGGAGCTGGGCGAGGCCTTAAAGCGCGAACGCCTCAAGGCACTGAAAGCTTACAAAGAGCAAGCATAAGCAAGATCAAAAGATCGCAGCCTGCGGCAGCTCCTACGCCGAACCTGGTTAACCCGTGTTATTGCGGGTGTACACCACCCCTGTAGGAGCTGCCGAAGGCGGCGATCTTTTGCTTTACAGCAGGTCGACCGGGGTCAACGATTGGCCGCGCCACTCAAACGCGACCGGCGCCAGAACCTGATCGATCTGTGCCTCGCTCCACAGCGTCGCAAAACTTTTACCCACGCCAGGATGCACTCTGTCCGGCGCAATCAGCGACAACGGCCACAGCACAAAGGCATTTTTCAGGATTTCCGCTCGCGGCAGGATCAATCCGTCGAAATTTCCCACCAGATCGCCATACAGCAGCACGTCGATATCCAGCGGCAAGCCTTTGCGATCGGGAGCATAACGACCGTTGTCGGCCTCGATAAACTTCAACCGACGGTCCAGCTCCATCAACGGCAGATCGGTGAACGCCGACACCACAAAATTGAAAAACGGCCCGCTCTTGATCCCGACCGGCTGGCTTTCGAACACCGCCGAGCAGCGCAAATCCACCAGAAAGCCGGCAAGCGCTTCCAGCCCTGCCTGCAAATGAACTTCGCGCTCGACATTGCTACCGAGCCCAAGAAATACCTGAGTTAGCGACATCCGCGCTCGATCTCCACGCCCACGCCCGTTGCAGCCGGGATAGCCCCCGGTTTGGTCAGCTTGAGGCGCAGCCAGGTAATCTTGAATTCGCTCATCAAGACTTCCGCCAGACGCTCGGCAAAGGTTTCAACCAGCTGATACTGCGCCTGCTCGGCAAACACTTGAATACGTGCCGTCACGCTGGCGTAGTCGAGCGCCAGGGTCAGGTCATCACCCGCCGCTGCCGGGCGATTGTCCCAGGCGAAGCTCAGATCAAGACGCAGGCACTGACGGATGCCACGCTCCCAGTCGTAGGCACCGATCACCGTGTCGACTTCCAGGCCCTCGATAAACACTCTGTCCAAGCACTCTTCTCCGCAGCACGACAAGGGCGCAATGCGCCGTTAGAATCAGGGCGTCCTCGCCCGGAATAGTTAGCATGTTTTGGTTACTGGCGATCCTCGCCTACCTGCTTGGCTCTCTGTCCTTTGCCATTTTGCTCAGCCGCCTGACCGGAAGCCCCGATCCGCGAATGAGTGGCTCGGGTAATGCCGGCGCCACCAACATGTTACGCCTGGCCGGCAAAAAACTCGCCGTCCTGACGTTGCTCGGCGACCTCTGCAAAGGTCTGCTGCCCGTGCTGGTCGCAGGACTTGCAGGCCTCTCGGTACAGCAACAGGCCTGGGTCGGCGTCTATGCCGTCATCGGCCATCTGTTTCCGCTGTACTTCCGCTTTCGCGGCGGCAAAGGTGTTGCAACGGCGGCCGGCATGCTGCTGGGGCTTTATCCTCCGGCAGCGCTTCTGGCCATTGGCGCCTGGCTACTGACCTTCTACCTCACCCGCACCAGCTCGCTGGCCGCCCTGATCGCCACTCCCCTGACCCTGCCACTGCTGGCCTGGCAGGAGCCCGGAGCATTGCTGCCCATGAGCGCCCTGACAGCGCTGATCGTCTGGCGCCATCGCGGCAATCTACGCGACCTGTTTGCCGGGCGCGAACGGCATTTTTAAATACTGTTACCGAGTACGACCCAAGCTCACCCGTCATTACAACGGCGACAACTGCTCCATCGGCCAGCGCGCCTGCACACTGATCGCCAGGCTTTCCTGCTGACCGGCCTGTAGCCGCTGACACCCGGCAAAAGCAATCATCGCGCCGTTATCGGTGCAGAACTCCGGACGTGCGTAGTAAACGTCGCCCTTCATGTCGCCAAGCATTTTCTCCAGGGAAGCGCGCAAGGCCTTGTTGGCGCTGACGCCGCCAGCGATCACCAGACGCTTGAGACCCGCCTGCTTGAGGGCACGCTTGCACTTGATGGTCAAAGTCTCCACCACCGCCTGCTGGAAGGCCAGCGAGATGTCGCTGCGGGTTTGCTCGCCGTCGTCCCCAGCGCTGACGCACTGCTGCCACGTGTTCAAGGCAAAGGTTTTCAAGCCGCTGAAGCTGAAATCCAGCCCCGGCCGATCACACATCGGACGCGGGAACACGAAACGTCCGGCAACGCCTTGCGCGGCCAGCCGTGCGATTTCCGGACCACCAGGGTAATTGAGCCCCATCATCTTCGCAGTCTTGTCGAATGCCTCACCGGCGGCGTCATCGAGCGTCTCGCCCAATAACTCGTATTGGCCGATTCCATCGACCCGAACCAGTTGCGTATGACCACCGGACACCAACAAAGCGACGAACGGGAATTCGGGTGGTTGCGGCTCCAGCATCGGCGCCAGCAAGTGGCCTTCCATGTGGTGCACACCCAAGGCCGGAATGCCCCAGGCAAATGCCAGCGCCTGAGCGCAGGAAGCCCCCACCAGCAAGGCACCAACCAGGCCAGGACCCGCGGTGTAGGCGATGGCATCGATCTCGGTCGGCACGCAGTCAGCTTCGGCCAACACCTGACGAATCAAGGGCAGCATGCGTTTGACGTGGTCACGCGAAGCCAGCTCCGGCACCACGCCACCATAGGCGCGATGCAGGTCGATCTGACTGAACAGCGCGTCGGCCAGCAGGCCTCTTTCACTGTCGTAAAGTGCGACACCGGTTTCGTCGCAGGAGGTTTCTAATCCCAGTACTAGCATGGGTTTGCGCCTTGTTTAGGCTAAATTCGAAGGCGCGCATAATAGTCGCCATGCGATGCCCCGACTAGCGGTTTTCGATCAGAGGCTTTGCATTCCGAGCGATGAGGAGTTAACATCCGCAACCCTTAAAAACCGACGTCTTCAAGTGCACTTTTGCCGCGAGGATGTTGACCCCGGTAATGAATGAAGGTAGCTCTGGATGCCAGCCGTCAAAGTAAAAGAGAACGAACCCTTCGACGTAGCTCTGCGTCGTTTCAAGCGCTCCTGCGAAAAAGCCGGTGTACTGGCTGAAGTTCGTAGCCGCGAATTCTACGAGAAGCCAACTTCTGAGCGTAAGCGTAAAGCAGCAGCCGCTGTTAAGCGTCACGCCAAGAAAGTTCAGCGCGAACAGCGCCGCGCCGTTCGTCTGTACTAATACACAGACGTTCGTAGCAAGCTTCTGCCAAGCCCGGCCCTCAGCCGGGCTTATGGCATTTGCGGATATCGCTTGATGCTTCACCGTCAAAGCCGCAGACGCGACCGAGACAAATCTGCTTCACACGTCAGACCTGGCTCTTTTGCCAGCGGTGCACGTCTCTTCTGACGAGCCTTCCAAGGCTACTGACGAGCACAACCTTTTACTGATTCCTCTCACGACGATCAGCCCAAGGCACGATTTTGCGTGCCAGCTTATGAGCTATCCGAGGCCTCTCATTGGCCATTGCGGACTCAGCGCAACACTTTCAAACAGTCGAATACCGATGAGCACTAACGTCAGCGGATTTTCGGCAGATACACTTCCCGACAGCGAATACGCAGACGATACCTGGTCGAGCCGCACATCTGCCGTGCCTCAAAACAATGACCAGCATCAGGCCGCCCTTCGCGCGGGTTAAATTTTCAGCGCAGTGATGACGAGAACGCCATGGCCGGGCTAATTCCCCAGAGCTTTATTGACGACCTTCTGAACCGCACCGACATCGTCGATGTGGTCAGCTCGCGCCTGCAAATGAAAAAAGCCGGCAAGAACTACACCGCTTGCTGCCCGTTCCACAAAGAAAAAACCCCCTCCTTCAGCGTCAGCCCGGACAAACAGTTCTATTACTGCTTTGGCTGCGGCGCTGGTGGCAACGCCCTCGGCTTCATCATGGACCACGACAACCTGGACTTCCCCCAGGCCGTCGAAGAACTGGCCAAAGCCGCCGGCATGGAAATACCCCGCGAGGAAAGCGGTCGCCCGCACAAACCGCGACAGCCAACCGACTCGCCGCTTTACCCGCTGCTGACCGCCGCCGCAGACTTTTACCGCCAGGCACTGAAAAGCCATCCTGCGCGCAAAGCGGCTGTCGACTACTTGAAAGGTCGCGGCCTGACCGGCGAAATCGCCCGCGATTTCGGCCTCGGCTTCGCGCCACCGGGCTGGGATAACCTGTTCAAGCACTTGAGCAACGATACCCTGCAACAAAAAGCCATGATCGATGCCGGTCTGCTGATCGAGAACGCCGAAACCGGCAAACGCTACGATCGCTTTCGCGACCGCGTAATGTTCCCGATTCGCGACAGTCGCGGGCGCATTATCGCGTTTGGCGGCAGGGTACTGGGCGACGACAAACCGAAATACCTGAACTCACCGGAAACCCCGGTATTCCATAAAGGCCAAGAGCTTTATGGCCTGTATGAAGCACGCAAGAACAACCGCAATCTCGACGAGATCATCGTCGTCGAAGGCTACATGGACGTCATCGCCCTGGCCCAGCAAGGCCTGCGCAATGCCGTCGCCACGCTTGGCACCGCCACCAGCGAAGAACACCTCAAGCGATTGTTTCGCGTCGTGCCCAACGTGCTGTTCTGCTTCGACGGCGACCAGGCCGGCCGCAACGCCGCGTGGCGCGCACTGGAATCAACGCTTTCGAGCCTGCAGGACGGACGGCGCGCACGTTTTCTGTTCCTGCCCGAAGGCGAAGACCCCGACACATTGATCCGCTCCGAAGGCACCGACGCCTTCCGCGCACGAATCAATCAGCACGCCCAGCCATTGGCAGACTATTTCTTCCAGCAACTGACCGAGGAATCCGATCCGCGCTCGCTCGAAGGCAAGGCCCACATGGCCACCCTCGCCGCGCCGCTGATCGACAAAGTCCCGGGAGCCAACCTGCGCACCCTGATGCGTCAGCGCCTGACCGAAATTACCGGCCTCAATAGCGAAGCCGTTAGTCAGTTGGTACACAGCGCGCCGCAGGATGCGCCACCCGCCTACGATCCAGGCATTGATTACGACGCGATGCCGGACTATTCCGACTACCACCAACCGCAGGAGGCCTACGCGCCCCAGCAGGAGTGGACACCGAAAAAGCCCGGCAGCGGTGGCAAGAAGTGGGAAAACAAGCCGTGGGACAAGAAAGGCAAACGTGGCGGTGATCGCGATCAACCACGCGCCCCACGCATCCCGGCCGCGGTCGAGCCGCCAACACTGGCAGCCCTGCGCACCTTGCTGCACCACCCGCAACTGGCGGAAAAAGTTGAAGACGCCGGGCACTTCGCTGCCGAGGACCACTCCAACACGCAATTGCTGGTGGCACTGCTCGAAGCCGTACAGAAGAATCCTAAGCTAAACTCATTTCAGTTGATTGCGCGTTGGCATGGCACCGAACAAGGACGCCTGCTCAAGGCACTGGCGGAAAAGGAGTGGCTGATTGACGGAGATAACCTTGAACAACAGTTTTTCGACACCATTACTAGCTTGTCAGCCCGTCAACGCGAGCGAAATCTGGAACAACTTCTCAGGAAAGCACGTCAAAGTGAATTGAGTAGCGACGAGAAAAACCAACTGCGCGACCTCCTGAGTCGCAATGTTTCCGCATCAAACCCGACCTCAAGTGGCGCGTGAGGTCATAGCTAAGGTATAATCCTCGGCTTGTTTTTTGCCCGCCAAGACCTTCAGTGGATAGGGTGTTATGTCCGGAAAAGCGCAACAGCAGTCTCGTATCAAAGAGTTGATCACCCTTGGTCGTGAGCAGAAGTATCTGACTTACGCAGAGGTCAACGACCACCTGCCGGAGGATATTTCAGATCCGGAACAGGTGGAAGACATCATCCGCATGATTAATGACATGGGGATCCCCGTACACGAGAGTGCTCCGGATGCGGACGCCCTTATGCTGGCCGACGCCGATACCGACGAGGCTGCCGCGGAAGAAGCGGCTGCAGCGTTGGCAGCGGTTGAGACCGACATTGGTCGCACTACCGACCCAGTGCGCATGTACATGCGTGAAATGGGTACCGTAGAGCTCCTCACACGTGAAGGCGAAATTGAAATCGCCAAACGTATTGAAGAGGGCATCCGTGAAGTGATGGGCGCAATTGCGCACTTCCCTGGCACGGTTGACCACATTCTCTCCGAGTACACTCGCGTCACCACCGAAGGTGGCCGCCTGTCCGACGTCCTGAGCGGTTATATCGACCCGGACGACGGCATTGCGCCACCTGCTGCAGAAGTGCCGCCGCCTGTCGACCCGAAAGCCGTGAAAGCGGACGACGATGCCGAAGACGACGACGCTGAAGCCAGTGACGACGAAGAAGAAGCCGAAAGCGGTCCGGATCCGGTCATCGCAGCGCAGCGTTTTGGCGCTGTGTCCGATCAGATGGAAATCACCCGCAAGGCGCTGAAAAAGCACGGTCGCGAAAACAAGCAGGCGATTGCCGAGATGTTGGCGCTGGCTGAGCTGTTCATGCCGATCAAACTGGTTCCGAAGCAATTCGAAGGCCTGGTTGAGCGTGTGCGTAGCGCCCTGGATCGTCTGCGTCAGCAAGAGCGCGCGATCATGCAGCTCTGCGTTCGTGATGCACGCATGCCGCGTGCCGACTTCCTGCGCCAGTTCCCGGGCAACGAAGTTGACGAAAGCTGGACCGAAGCACTGGCCAAAGGCAAAAGCAAATACGCTGAAGCCATTGGTCGCCTGCAGGCCGACATCGTTCGTTGCCAGCAGAAGCTGACCGCACTTGAAGCCGAAACCGGCTTGAAGATTGCCGAGATCAAGGACATCAACCGTCGCATGTCGATCGGTGAGGCCAAGGCCCGCCGTGCGAAGAAAGAGATGGTCGAAGCGAACTTGCGTCTGGTGATCTCCATCGCCAAGAAGTACACCAACCGTGGCCTGCAATTCCTCGATCTGATCCAGGAAGGCAACATTGGTTTGATGAAAGCGGTAGACAAGTTTGAATACCGCCGCGGCTACAAATTCTCGACTTATGCCACCTGGTGGATCCGTCAGGCGATCACTCGCTCGATCGCCGACCAGGCCCGCACCATCCGTATTCCGGTGCACATGATCGAGACGATCAACAAGCTCAACCGTATTTCCCGCCAGATGTTGCAGGAAATGGGTCGTGAACCGACCCCGGAAGAGCTGGGCGAACGCATGGAAATGCCTGAGGACAAGATCCGCAAGGTATTGAAGATCGCTAAAGAGCCGATCTCCATGGAAACCCCGATCGGTGATGACGAAGACTCCCATCTGGGTGACTTCATCGAAGACTCGACCATGCAGTCGCCAATCGATGTTGCTACCGTTGAGAGCCTTAAAGAAGCGACTCGCGAAGTTCTCTCCGGCCTCACTGCCCGTGAAGCCAAGGTTCTGCGCATGCGCTTCGGTATCGACATGAATACCGACCACACCCTTGAGGAGGTTGGTAAGCAGTTCGACGTTACCCGTGAGCGGATTCGTCAGATCGAAGCCAAGGCGCTGCGCAAGCTGCGCCACCCGACGAGAAGCGAGCATTTACGCTCCTTCCTCGACGAGTGATCACAAAACCCCCGGCCCTGCCGGGGGTTTTGCTTTCTGTAGATTAAATCCCCCTCGCTTCGCTCCCGCCCCGCATAGCCCGTCTACACTCGAAACATTCCCCTCGAGCCATAACGAGACCGTTATGCCCAGACTACCGGCCATGCTTTTGCTATTGCTGATGACCTGGACCGCAACGGCTGGCGCGCTGACTCTGACCGACGAAGAACGTGGCTGGCTTGCGGCTCACCCCGAACTACGCCTGGGCGTCGACGCCTCTTGGCCACCATTTGAGTTTCGTGATGAGCAAGGCCGCTATCAGGGGCTCGCGGCTGACTACATCAACATCGTGCGTGAGCGCCTGGCGATCAAGGTCACGCCCATTGAGCCTGTCAGCTGGACCGAAGTCCTGGCGCAGGCCAAACAAGGCAATCTGGACCTTCTGCCCGGTGTCATGTCGACGCCCGAACGGCAGAACTATCTCTCGTTCACTCGGCCCTACCTGGACTTTCCAATCGTCATCCTGTCCCATGTGGGAGGCGCACAACCGCATAAACTGGAAGACCTTTACGGCTTGAAAATCGCCGTAGTGGAAAACTACGCCCCCCATGAACTGCTACGCACGCATCATCCCGACCTCAATCTGGTCCCCATGTCCAATGTCGCCTCAACCTTGCAGGCACTGGCCACCGACAAGGTGGACGCCGTAGTCGGCGATCTGGCTTCAAGCGTCTGGAGTCTTCGCCAACTCAAGCTCGACGGGCTCTACGTCAGCGGCGAAACGCCCTATCGCTACCAACTGGCGATGGGCGTACCGCGAGACGACAAAATACTGGTCGGCATTCTGGATAAAGTGCTGGCGGACATGAGCCCGGGAGAAATCAGCGCCATCCATGAACGCTGGGTCGGAAATGTCCTCGACCATCGCACCTTCTGGTCCGACCTGCTGATGTACGGCCTGCCCGGTGTACTGCTGCTGGTCACCGTGCTGGCGGTGGTAATCCGCATCAATCGCCGCTTGAGCTCGGAAATTTCCCGCCGGGTCGCGTTGGAGCAAGAGCTGCGCACCAGCGAATACCATTACCGCGGCCTGGTGGAGAGCCTTTCGGCGATAGCCTGGGAGGCGCGAATCAGCGATTTCACCTACAGCTATGTGTCACCCCATGCCGAAAACCTGCTCGGTTACCCCCTGTCCCACTGGTTGATTCCGGGCTTCTGGCGCAACATCATCCACCCCGCCGACCTCACACGCGCCCAGGCATTTTGCGATCACGAAGTGCTCGCCGGGCGCGATCACAGCCTCGACTACCGGGTGATCACCGCCGACGGGCGCTGCCTCTGGGTACGCGACATCGTCAGCCTGATCGAACACGGCCACGAACCGATACTGCGCGGGCTGATGATCGACATCAGCGAAGCTAAAAGAACCGAAGAAGCCTTGCGCCTCTCCGAGCAGAAATTTGCCTCGGTATTCCAGCAATGCCCGGACATTCTGGTCATTGCACGCTTGTCTGACGGTTGCCTGCTGGAGGTCAACGAGGCGTTCGAAGATCAAATCGGCCTCAGCGCCGAGGACG
Source organism: Pseudomonas sp. GW822-FHT06B12 (assembly GCF_058799675.1). Taxonomy (NCBI): domain Bacteria; kingdom Pseudomonadati; phylum Pseudomonadota; class Gammaproteobacteria; order Pseudomonadales; family Pseudomonadaceae; genus Pseudomonas; species Pseudomonas sp. GW822-FHT06B12. The sequence goes on from NZ_JBXALR010000013.1 coordinate 58,039, forward strand.
TGATCGGACAGACCGCCACCGAGCTGAACATCTGGGGCATCGCCGGTGTCGGCCCCGGGCTCTTGAAGCGTTTGCAGGCCGGCAGCATTCGTAATCTGGAGATGCCCTTTCGTCGCAGCAATGGCCAGGTGTTCACCGGCCTGATCTCTGCCGAACCCTTCGAGCTCGACACCACCCCGGCGCTGGTCGTGGTGGTGCGCGACATCAGCCAGCTCAAGGAAACACAACAGCAACTGCAAACCTCTGAAGAGAAATTCGCCAAAGCCTTCCATGCTTCGCCTGACGGCTTGTTGCTGTCACGGGTGAGTGACGGGGTGCTGATCGAGGTCAACGAAGGCTTCAGCCGCATCACCGGTTTCAACAGCGCGATGTCGCTGGACCGTTCGACCCTCGACCTCGGCATCTGGGTCAACCTGCATGAACGCAGACAGATGCTCGACTTGTTGAAACGCGATGGCTTCGTGCGTGATTTCAGTTGTCACATCCGCCGCAACGACGGGCAGATCCGTCTCTGCGAGATGTCCAGCCGACCATTGCCGATTGGCGATGACGATTGCATGCTGACCATCGCCCGGGACATCACCGATCGGCACCTGATGCAGGAAAAACTGCAACAGGCTGCCACGGTATTCGAGAGCACCGCAGAAGGTGTATTGATCACCGACACCCAACAGCACATCAGTGCCGTCAATCGCGCGTTTACCGAGATCACCGGCTACAGCGAAACCGAAGCCCTGGGCCACACGCCAAGACTGCTCGCCTCAGGCCTGCATGACAGCGCCTTCTACGCTGCGATGTGGCATCAACTGACCGCCGAAGGGCATTGGCAGGGCGAGATTTCCAACCGACGCAAAAATGGCGAGCTGTACCCCAGCTGGCTGACCATCAGCGCGGTGCGCAACAAAGACCGATTCATTACCCACTTCGTTGCGGTATTTGCCGATATTTCCAGCCTCAAGCACGCCCAGGCCAAACTCGACTATCAAGCCCACCACGACCCGTTGACCGGTCTGCCAAACCGGACATTGTTCGAAAGCCGGCTGCTGACTGCACTCAACAGCCAGCAAGAAAACGGTGGCCAGGGCGCGGTGCTGTTCCTGGACCTCGATCGCTTCAAACACATCAACGACAGCCTGGGTCATCCGGTCGGCGACCTGCTGCTCAAAGGCATCGCGGTGCGGCTGAAAGAGCAACTTCGGGACATCGATACCGTGGCACGACTGGGCGGTGACGAGTTCATCATCCTGCTACCGGGCTTGCAGCAAGCCAGCGACGCCGACCATATCGCCAACAAGCTGCTGAACTGCTTCACAGCGCCCTTCCAGGCGGGCGAGCACGAGTTCTTCATCAGTGCCAGTATCGGCACCAGCCTCTACCCCAGGGACGGCTGCGACGTCGCCACGCTGGTCAAAAACGCCGATGCGGCGATGTACCGTTCCAAAGCCAAAGGTCGCAACCGGGTTGAAAGCTATACCCGCGACCTGACCGCACAGGCCAGCGAACGCGTGGCACTGGAACATGAACTGCGCCGCGCCATCGAGCGCAATGAGCTGACGCTGTACTATCAACCCAAAGTCAGCCTCAACCATCCGCGCCTGGTAGGCGCCGAAGCCCTGATCCGCTGGCGGCATCCAGCCTTTGGCGACGTGCCGCCCGAGCACTTCATCCCGCTGGCCGAAGAAAACGGCATGATCCTGCAAATCGGTGACTGGGTGCTGGAACAGGCCTGCCTGCAGATGCACGAGTGGAACAAGCGCTATGACGGTTTCGGCCCGCTGTCAGTCAACCTCGCCGGAGCGCAGCTACGCCAGCCGAACCTGCTGGTCCGCATCGAACAACTGCTCAAGGACAACCGCCTCAAACCGGGCTTCCTGCAACTGGAAATCACCGAAAACTTCATCATGAGCCAGGCCGAAGAGGCCCTTGAAGTCCTGCATCAGCTCAAACGCCTGGGCGTGCAGTTGGCCATCGACGATTTTGGCACCGGTTATTCCTCGTTGAGCTACCTCAAACGCCTGCCGCTGGACTTCCTGAAAATCGACCAGTCCTTTGTCCGTGGACTGCCGGACGACCCACACGATGTCGCCATCGTCCGCGCAATCATTGCCCTGGGCCGCAGTATGCAATTCACGATCATTGCCGAAGGCGTCGAAACCCAGGCGCAGCAGCAATTCCTGGCCGCCGAAGGCTGCGAACAGATCCAGGGCTACATCGTCAGCCTGCCTCTGCCCCCCGACGAATTTGCCGCAACCTTTCTTCGTATCGCAGTTTCAGACTTTTCGGATAGCACAGCCGAGAAACCGTCGCTATAATCCGCGGCCTACTGAGGGCCTATAGCTCAGTTGGTTAGAGCAGAGGACTCATAATCCTTTGGTCCACGGTTCAAGTCCGTGTGGGCCCACCATACTCAAAGCCGCGCATTGCGCGGCTTTTGTGTATCTGGCGAACGTGTAACATGCTCCCCCACCGCAACGTGCCGCCGGAGATGACCTTGCCTGACACCCGCCCTCCCGTCCTCGACGAAATCGACCGCCAGTTGATCGCAGCCTTGCAGATCAATGCCCGTGAAAGCGTAGCCATGCTCGCCCGGCAATTGGGGATTGCGCGCACCACAGTAACGTCACGCCTGGCACGACTGGAAAAGGCTCGGGTGATTACCGGTTACGGTGTGCGGCTTGGGCAGCGGGTGGTCGATGGCGGTTTGCAGGCTTATGTCGGGATCACCGTGCAACCGCGCTCCGGCAAGGAAGTGCTGCGTCGGCTCAGCGCCATGGCGCAGGTTCAGCAGTTGTGTGCGGTCAGTGGCGAATTCGATTACGTGGCCTGGCTGCGTACTGATTCACCGGAACAGCTCGACCAATTGCTCGATCAGATCGGCAGTGTCGACGGCGTCGAAAAAACCACCACCTCGATCATCCTCAGCAGCAAAATTGACCGCGGCCAGCCAGTTTGATCGATAAGCTCGTCATATCGCATCAATAACATGCAAAACGACGACACATTGCGTCTTATTAACGTGCTCTACGCTCCCTAGAATGGCGACAGTCTTTTCCTATACTCAGCACCGAGTGCGAGTCGCCAGCAAGGTCAGCCATGAACAAGAACAATCGCCATCCTGCAGACGGTAAAAAACCAATCACCATTTTCGGCCCGGACTTTCCTTTCGCCTTTGACGACTGGATCGAACACCCGGCCGGTCTGGGCAGCATTCCCGCGCACAACCACGGCGCGGAAGTGGCGATTGTCGGCGCCGGCATCGCAGGCCTGGTGGCCGCTTACGAGCTGATGAAGCTGGGCCTCAAGCCGGTCGTCTACGAAGCCTCGAAAATGGGCGGTCGTTTGCGCTCCCAAGCCTTCGAAGGTGCTGAAGGGATCATCGCCGAGTTGGGCGGTATGCGCTTCCCGGTATCGTCCACGGCGTTCTATCACTATGTCGACAAGCTCGGCCTTGAGACCAAGCCCTTCCCCAACCCGCTGACCCCGGCTTCCGGCAGCACTGTCATCGATCTGGAAGGCCAGACCCATTACGCACAGAAACTCGCCGACCTTCCTGCACTGTTCCAGGAAGTCGCTGACGCCTGGGCTGATGCACTGGAAGACGGCTCGCGCTTTGGCGAGATCCAGCAAGCGATCCGCGACCGCGACGTGCCACGCCTCAAAGAGTTGTGGAACACCCTCGTTCCGCTGTGGGATGACCGGACCTTCTACGACTTCGTTGCCACCTCCAAAGCCTTCGCCAAGCTGTCGTTCCATCACCGCGAAGTGTTTGGCCAGGTCGGTTTCGGCACCGGCGGCTGGGACTCTGACTTCCCGAACTCGATGCTGGAAATTTTCCGCGTGGTGATGACCAACTGCGACGATCACCAGCACCTGGTGGTCGGCGGCGTGGAACAGGTGCCGCTGGGCATCTGGCGCCATGTGCCGGAGCGCTGCGCTCACTGGCCGCAAGGCACCAGCCTGAGTTCCCTGCACAACGGCGCGCCGCGCACTGGGGTCAAACGCATCGCGCACGCCGCCGATGGCCGTTTCAGCGTGACCGATAACTGGGGTGACACCCGCGAATACGCAGCCGTGCTGACCACCTGCCAGAGCTGGCTGCTGACCACGCAGATCGAGTGCGAAGAGTCGCTGTTCTCGCAAAAGATGTGGATGGCCCTGGACCGCACCCGCTACATGCAATCGTCGAAAACCTTCGTGATGGTCGACCGGCCGTTCTGGAAAGACAAAGACCCGGAAACCGGTCGCGACCTGATGAGCATGACCCTCACTGATCGCCTGACTCGCGGCACCTACCTGTTCGACAACGGCGACGACAAGCCGGGAGTGATTTGCCTGTCGTATTCGTGGATGAGCGACGCGCTGAAAATGCTTCCGCAACCGATCGAAAAACGCGTGAAGCTGGCGCTGGATGCACTGAAGAAAATCTATCCGAAAGTCGACATCGCCGCGCGCATCATCGGCGACCCGATTACCGTGTCCTGGGAAGCCGACCCGCATTTCCTGGGTGCGTTCAAAGGCGCCCTGCCCGGCCACTATCGCTACAACCAGCGGATGTACGCGCACTTCATGCAGCAAGACATGCCCGCGGAACAGCGTGGGATTTTTATCGCTGGCGACGACGTTTCGTGGACACCGGCCTGGGTCGAAGGCGCGGTACAGACTTCGCTCAACGCGGTGTGGGGCATCATGAATCACTTCGGCGGCGAAACCCACGCCGAAAACCCTGGCCCAGGCGATGTGTTCCATGAAATCGGCCCGATTGCCCTGCCCGAGTAAGAGGAGTCCAAAATGCGCGTAGCTCTCTACCAATGCCCGCCGCTGCCGCTCGACGTTGCCGGCAATCTGCAACGCCTGCAACAGCTCGCGACGCAAGCCTCGGGCGCCGACCTGCTGGTGTTCCCGGAGATGTTCCTGACCGGCTACAACATCGGTGCCGAAGCAGTTGGCGCATTGGCGGAGGCGCAAGACGGCGCATCAGCGCAACGCATCGCGAGCATCGCCAAGACCTGCGGGATCGCCATTGTGTATGGCTACCCGGAACGTGCGGAGGACGGGCAGATCTACAACGCCGTGCAGTTGATCGACAGCCATGGGCAGCGTCTTGCCAATTACCGCAAGACGCATTTGTTCGGCGAACTCGATCGCTCGATGTTCAGCGTCGGACCGGATGAGTTTCCGTTGGTGGAACTGAATGGCTGGAAGCTCGGCTTTTTGATCTGCTACGACCTGGAGTTCCCGGAAAACGCCCGGCGCTTGGCGTTAGCGGGTGCCGAGCTGATTCTGGTGCCGACGGCAAACATGATTCCCTACGACTTCATCGCCGATGTCACCGTGCGCTCGCGGGCCTTCGAGAACCAGTGTTACGTGGCGTACGCCAACTACTGCGGGCACGAGGGCGAGATCCATTACTGCGGTCAGAGCAGCATCGCCGCGCCGGATGGTAGTCGCATCGCCCAGGCCGGCCTGGATGAAGCGCTGATCGTTGGCACGCTGGATCGACAGTTAATGCTCGATTCGCGCGCCGCCAATCGCTACTTTCTCGATCGTCGGCCAGAGCTCTACTGCGAGCTGAACAAGCGCTGATCTTGGGGGCGTTCTCAATTAGTTTCCACACCGCGCCGGGTCTGCTGTTGTGCAGGGCAAGGCGCGAGAAGCGTGGTTTGGTCATTCCAAATAAGCTTCGAGTAACGCAGCCCTGCACAACAGCAGGCCCGGCCCTTCGGGTTGTGCCTTAAAGCGGGCCAGGCTGCGTTGCAGGCCTTGGAAAGGGAGCAACCATTCCCAGCGGCCTGCGCCTTGCCTGGCCCGCTTTAAGGCGACAACGCGGTGTGGAAACTAATTGAGAACGCCCCCCTGGTTTTCGCTAGCATGAGCGCTTCTTCAGTAGCGGAAGTGCTCATGCCTGCGCCGACCCACCTTCTCCCTCACAGCGAAACCCTGGCCAACGGCCTGCGGGTTTCACTTCGTCATGCGCCCGGTTTGAAACGCTGCGCCGCTGCCTTACGGGTTGCCGCCGGCAGCCACGACGCCCCGCTGGCCTGGCCAGGGCTGGCGCACTTTCTTGAACACCTGTTCTTTCTCGGCACCGAACGTTTTCTTGCTGACCATGGGTTGATGGCCTACGTGCAACGTCACGGCGGGCAACTGAACGCGAGTACCCGCGAGCGCACCACCGACTTCTTCTTCGAATTACCGCCTCAGGCCTTCGCCGGTGGGCTTGAGCGTTTGTGCGACATGCTCGCCCACCCACGTCTGAATCCAGACGATCAGTTGCGCGAACGGGAAGTACTGGAAGCGGAATTCATCGCCTGGTCTCAGGATGTTGAGGCGCAGCGACAGGTCGCATTGTTCAACGGGCTATCGCCAGATCACCCCTTGCGCGGTTTCCACGCCGGTAATCGCGACAGCCTGGTGGTGCAGCAGCCTGAGTTTCAACAGGCGTTAAACGCGTTCTATCAGCGTTTCTACCAGACCGGCCAAATAACTCTGAGCCTTGCCGGTCCACAGTCTGTGGATGAATTGCGTAGCCTGGCCGAGCGCTTGAGCGCCGACTTCACCGTCGGTGAGCAGCAACCACAAAGCGCCCCACCTGCCTTGATGGCAAGCGCAGAGGCAAGTTATCAACAGGCTGACGAACACCGACTCAACCTGCTGTTTGCATTCGAAGCATTGCCCGACGCATCCCGTGAAGCGCTGGATTTTCTCTGCACCTGGCTGAACGCTTCGAAACCGGGAGGCTTGTTCGCCGAATTACGCCATCGCCAATTGATCGACAGCCTGAAGGCCGCGCCGCTGTACCAATTCGCCGGGCAAGCACTGCTACACATCGAGTTCGACCTGACGCCCAACGCCGCAACGCAGGCAGGGACAATCAGTGAGCTACTGGGTGATTGGTTGGGTTTCTTCGCCGACCATGCCGATTGGTCTGAATTGCGCGAAGAATATGCCCTGCTGCAAGAGCGCAAGCGTCAAACCGGCAACGCTTTGGCGCTAGCCCAGCTGGATAACCTACGGTTGGCAGCAGAACTGTCGGAGCCAGGCGTTACGGCCCTCAAGGCAATCTTGCGGCAAATGAATCCGACGCCTGTGGATAAGCTGGCTGTCGCTTGGCAACTGCCGCCGTCCAATCCGTTCCTGCGCTCGGCCGATGCGCCGGCACCCGCCGGGCTGATCCGTGGGCAAACCAGCGCCCATCGGGGCTTGCGCACGTTTGCCCAGGATCGCACACGCAGTCGCCGCGAACGTTCGCCCATGCAGTTCAGCCCGGCACTGGCAGACGACAGCGGCGAAGCGGCGGTTTGCCTGCGTTGGTGCCTCGACTCGACACCGCCAGCCAATCTTCAACCGACACTGGCTCGCAGTCTGCAAGGCCTGTGCGACGACGCTCGTCAGGCAGGCGTCGAGCTGTCCTTCAGCGAAACGGGCAATCAATGGTTGCTGAAAATGAGCGGGCTGCATGAATCAATGCCGGCAATTCTCGAACAGGCGCTGCTGTGTCTGACGAAACCCGCCGCTGATGCCTGGCTCAATACCGAATCGCCAGCGCCGCTGATTGCGATACGGCAGTTGCTCAAGGCGTTGCCGGCACATTGTATGGGACAAGATTCGCACCCGACATCGCCGCCGGCCAGCGCTGATGACCTACAGCAAATCTGGGCCGACTCACACTGGGATGGGCTGGCTGCAGGTCTGCCGGCAACCGTTCAAACGGCAATCACCCGCGCATTGAGCCGCGTCCCTGGAGTTCCCGACAGCGAGATGGCAGCACTCGTCTCCATTGCCGGTCGATGTCTCTGGTCTGAGCTACCCAGCGACACCAACGAGAATGCACTGCTGCTGTTTTGCCCGACGCCCACTCAGGAACTGGCCGACGAAGCCGCGTGGCGCTTGCTGTCCCAACTCAGCCAAACGCCTTTCTATCAGCGCCTGCGAGTCGAACTGCAAGTGGGCTATGCGGTATTCAGCGGTGTCCGTCAGATCAACGGGCAGACCGGGCTGCTGTTCGGCGTGCAATCGCCGAATGCGTCGGTGAAAGAGATACTTGAGCACATCGAAGCCTTCCTGAAGCCATTGCCCGAACTCATCTCAACGCTCGATGATGGGGTCTTGATCAATCAGCAACAGATCCTGGCCGAACAACTCGACGGCAATGCCATGCCGCTTGCCCAGGCCTTTGAACTGCTGTGGCAGGGCAAACTGGGTGGCCATTCGTCGGATTACCTGTTTCAGTTGCAACAGGCCGTGTTGCAACTGGACCGCACAGCCTTGCTCGACGCGGCAAGGCGCTTGATTCACGCAGAAGGTGGCCGCAGATGCCTGGCCAGCGGTGCCTGTCCGGATAGCACCTGGCAACCGACGACCCGATCATTACCGGGGCTGTAATGGGCTTTCTTCGAGAGATGTCTCCAATTAGCGGAAACGTTTCAGTAAGATAGCCCGGCAAGCATCTGCACATCTCCCTCGGGAGGTGGACTATATGTATAGAGTGAATTTTTCTCACCCGCCTGAAGGAACGTTTTCATGACTTGGTCCAAACCTGCTTACACCGACCTGCGTATCGGCTTTGAAGTCACCATGTACTTCGCCAGCCGTTGATTCTGCCTTTGGGTAGAACCTGCAGTGCAACGCCTCGGCCCGTCCGGGGCGTTTTTATTTTTAGCGTTGAAGTGATGGAGCAGCCATGTTTGTCCAGATTCTAGGTTCCGCCGCCGGCGGTGGTTTTCCGCAGTGGAACTGCAACTGCGTGAACTGCGCAGGTTTTCGCGACGGTAGCCTGCGGGCCGAGGCACGGACCCAGTCGTCTATCGCGATTTCCGATGACGGCGTGAACTGGGTGCTGTGCAACGCCTCGCCGGACATCCGCGCACAGCTCCAGAACTTCGCCCCGATGCAACCGGGCCGCGCCCTGCGTGACACCGGCATCAGCGCGATCATCCTGATGGACAGCCAGATCGACCACACCACCGGCCTGCTGAGCCTGCGCGAAGGTTGCCCGCATCAGGTCTGGTGCACCGACATGGTCCATGAAGACCTGAGCACCGGCTTCCCGCTGTTCACCATGCTCACCCACTGGAACGGCGGGCTGAACTGGAACCGCATCGAACTCGACCAGAGCTTCAGCGTCCCGGCCTGCCCGAACCTGCGCTTTACCCCGTTGCCGCTGCGTAGCGCCGCACCGCCCTACTCGCCACACCGCTTCGACCCACACCCGGGCGACAACATCGGGCTGATCGTCGAAGACCTGCAAACGGGCGGCAAGTTGTTCTACGCGCCAGGGCTGGGCAAGGTCGATACGCCGCTACTGGAGATCATGGCCGGCAGCGATTGCCTGCTGGTGGACGGCACACTGTGGGACGACGATGAAATGCAGCGCCGTGGCGTCGGCACCCGTACTGGCCGAGAGATGGGCCACCTGGCACAGAACGGCCCCGGCGGCATGCTCGAAGTGCTGGAGCAACTGCCCAAACAGCGCAAAGTACTTATCCACATCAACAACACCAACCCGATCCTCGATGAGGACTCGGCCGAGCGCGCCGAGCTGGTTCGGCGCAATGTTGAAGTGGCGTATGACGGCATGAGCATCGAGCTGTAACAGCCGAGACCGCTGCGCGGTCTATCGCGAGCAGGCTCGCTCCCACAGGGGGCCGAGTCGGACCCGATTTTCTGTGGCACAGCAGGTCTACTGTGGGAGCGAGCCTGCTCGCGATGAGGCCGGCAACAGCACCATATATCTACGGTTATTCCCCGGAGAACCGAAATGACTGACACACCACTGTCCCCCGACGAGTTCGAACAGGCTCTTCGGGCCAAGGGCGCCTACTACCACATCTATCACCCGTATCACGTGGCGATGTATGAAGGCCGGGCGACCCGCGAGCAGATCCAGGGCTGGGTCGCCAACCGCTTCTACTATCAGGTGAACATCCCGCTCAAGGACGCCGCGATTCTGGCCAACTGCCCGGATCGGGAAATCCGCCGCGAGTGGATTCAACGCCTGCTCGACCACGACGGCGCGCCGGGTGAAGACGGCGGTATCGAAGCCTGGCTGCGCCTCGGCCAGGCCGTGGGCCTGGACCCGGATCAACTGCGCTCCCAGGAGCTGGTACTGCCCGGCGTGCGCTTCGCGGTGGATGCCTACGTCAACTTTGCCCGCCGGGCCAGTTGGCAGGAAGCCGCCAGCAGCTCGCTGACCGAACTGTTCGCGCCACAAATCCACCAGTCGCGCCTCGACAGCTGGCCGCAGCACTACCCGTGGATCGATCCAGCCGGTTACGAGTATTTCCGCACCCGGCTGGGCCAGGCGCGGCGCGATGTCGAGCACGGTCTGGCGATCACCCTGCAGCACTACACTACGTATGAAGGCCAGCAGCGCATGCTGGAAATTCTCCAGTTCAAACTGGACATCCTTTGGAGCATGCTCGATGCCATGAGCATGGCCTATGAACTGAACCGCCCGCCTTATCACAGCGTGACCGAACAACGGGTCTGGCATAAAGGGATCGCCTTATGAGTTTCGACCGCAGCAAGACCCCGACCTGGCGTCCCGGCTACCGCTTCCAGTACGAACCGGCGCAAAAAGGCCATGTGCTGCTGTACCCGGAAGGCATGATCAAACTCAACGAAAGCGCCGCGCTGATTGGCGGTTTGATTGATGGTGAACGTAACGTTGCGGCGATCATTGCCGAACTGGACGCCAAATTCCCCGGCGTGCCTCAGCTGGGTGACGACATTGAGCAATTCATGGAGGTCGCCCGTGCAGAGCACTGGATCGAGCTTGCCTGAATCAGCGGCCCTGCCATTGCCGCCCAAACCCGAGATCGGCCTGCCGCTGTGGCTGCTCGCCGAACTGACCTACCGCTGTCCGCTGCAATGCCCCTACTGCTCGAACCCGCTGGACTTCGCCAAGCAAGGCAAAGAGCTCAGCACCGAGCAGTGGCTCAAGGTGTTTCGCGAGGCGCGGGAGATGGGCGCGGCGCAGCTGGGCTTCTCCGGGGGTGAACCGCTGGTGCGCCAGGACCTCGCAGAGCTGATCGCCGAGGCCCGCAAACTGGGCTTCTACACCAATTTGATCACCTCGGGGATTGGCCTCACCGAGCAGAAAATCAGCGACTTCAAGAAAGCCGGACTCGATCACATCCAGATCAGTTTCCAGGCCAGCGACGAACAAGTGAACAACTTGCTGGCCGGCTCGAAAAAAGCCTTCGCCCAGAAGCTCGAAATGGCCCGCGCGGTGAAAGCCCACGGTTACCCGATGGTGCTGAACTTCGTCACCCACCGGCACAACATCGACAAGATCGACCGCATCATCGAGCTGTGCATCGCCCTCGAAGCCGACTTCGTCGAGCTCGCCACCTGCCAGTTCTACGGCTGGGCCCAGCTCAACCGCGTCGGCCTGCTGCCGACCAAGGAACAACTGGTGCGCGCCGAGCGCATCACCAACGAATACCGCGCCAGGCTCGAAGCCGAAGGGCATCCGTGCAAGCTAATCTTCGTCACCCCGGATTACTACGAAGAACGCCCCAAAGCCTGCATGAACGGCTGGGGCAGCATCTTCCTGACCGTCACCCCGGACGGCACCGCCCTGCCGTGCCATGGTGCGCGGCAGATGCCGGTGCAATTCCCGAACGTGCGCGATCACAGCATGCAGCACATCTGGTACGACTCGTTCGGCTTCAACCGCTTTCGCGGTTACGACTGGATGCCCGAGCCGTGCCGCTCCTGCGACGAGAAAGAAAAAGACTTCGGCGGCTGCCGTTGTCAGGCGTTCATGCTCACCGGTGACGCGAGCAACGCCGACCCGGTGTGCAGCAAGTCGCAACATCACGGCGTGATCCTCAAGGCCCGCGAAGAAGCCGAGCACGCCACCCAGCCCATCGAACAGTTGGTCTTTCGCAATGAACGAAACTCACGCCTCATCGTTAAAGGCTGAACCTTTGAGCGCCATCAAAGCCGTGGCGGCCGGTGTCGATTTCGCCGACCTGCGCGTCGGCGCTCCTGGTTTGTTCTGGAATGAATACCGTCCTGAAGATGGCGCCTGTCGAATCTGGCACTGGCGCGACAACACCGCCCATTGCCTGACTCCGCCGGGGTTCAGTGCGCGCAGTCGGGTTTATGAATACGGTGGCGGATCGTTTTGCCTGAGCGATGACGGCGTGGTCTTCGTCAACGAGACAGATCAGCAGTTGTATCGGCAATCGCTGACAGGTGAAATACCGCAGGCGCTGACCTTGGGTGAATGCCGTTATGGCGATCTGCAATTTGCCGGCGGGCAGGTACTCGCCGTCGAAGAGCAAGGCAATCAGCATCGCCTGGTGGCCATCGATCTGGCAGACGGTAAGCGTCACCTGTTGGTTGAAGGCGCGGACTTTTACTCGGCACCGACCTTGAGTCCGGATGCGCGGCGATTGGCCTGGATCGAATGGAGCCGACCGCATCAACCCTGGACCGCGACACGCTTGATGGTTGCCGAGCGCGATGCCAACGGCGGTTTCGGCCAGCCGCACTGTGTGGCCGGTGACGCCTCTGAAGAGTCCCTGCAACAACCGCGTTTCGATGATGCCGGTCGCCTGTATTGCCTGACCGACCGCGCCGGCTTCTGGCAACCGTGGGTCGACACTGAGTCAGGCTTGCAGCCATTACCTAGCAGCGACGCCGATCATGCGCCAGCGCCATGGCAACTCGGTGCCTGCACCTGGTTGCCGCTAGGCGAAAAGAGTTTTTTGGCAAGCTGGACCGTGGATGGCTTTGGCCGCCTCGGTTTATGCTCTGGCGATTCCACTGAGGATTTCACCGGCGACTACAGTCGCTTCCGCAATCTGGCGCTGGATCAGCAGTTTGTTTACTGCATCGCCGCATCGCCGGTCAGCCCTGCAGCGGTGATTGCCATCGACCGTAAAAGCCATCAGGCCCGGGTGTTGGCCGGCGGCATTGCACTGTTGCCCGCAGAACACATCAGCCAGCCGCAGACACTGCGCTATCCAAGCGGTGCCGGTGAGGCCCATGGTTTCTTTTATCCGGCCATGACCGATGTCGCCAAACCGCCGTTGCTGGTGTTCATTCATGGCGGGCCAACGTCGGCCTGCTACCCGATGCTTGACCCGCGCATCCAGTACTGGACGCACCGGGGCTTCGCGGTTGCCGACCTCAACTATCGCGGCAGCAGCGGTTATGGTCGGGCCTACCGACAGGCGCTGTACCTGAGCTGGGGCGAAGTGGATGTCGAAGACGCCTGCGCCGTGGTCGCCTACCTCGCCGGGCAAGGTTTGATCGACGGCGATCACGCGTTCATTCGCGGCGGCAGTGCCGGCGGTTACACCACGCTCTGCGCGCTGGCATTTCAGGATGTCTTCAGCGCGGGTGCCAGTTTATACGGCGTCAGCGACCCGGTTGCCCTGAGTCGCACCACTCACAAATTCGAAGGCGACTATCTGGATTGGCTGATCGGCGATCCACAGCAAGATGCCGAGCGCTATGCCGCCCGTACACCGTTGCTGCACGCGAGCGAAATCCGCGTGCCGGTCATCTTCTTCCAAGGCGAACTCGACGCCGTGGTGGTGCCACAACAGACCCGCTATATGCTCAAGGCCCTGCAAGACAACGGCATTCCCGCACAGGCCCATTACTACCCGGATGAACGCCACGGCTTTCGCAAAGCCTACAACCAGGCGCATGTGCTGGAACAGGAGTGGTTGTTTTATCGCGGGGTGATGGATCAGCAGAACGTGTGATCGGTAGCGGGGATCGGAGCGACTTGAAAAGATCGCAGCCACTGGGGCCGCGATCCAGGCTTTCAGAGCTTGCCGATCATCTCAGGCCAGTATTTCCAGCCCGTGCTTCTGCACGATGCTCAGTAGCTTCAATGCCATGCCACTGGGGTGCTTGTCGCCCGCTTCCCACTGTTTGACGGTAGAAGCACTGGTATTCAAATATCGGGCGAACACCGGTTGGCTGACATTGTTACGCTCGCGCAGTTGCTTGATCTGTTCGGCGGGAATCGCCTCTGGAACCTGTGCCAGGCATGACTCGTCGAACTGGCGCATGGTGGTCTTGCTGATGGCACCGATCGACAACAATGCAGTGGCCGAGTCGTGAACCGATTCAAGGGCTTCACTCTTGAACTTCTTACTCATGATGTACCTCCACAAACTCCTTCATATCCAGCAGTTGCTGGACCTGTGTGTCACTCAGCCTCTCGTAGGCTTTGGCCAACTTTCGAAAGGCAACCAACTCCGTTTGGCTGATGTTGCTCTGGTCTTTCTTGGAAAACAGAAACTGGTAAACCCAGTACCGCCCACCCTTGGCCAGAACAATCGAACGGTGACGGTTTTCGCTCAAGCGCTTTTTCCATACTCCACCTCCCAGGCTGTCTGCTTGCCCTTTAAGCAACTCGCGGAACGCTGACCTGAGCTCGTCATCGCCGATCCAGGCTTTACCTGCCTGGACGGTAAAACGCTTGGTCTTGAACAACCTGATCGTCATGGATATCCCTTCCCATTACCATACCACTCAGTGGTATATACTTACAAACCAAGCCATCCGCAGCATCAACGCGTGATGGCATCGGCAGTCCTTGCCGGCTCCGCTAAAAAGCCATTGATCTGGCAATCACTCAAGCACTGAGTAGAGTTTGGAAAATCGCTGAGACAAAAAAACGCCCCATGCCAAAAGGAGCAGGCATGGGGCGACGCGTTATACCGCGAGACGGTTCGGGAATGAGAGAAGTGGCGGTTTGTTCAGACCGCGATGCCTTTGCGGCATTGGAGTTGGGCCGTGCGCACCCGGGAGAAAGCTCGGGCCAGACGCAGGAGCATTTCGTCGATATTGGCCTTGCTGACCGTCAACGCTGGCGTGAACCGCAGGCAATCGGGTTTTGGAGCGCTCAGCAGTAAACCTTCGTACAGCGCTGCCTTCACTACTGCGTCAGCCGAATCGTCACTCAAGGTCAGGCCCCAGAGCAGTCCTTGGCCACGCAGTTCAACGTGTCCGTAACGGTTGGCCAATCGGCTCAAGCCTTCACGCAGGTGTTGGGCGCTTTCCCGAACATGCTCGAGGAAGCCGTGATTCAGCACGCAGTCCAGAACCGCCAACCCCGCCGAGGCCATCAACGCGTTGCCATGATGGGTGCCATCCAGTTCGCCCGACTCAAAGCAGCAAGCGTTGCCGCGAGCCAGAAGCGCCGCCACCGGAACCCCACCACCCAGACCTTTGCCCAGCACAACAATGTCGGCCCGCACACCGTAAACCTGTTCGGCGAGCAAACTGCCGCAACGGCCCATCCCGGTTTGCACTTCATCGAGAATCAGCAGAATGCCCAACTCACGGCACAGGCGTTCGACCCCTTTGAGGTAATGCTCGGTCGCCGGAACGACACCGGCTGAACTCTGGATAGGTTCGAGCATGATGGCGACAGTCTGCGCATCCACTGCCGCATGCAACGCCGGTAAATCATTGAACGGAACGTGGCTGAAACCCGGAAGCTGCGGCTCAAAGCGATTGTTCTGACAGTCCGATGCGGACATTGCCGCAAAACCGTGGCCGTGGCAGCTACCACTGGCGGTGATGATTCGCGAAGCGCCACCGCGATGCAGTTGCCCCCATTTACGCGCCAGTTTGATCGCCGCTTCGCAGGCTTCACTGCCACTGTTGAGCAAATAAGCCTGATCGCTGCCGGTACTGATGCACAGCCGCTCGGCCAGGTTGAGCTGGCCACGGTTAAGCAATGCCGAACCTGGATTGATCAGTGTTTGCGCCTGAGCGGCGATGGCTTTGACCAGCACCGACGGGCTGTGACCGAGGCTGTTGGCCGCGCCACCCTGGATAAAATCCAGGTACGCGCGGTCGTCACTGTCCCACAGCCAGGAACCCTGGCCGCGAACGAAAACTTGCTGGGGTCGCTCGACACTCGGCATCAGGCACTCGCTGGAAAAGTTGTCGTGCCTTGAAGGCGGAAAATGCTCCGCTGCCAGATCATCCAGGCTCGGCTGATGGCGACGCAGGTTGAACAGGTTCATGCGCGCAGTCCCTCAAGCGGCAAGCCCAGCAGACGTGACGACCAATCCTCGAGGCGCCCGGTGCGTGTACCTTGCGGCCACAACCAGAGCCGATTGGCAATCCGCTGTTTGTCGGTATCGCTGAGCAAACCCTGTCCGAGGTTTTTTGCCTTGCCTATGTAAACACCATCAACGTAAACGGTATTCATCGCGCTTTCTGGCCCTGTAAGCCTTGTGAATGCGGTTAGACTAGGCGTCTGCCAGGCGCTGAGCCATTTCGATTTTCCAGCTTTTTCGATAAGAATTACTTATGGATTTTAAGCAACTGCGTTATTTCGTCGCGGTGTATGAAGAAGGCCATGTCGGGCGTGCCGCCGAACGCCTGTCGATCTCCCAACCGGCGCTGTCGCAACAGATCCGCCAACTGGAACAAAACCTTGATGTGAGTCTGTTCGAACGCAGCAGCAAACGCCTGCTGCCCACCCTGGCCGCACATACCTTGTACAACCACGCCCTGCCATTGCTTGACGGTATGCAACGGGCGCGCGAGGCCTTGGGCAACTTCAAGGGCCAGGCGCTGCGCACTCTGGCCATCGGTGTACTGCAGACCGTTCACACCAGCCTGGTACCAAAAATGCTGGAGCGTGTGCGCACCGCGCAACCGCACCTGGTGGTACAGATCTACGAGCTCACGGGTCTGGAAATCGAACGTCGACTGCTCAATGGCTCACTCGACATCGGCATCAGCTATTTGCCGCCGCGCCAACCCGGACTGCACGGCGTTTTGCTGTATGAAGATGAACTGACCCTGGTCATCCCCGCCGATCATCCATTGCGCGAATTCAAGAAAGTCTCCATGAGTCAGGCAGCGGAATTGCCGATGCTGTTGCTGGGGGAAGAGTTTCAGGTCCGACAGATCTGGCAGGGGCAACTGGCCAATCTCGGACGCCGCCCGCAAGTGCAGGCGGAATTGAACAACATGGCGGGGATCCTCGACAGTTTGCCCCACACCAGACTGGCCACTGTCCTACCCGGCCGTTCACAGCAGGAAAACGGAAACAATGCACTTTTGTGGAAGCCCTTGAGCGAGCCTCGGGTCCCTCTGAAAGTAGGATTGGTTTGTCGCGACGTGCAACGTCAGCAAGCAACGCTGGAGTTGCTGCGCAATCTGCTGGAAGACGTGATGAATGGCCCGGACAGGCAGATGGCGAGCCCGACGGTATTGGATATCCAGGGCTGAACGGCAAAAACATAAATCGCAGGCAAAAGAAAACCCCGCCGAAGCGGGGCTTTGCAGACTGTTTCCCTGACATCCATTTCACTCCGCCATCCTGGCAGAATCCTACGTGTCCGTGTTGTTGCTTTGCGCTTCCTGCGCGACGTCCATGTGAAGTAGATTAGCTCTGGATCCAATCTTAGAACAGGGGAAAACGGCAGCACGTCACGTAAGCAAATGCTTACATGATGTTACCTCCTCAGAACTGCGCCGCGTCCAACAGGAACAGCGACTCACTACCGGCCTTGACCGAAGCGCTCAGCGAATGAATCCGCGGCAGCAGGCGAGCGAAGTAGAAACGCGCGGTGCCCAGTTTGCTGGCGTAGAAGTCTTCCTGCGCCTCTTTACCGAAGGCCGCCTTGGCCATCAGTGCCCACATGTAGGCGTAGGACACATAGCCGAACACTTGCAGATACTCGACCGAAGCCGCGCCGATTTCGTTCGGGTTATTTTTCACCCGGTCCAGCAGCCAGGCGGTCAGGTCGTCCAGCGTGCTTACAGCGTCGTTCAACGGTTTGGTGAACTCGGCCAGATCGGCGCTCGCGGTGGCGGTGAAATGCCGAATCTCGTCGGCGAACAGTTTGTAGTACGCCCCGCCGCTGCCGACGATTTTGCGCCCGACCAGGTCCAGCGCCTGAATACCGTTGGTGCCTTCGTAGATCTGGGTAATCCGCACGTCGCGAACCAGTTGTTCCTGGCCCCACTCACGAATGTAGCCGTGGCCACCGAAGACCTGCTGTCCATGAACCGTGGTTTCCAGGCCCAGATCAGTGAGGAATGCCTTGGCGACCGGGGTCAGCAAGGCCACCAGGTCTTCAGCGCGTTTGCGCGTGGTCGTGTCTTCGCTGAACTTGGCAGTGTCCAGTTGCATGGCCACGTAGGTAGAGAATGCGCGACCACCTTCGTTCGAGGCTTTCATGGTCAGCAACATGCGCCGCACGTCCGGGTGAACGATGATCGGGTCGGCGACCTTGTCTTTGTTCTGCGCGCCAGTCGGCGAGCGGCTTTGCAGGCGATCACGAGCGTATTCAACCGCGTTCTGGTAAGAGCGCTCGCCACTGGCCAGGCCCTGGATACCGACGCCCAGACGCTCGTAGTTCATCATGGTGAACATCGCCGCCAGGCCTTTGTTCGGCTCACCGACGAGGTAACCCACGGCTTCGTCGAAGTTCATCACGCAGGTAGCGGAGGCCTGGATGCCCATTTTGTGTTCGATCGAACCGCAGTTTGCCGGGTTACGCGCACCGAGACTGCCATCGGCGTTGACCATGAACTTCGGCACCAGGAACAGCGAAATACCTTTCGGACCCGCGGGTGCATCCGGCAGTTTGGCCAGTACCAGGTGAATGATGTTTTCGGTCAGGTCGTGTTCACCGCCAGTGATGAAGATCTTGGTGCCGCTGATCTTGTAGGAACCGTCTGCTTGCGGTTCAGCCTTGGTACGGATGATCCCCAAGTCAGTCCCCGCGTGTGGCTCGGTCAGGCACATGGAGCCTGCCCAGACACCGGCGTACATGTTTGGCAGGTAAGCGGCTTTCAGTTCGTCACTGGCGTGCGCGTTGATCGACAGGCAAGCCCCGGCGGTGAGCATCGGGTACAGACCGAACGACAGGCTGGCGGAGTTGACCATTTCTTCGACCTGGGCCGAAACCGCTTTCGGCATGCCCATGCCACCGTAGGCTGGATCACCACCGACGCCGACCCAACCGCCTTCAGCGTAGGTCTGATAAGCCTGTGGGAAACCTGCTGGAGTGGTGACAGCGCCGTCGCTCCAGTGACAGCCTTCTTCGTCGGCGGCACGGCTCAGCGGCGCGATGCTTTTGCTGGTGACTTTACCGGCTTCCTCAAGGATTGCCTCGACGGTCTCGGCATCGACGGTGTCGGCCAGAGCGGGCAGTTCCGCCCACAGTTTGGCAACCTCGAAAACTTCATTGAGGACGAAGCGCATATCGCGCAGGGGCGCTTTGTAGTCAGCCATGGCAAACCTCGTGAGAACTTGAAAAGTGATTCGTAGGATCGGGTTTCAACAAGGCCTCGAGTGTACCCGAACAACTTTTACGACACATAGGGTCAGCTAGTGACCTATTTGTAATTTTTAGTCACCAACAAAAAGATCGCAGCCTGCGGCAACTCCTACAGGTTCACCTGAATTGTAGGAGCTGCCGCAGGCTGCGATCTTTCAGAGGCAGCGCCTTATGTCAGAGCGCAAACAACTCCGCAGGCAGTTTCATCAGACAATCACTGCCCGCCTCCACCGCCGCCTGATGCGTGGTCGTACGCGGCAACAGGCGCTTGAAGTAGAACTCGCAAGTGGCCAGTTTGCCCCGGCAATAATCGGCGTCACCGCTGCCCGCCGCCAGCTGTGCCTGAGCCACCAGCGCCATGCGCAGCCACAGGTAAGCCAAAATGATGTAGCCGCTGTACATCAAGTAATCCAGTGCCGCAGCGCCGACCTCGTCCGGATTTTTCATCGCCGCCATACCGACCTTGGTGGTCAACTCGCCCCACTGCTGGTTCAACCCGTTGAGCTGCGCCACATACGCTTTTAGCTGCGGATGTGCGGCATTGGCTTCGCAAAACTTGTGCACAATTTTGGTGAACCCGCGCAGCAGTTTGCCTTGGCTGCCAAGCACCTTGCGCCCGAGCAAGTCCAATGCCTGAATGCCGTTGGTGCCTTCATAAATGGGCGCAATACGGCAGTCACGCACCAACTGCTCCATACCCCACTCGCGGATGAATCCATGGCCGCCGAACACCTGCATGCCATGGTTGGTCACTTCCAGGCCGGTTTCGGTCATGAAGGCTTTGCAGATCGGCGTCAGGAACGCCAACAGGTTCTCGGCATCCTGGCGCTGGGTTTCGTCGCTACTCAGGTGTGCGACATCGAGCAATTGCGCGGTGAAATAGGTCAGCGCGCGGTTACCTTCGTTGAAGGCTTTCATGGTCAGCAGCATGCGCCGTACGTCGGGGTGGACGATGATCGGATCGGCGGCCTTTTCCGGCGCTTTGGGTCCGGTCAGCGAGCGCATTTGCAAGCGATCGTTGGCGTACTTGATCGCGCCCTGGAAGCTCGCTTCACCCAGACACAAACCCTGCATCCCGGTGCCGAGCCGGGCGTGGTTCATCATAGTGAACATACAGTTCAGGCCCTTGTTCGCCTCGCCAATCAGGAAGCCCTTGGCACCATCGAAGTTCAGCACGCAAGTGGCAGACGCCTTGATGCCCATCTTGTGTTCGATCGAACCGCAGGAAACCCCGTTGCGCTCACCGGCTTCGCCTTGGGCATCAGGCAGGAACTTGGGCACGATGAACAGCGAGATACCCTTGGTCCCGGCAGGCGCGTCCGGCAGTTTGGCCAACACCAGGTGAATGATGTTGTCGCTCATGTCGTGTTCACCGGCGGAGATGAAAATCTTGCTGCCCGTCACCGCATAACTGCCGTCGGCTTGCGGCACTGCGCGGGTCTTGATGATCCCCAGGTCCGTGCCGCAATGCGCTTCGGTCAGGCACATGGTGCCGGTCCACTGCCCGGCCGTGAGTTTGCTCAGGTAGGTCTGTTTTTGCTCTTCGGTGCCGTGGGCATGGATCGCCGACATCGCGCCGTGGGTCAGGCCTGGGTACATGCCCCAGGAAGTGTTGCTGGAGCCGACCATTTCACTGATCACCAGCCCTAGTGAACTGGGTAAACCCTGACCGCCATAAGTCGGGTCCGCCGCCAGACCATGCCAGCCGCCCTCAACGTATTGTGCGAATGCTTGCTTGAATCCCGTAGGCGTGGTG
This sequence comes from Pseudomonas sp. GW822-FHT06B12, assembly GCF_058799675.1. Taxonomy (NCBI): domain Bacteria; kingdom Pseudomonadati; phylum Pseudomonadota; class Gammaproteobacteria; order Pseudomonadales; family Pseudomonadaceae; genus Pseudomonas; species Pseudomonas sp. GW822-FHT06B12. The sequence continues at coordinate 79,084 of NZ_JBXALR010000013.1, forward strand.
ACCACACCGTTGTCGAAATGACAGCCTTCTTCGTCGCCGCTGCGATTCAGCGGCGCAAGAACGTTCTCACAGAATTTCGCCCCTTCTTCAAGGATCGCATTGACCATGTCCGGGCTGGCGTCGGTAGCACCGAGGGCCGCGTAACTGGCGTGAAAGTCAAAAACATGGTCGATCAGAAAGCGCATGTCGCGCAGGGGAGCTTTGTACTCGGGCATGGTCGTTTCTCCGTCAGCAGATCATTCAAACCTACTGCCGCGAATCGCCCCGAACAATCACAGTCCAGACGCTGAATGCGCCATCATCACTCAACCCGCAGCGCCGTCCATACGCACCGCGCCACGGCGGTTTTGACCGAATGCCATCACGCAGTTGCGTCCCGCGCCCTTGGCGCTGTAGAGCGCCTGGTCAGCGGATTTCAGAACATCTTCCGGAGTTCGCTGTTCCAGTCGCTCGGCGACGCCGATACTCACCGTGACCGAAACACTTGAGGCGCCGGAACCCGCACGGCGCTGCCGACCTTGTTGGTCGTCTTGCGGACGGTTGTCCTGGTTGCGCAACTGAATGCTGTACGTGGCAATCGACTCGCGGATGACTTCCAGGTGCGGCATGCACTCTTCGAGGGTTTTCGCGGCGAATACCAAGGCGAACTCCTCGCCCCCGTAACGATAGGCCCGGCCACCACCGCCGATCTTCGACAGCTTGCTGGCGACCAGACGCAGCACCTGGTCGCCAACGTCGTGACCATGGGTGTCATTGAATTTCTTGAAGTGGTCGACGTCACTCATCGCCAACACATAGTTGCGGCCCAGACGCTGCATGCGCTCGTTCAAGGCGCGACGACCCGGCAGACCGGTCAGCTCATCACGAAAAGCCATTTGATAGGCTTCGTGGGCGACCGCCGCGGCAATCATCAACATCACCTGACTGCACATTATGTTCAGGGTAAACGGCAGGATGAAGGTCTTGGGCAACATCCAGAACAACCCGAGCAGGCCCACCAGTTGCGCCGCATGCAGCGGGCGTGGGTTGCGCCAGTATTGATACGCCAACAGCAGAAAGGACGCGAAGAACACCGGATAGGACAACTGGATCAAGCTCATCCAGGCACCATGCAGCGCCGGCCAGCGTATTTCCGACAGCCACATCAACAACGCCTGCGGGTAACTTTGCTCAAGTCCCAGTGCAACGCTGCCAAACGCCAGCAATACGGCGAAGCGCGCGACCATGTCCTGAAACAGGTGGGTGCGCTCCTGCCAGGCAGCAAACAGCCCGAACAGCAAGGGCAACAACAAACAACAGAGATGGAAAACCACCGCCGCGTCGTCACGCACCTTGCCGTAATCACGGTAGTAATCGGTTTGGGTGTCGAGCAGGTAGTAGGCGATGTACACCGTGACCATCAGAAACAGTTCACGTTGACGTCGGTAAACCGCGCAGTACGAACCACCGAGCAACAGCACCAAAGTCGGCAGCACGTTGAACAGTGAGGTGAAGAAGACGTTGAGATCCTTGACGTAGGCAGCCGCAAGCCCCGCAAGCAACAACAGTAATGAGGGCAAAAAGTGACTGAGACGTACAGCGGAAGAACGCGGCAAGGGTAGAGCTCCGGCCCGGCAAAACAATTGATGTCATTGTGCCTGCATTCTTGGCAGTTAAGCACATGCAATGTGACGTGCATCACACCGCACACTCTTTAACGGCAGCAAAAGCGTTCTACTTAGCGTTTTAGTCGGGATTATTTGCAGCCATTTGCGCCGGGCACAAAAAAGCCGCTGCTCCCGAAGAAGCAGCGGCTTTTTGAAGAGCTGCGTGGGACTTAGTAGCCCAGTGCGAAGTCTTCTTCTTTCATGTCCATCAGGTTGTTAGCGCCCGACAGCATGGTTACAACGTGCGTGCGGGTACGCGGCAGGATGCGCTGGAAGTAGAAGCGTGCAGTCTGCAACTTGGCGGTGTAGAACGCCTCTTCGGTGGTGCCGGCAGCCAGTTTCTCGGCAGCCAGGCGCGCCATGTCAGCCCAGAAGTAGGCAAGGCAGGCGTAACCGGAGTACATCAGGTAGTCCACCGACGCAGCGCCGACTTCTTCGCGATCTTTCATCGCGGCCATACCGACCTTCATGGTCAGCTCGCCCCATTCCTTGTTCAGTGCAGCCAACGGCTCGACGAACTCTTTGACCGCTTCGTTGCCTTCGTTGCTCTGGCAGAACTTGTGGACGATCTTGGTGAAGCCTTTCAGAGCCTCGCCTTGAGTCATCAGCACTTTACGGCCCAGCAAGTCGAGAGCCTGGATACCGGTGGTGCCTTCGTACAGCATGGAAATGCGGCTGTCGCGAACGTTCTGCTCCATGCCCCACTCGGCGATGAAGCCGTGGCCACCGTAGATCTGCACGCCGTGGTTAGCGGATTCGAAGCCGACTTCAGTCATGAAGGCTTTGGCAATCGGAGTCATGAAGGCCAGCAGTGCGTCGGCTTTCTTCTTCTCTTCTTCATCCACGCCGTACTTGACGATGTCGACCTGCTTGGCAGTGAAGTAAACCATCGCACGGTTGCCTTCGGCGAATGCCTTCATGGTCAACAGCATACGACGTACGTCAGGGTGAACGATGATCGGGTCAGCGGCTTTGTCCGGCGCTTTCGGGCCAGTCAGGGAACGCATTTGCAGACGATCGCGAGCGTATTTCAGACCGCCCTGGAAGCCGATCTCGGCGTGAGCCAGACCTTGCAGAGCAGTCCCCAGACGCGCGGTGTTCATAAAGGTGAACATGCAGTTCAGGCCTTTGTTCGCCGGGCCGATCAGGAAACCGGTGGCCGCGTCGAAGTTCATCACGCAGGTGGCGTTACCGTGGATGCCCATTTTGTGTTCCAGGGAACCACAGGTCACAGCGTTGCGCGCACCGATGCTGCCGTCAGCGTTCGGCAGGAACTTTGGAACGATGAACAGCGAAATGCCTTTGGTGCCAGCAGGCGCATCCGGCAGACGGGCCAGAACGATGTGGACGATGTTGTCGGCCATGTCGTGTTCACCGGCCGAGATGAAGATCTTGGTGCCGGAAACTTTGTAGGAACCATCAGCCTGAGGCTCGGCCTTGGTGCGCAGCATGCCAAGGTCGGTACCGCAGTGCGGTTCGGTCAGGCACATGGTGCCGGTCCATTCGCCGGAAACCAGTTTGGTCAGGTAAGCCTCTTGCTGCTCAGGCGTACCGTGCTCGGAAATGGTGTTCATCGCGCCATGGGACAAGCCTGGGTACATGCCCCACGACCAGTTGGCTTCGCCGACCATTTCGCTGACAGCCAGACCCAGAGACTCAGGCAGCCCTTGGCCACCGTGCTCTACGTCGTGGGCCAGGCTTGGCCAGCCGCCTTCGACGAATTGTTTGTAGGCTTCTTTGAAGCCAGTCGGAGTCTTAACGCCGGACTCGCTCCAGGTACAGCCTTCGGTGTCACCCACGCGGTTCAGCGGAGCCAGCACCTGCTCACAAAACTTGGCGCCTTCCTCGAGAATGGCGTCAACCATGTCCGGGGTAGCGTCCTGGCAAGCCGGAAGGCTCTGATAGTGCGCTTCGTAGCCGAGCAGTTCGTCACGAACGAAGCGAATATCACGCAAGGGGGCCTTGTAGTCAGGCATAGCGATAAACCTCTGCTGATGTAACCGGGAATGAACGACCGCAATGATTTGTTGTGACGGTCAAACAGTTGTTTGAAACATACGTTTACGCCGAAATCTTGTCAAGCGTCGATCCTTTGCCGTTCGTCATCACCCACGTAAATAGCGCGCACGCAATGGCCCGCAGCCGGTGCGTAAGGCAACAAACCGTGTAGGAAAGATTAGTTGAACGAGAAGGACATGCCCGACAGAACCCCCGCGCCCAGGGCGGCGTTCTGGCAAAAGGTTCAGCGAGGGATCAAGCGAAAGTATCGATCAGCGTACCGAGCATTTCGTCAGAAGCCTTGGCGATTTTGACGCCCAGCTCTGCCTGGATCTTGCCCTGGGACATATCGACCATATTGCTGGCCAGGTCTGACTGCTGGCTGCGATCGACCGAGCGCAACCGGTCGACTTGAGCTTCCGAGGACTGGCTGGTGGCGGAGCGTTCGACAGTGGTGTTGGCGATCTGGCTGGCGGCCTGATCGACACGGTTCTGCCCAGACTGAATAGTGCTCAGACCGGCATAAAAAGCGCTGCTTCCCGAGATTTCCATGGGACAACTCCACCCTGCAAAGGATAAACAGCGCTCATTGAACCAGAGACACTGACAAAAGGCCCGACAAAAACACTAATGGCACAATGCCTTGTCATAGGCAAAATCTAGTCGAGCAAATCCAGCTGAAGATACTCCGCCACTGCTTCTGCCGTGACCAGCTTGAGTTTCGGCACTCGCCCCAGACACGGTGCCGGCAGGCGTTCAGCCAGCGTGGCCAGGTTTTCTTCCAGCCGCGAAGTCTTGGGGTCAATGATGTTGGCCACCCAACCCGCCAGTTGCAAACCATCCCGGGCAATCGCCTCGGCCGTCAGCAACGCATGATTAATACAACCCAGACGCACGCCCACCACCAGGATCACCGGCAAATCCAGCGCCATCGCCAGATCCGAAAGATTGTCCTGGTCAGCCAGTGGCACCCGCCAACCACCCGCACCTTCGATCAGCGTGAAATCGGCCTGTTTGTCCACTATGTGCCGCATCGGCGCCAGCAACGACTGGACCGTCAGCGCGAAACCCGCCTCACGTGCAGCCAGATGCGGAGCGATGGCGGGTTCGAAGGCCACCGGATTGACCTCGGCATAGGTCAGCGGCAACGAGCATTGCGCCAGCAGCGCCAACGCATCGGCATTGCGCAAACCTTTGGGCGTCACCTCGCAGCCGGACGCCACAGGTTTCCCGGCCGCCGTGCTCAACCCCGCCAACCGCGCTGCGTGCAACAGGCCGGCGGCAATGGTGGTCTTGCCGACGTCGGTATCGGTGCCAGTGATGAAATAGGCTGCGCTCATTGTGGCTTCTCCAACACGGCGTAAACCACCTGATAAGTCGCGGGTAGTCCTTGCGCCTGACGAAACTGCTCATAGGCGTCGATCAAACCCATGATCCGCGCCCGGCCTGTCAGCCCGCCCGGCCGACCAGGATTGAGATTATGCGCGCCCAAGGCCTTGAGTTCGTGAGTCAGACTACGCACATCCGGATAATGCAGCACGTGCGGGCAACTTTGCAGACTGATCACGTTCAAGCCACTGGCCGCACACAGCTGTTGATACGTGCTGAACTCGCGGAAGCGGTTGACGTGTACCAGGCCATCGACCTGACGCCAACTGTCGCGCAATTCATACAGCGTACCCACGCAGAGACTGGCAAACGCCAACACACCGCCAGGTTTAAGAACCCGATTGGCCTCGCTCAGCACCGCCCTGAAATCGGCACACCACTGCACCGCCAGACTGGAAAACACCAGATCGCAGCTCGCGTCCCGCAACGGCAAGCGCTCGGCATCGCCAGCAATGAAATGTGTCGCGCCGCCCAAGGGCCGCGCGTGATTGAGCATGCCTTCAGCGATATCCAGCGCCAGCCCTTCGCTGGCGTTGAATCGCTCAGCCAGCGCACGACTGAAATACCCCGTGCCACAGCCCAGATCCAGCCAGCGAACGGGCGATCGATCAGCCGGCAATCGCCCCAGCAGTTCACTGCCGACATCGCGCTGCAATTCGGCAACGCTGTCATAGCTGGCTGCTGCGCGGGAGAAGGATGCCGCAACCTGACGCTTGTCGGGCAAGCCGCCGGGCAGGTTGGGAAGGGACAAATCAGTCATCACCGGACTCATGCAAAAAGGCCTGGATGGCCCCCGCCACACCGTGGGGGTCTTCCAGAAGAAACGCGTGACTGGCCTGTTCAATCAGACCAATTTCGACATCAGGGAGTAACGCCAGAAGCTCACTGGCGGCTTCGGCCGGGACCAGCCCGTCGAGCCCGGCGAACAGGTGCAACTGCGGGCCACGAAAGGCCTGCAACGCTTGCCGATTGTCCAGTTGCGCGAGCACTTCCAACCCGCTCATCAACACCGGCACCGGGGTATTCGGCGCCCCCGCGAGCAGCAGACGCGACAGCCCGCGCGGGTCTTCGGCACCTTGGGCGCAGAGCAGGCTAAAGCGCTTGAGGGTCATGCGCGGGTCAGTACGGCACCCGTCCAGAAACGCATCGAAAGTCTCGCCCGGCATAGCGCTCGACCACTCGGCATGCGCCACAAAAGAAGGGTTGCTCGCCAGCGTCAGCAAACCGCAGCAGCGGTCGCCACGTCGAGCCGCCAGCTCTGAAGCGAGCATCCCGCCGAGCGACCAACCGCCGAGCCAGGCATCTTTTGGCAGGGTCGAGTCCAGCTCGTCGAGCCATTCATCGAGGTCGCCCGACTCCAGCTCGGGCAGCGGCTCGATTTCGACTCGCAGGTGTTCGTCCAGTCCCTGCAAAGCCGCTGCCAAAGGCTCCAGCGGCGAAATGCCGAGTCCCCAACCGGGCAACAGAATCAGACGATCACGCATGGTTCGGCTCCGCTCCCAGTTGCTGAAGACAATCGGCCAGACCTTCTAACAATAGCTGCACCTGCGCTTCACTGTGCGCCGCTGTCAAGGTCACGCGCAAACGTGCACTGCCGGCTGGCACGGTGGGGGGGCGGATCGCGGTCACCATCAGTCCCCGCTGACGCAGCATCTGCGAAAAAAGCACTGCGCGGCCGGCGTCACCGATCATGATCGGCTGGATCGGTGTGGCGCTGTCCATCAACTCCAGACCGATCTGCTCGGCGCCTTTTCGGAATTGGCGGATCAGCACGTTCAAGTGCTCGCGTCGCCAATGTTCGCTGCGCAGCAACTCAAGACTTTTCAGGGTTGCGCAGGCCAGGGCCGGTGGCTGACTGGTGGTGTAAATGTAAGGTCGGGCGAACTGGATCAGGCTTTCGATCAGGTCATCACTGCCTGCCACAAACGCGCCCGCAGTGCCAAACGCTTTACCCAATGTGCCGACCAATACCGGCACATCCTCCAGACCCAAACCGAAGTGCTCGACGATCCCACCGCCATTGGCGCCCAAGGGACCAAAGCCGTGGGCGTCATCGACCATCAGCCACGCGCCTTTGGCCTTGGCCTCGCGAGCCAGCGCTGGCAGGTCGGCGATGTCGCCGTCCATGCTGAACACCCCGTCGGTCACCACCAGCGTATTGCCGGTGGCCTTTTCCAGACGTTTGGCCAGGCTGACCGCGTCGTTGTGCAAATAGCGATTGAAGCGCGCCCCCGACAACAACCCGGCATCCAGTAACGATGCGTGATTGAGCCGGTCTTCGAGCACGGTATCGCCCTGCCCGACCAACGCGGTGACCGCGCCCAGATTAGCCATGTAACCGGTGGTAAACAGCAGCGCGCGCGGGCGACCCGTGAGGTCGGCCAAGGCTTCTTCGAGCGCGTGATGCGGGCGGCTATGACCGATGACCAAATGCGAAGCACCGCCACCAACGCCCCAACGGGCGGCACCGGCACGCCAGGCTTCAATCACTTGTGGGTGATTGGCCAGGCCCAGGTAGTCGTTGTTGCAGAACGCCAACAATGGCTGGCCATCGACCACCACTTGCGGACCTTGTGGGGTCTCAAGCAATGGACGCTGACGATAGAGGTTTTCGGCACGACGGGCAGCAAGGCGTGCGGCGAGATCGAAAGACATGCAGGCCTCGAAGGTCAACTCACAAACTCAAGGTGGGTACAATTTATGTGGGAGCGAGCTTGCTCGCGATGGCGGTCTGACAGTCAACATAGATGTTGAATTTCCCGGCCTCATCGCGAGCAAGCTCGCTCCCACATTGTCTTGTATTCCTTCAACAGGATCGGTGGAGACGTCAAACAGCGGCGTTGTAGAACTGCTCGCTGCTTTTCTGTTCGACCAGTGCTTGCTCGATCGCTGCCTGATGCACTTCATCAGCGTGCTCTTCGCGCGCTTCCGGCAGGATGCCCAGGCGCCCGAACAGTTGCATGTCCTTGTCAGCCTGCGGGTTGGCGGTGGTCAGCAGCTTGTCGCCATAGAAAATCGAGTTGGCACCGGCGAAGAACGCCAGGGCCTGCATCTGCTCGTTCATCGCTTCGCGGCCAGCGGACAAGCGCACGTGGGATTGCGGCATCAGGATACGGGCGACAGCGAGCATGCGGATGAAGTCGAACGGGTCGATGTCGTCGGCATTTTCCAGCGGCGTACCGGCGACTTTCACCAGCATGTTGATCGGCACCGACTCCGGGTGCTCCGGCAGGTTGGCCAGCTGAATCAGCAGGTTGGCGCGGTCGTCGAGGGACTCGCCCATGCCCAGAATACCGCCCGAGCAGATCTTCATCCCCGACTCACGCACATAGGCCAGGGTTTGCAGGCGCTCGCTGTAAGTACGGGTGGTGATGATGCTGCCGTAGAACTCAGGCGAGGTATCAAGGTTGTGGTTGTAGTAGTCGAGGCCAGCGTCTGCCAACGCAACGGTCTGGTCCTGATCGAGACGGCCGAGAGTCATGCAGGTTTCCAGGCCCATGGCCTTCACGCCTTTGACCATCTCCAGCACGTACGGCATGTCTTTGGCCGACGGATGCTTCCAGGCAGCGCCCATGCAGAAACGGGTCGAACCGATGGCCTTGGCGCGAGCAGCCTCTTCGAGGACCTTCTGCACTTCCATCAGCTTTTCTTTTTCCAGGCCGGTGTTGTAGTGACCGGACTGCGGACAATATTTGCAATCTTCCGGGCAAGCGCCGGTTTTGATCGACAGCAGCGTCGACACCTGGACGCGATTAGCGTCGAAGTGCGCGCGGTGCACCGTCTGCGCCTGGAACAACAGGTCGTTGAATGGCTGAACGAAGAGTGCTTTGACTTCAGCCAAAGACCAGTCATGACGCAGGGTTGCAGTGGTGCTGGCGCTCATGGGCGTTTCCTTGTTTATGCTTGGCAAGCGGCTGCGGAACGGAATATCCACAGACGCGACACGGATGTTCGGCATATTTAAGGAAGAGTCATGCGCTGTCAACCACGATACAAAGGGCCGGTTTACATCTGGTTAAAAAACGAACAAAGCTGTTTGCTCTGCGATGAACTGTCTGACACCCCACAGCCGATTTGCACTTCTTGTGAAACCGAGTTGCCCTGGCTTGGCGATCATTGCCAGGTCTGCGCCCTGCCCCTGCCCGTGGCCGGTGTCACCTGCGGCCAGTGCTTGCAGGAGCCACCGGCCTTCGAGCAGGTCATCGCGCCCTGGACCTACAGTTTTCCGGTCGACAGTTTGATCACCCGTTTCAAGCACACGGCGAAGTGGCCATATGGCCGCCTGCTTGCCGAACTTCTTGCTCAATCCCTGCAACATCGCTTCGATGAAGGCCTCAAGCGCCCCGACGCATTGGTGCCGGTGCCCTTGGCCCGTAAACGGCTGCGCGAGCGTGGCTATAACCAGGCCGCGATGCTCGCCCGCTGGCTCAGCGACAGCCTGCAGATCCGTTGCGATGAGAATCTGTTGCTACGCACCCAGGACACCACCGCGCAACAGGATCTGGACGCCAAGGCGCGCAAACAGAACCTGCTCAGCGCTTTCGCGCTGATGCCGGAGGCGCAGATCAAGGGTCGCCACCTGGCGCTGGTCGACGACGTGCTGACCACTGGTGCCACCGCGCAAAGCCTGGCTCGCTTGCTGATCCGGGCTGGCGCGGCGCGGGTCGACGTTTATTGTCTGGCGCGCACACCAAAACCCGGGGAGCTGACTTGACTCTCGCGCCCCAAGCCGCCAACGTCCAAATCCATCACTACCCGTTTGCAGCCCCTTACCATGTCCTTGCCCACATTGTTGTCCCAGCACATCGTCCGTCGTCCGCAGCGCATTGCCTTGCTGCAACACATCGCCGAACAAGGCTCGATCACCCGCGCCGCGAAAAGCGCCGGGCTCAGTTACAAAGCGGCGTGGGACGCGATTGACGAGCTGAACAATCTGGCGCAAAAACCACTGGTGGAGCGCAGCGTCGGCGGCAAGGGCGGCGGTGGCGCAAAGCTGTCCAGTGAAGGTGAGCGGGTGCTGCGACTTTATCAGCGCCTGCAAGCCTTGCAGGCACAGGTGCTGGAAGCCGCCGAAGACGCCAGTGACCTCGATTTGCTCGGGCGCTTGATGCTCAGGACCAGTGCGCGCAATCAGCTGCACGGCACGGTTGCGACCATCGACACTCAAGGGCGCAACGATCTGATCAGCCTGGAACTGGCTGAGGGGCTGATCATTCAGGCGCAAATCACCCACGACAGCACCCTGCGACTGGAACTTGTAACAGGCACTGAAGTGGTGGCACTGATCAAGGCCGGCTGGCTCGATTTGCTCGGTGCCGGTCAACTCGCAACACCTGGACACAATTGTCTGAAGGGCACCATCGAGGAGATTCTCGACGCCGAAGATGGCCCCAGTGAAGTCCGAATCGCCCTGCCCAACGGTCAGACGTTATGCGCCCTGGCCGAGCCGCTGCACCTCAAAACCCTGGGTTTGAGCGCCAATAAGGCCGTCCAGGTGCAGTTCTCACCCTCCAATGTTTTGCTCGGCACACCGCTCTGACTCAAGGCTGCGGCTACGGATTGGCGGCGTTCCCCAACCGCGCAACTGCAACATTTGTGTCATAGACGCTCCTTAAGGTGACTGCAAAAACCAGCAGGGAGCCTGATGTGAGCCTATTAGAAGAAAACCAAGCCACCGACCTCGAAAAAATCGTCGGCCTCAGTCGTCGTGGTTTTATCAGCGCCGGCGCCCTCTGCGGTGCCGCGATGTTTCTCGGCGGCAACCTGCTGAGCCGCAGCGTGCTGGCTGCCAGTGTCAGCGCAGGTTCGAGCAAACTGCTGGGCTTCGACAGCATTGCAGCCGCCACCAGCGACACCATCACCCTGCCGCCGGGTTACAAGTCCTCGGTGTTGATCAGTTGGGGCCAGCCGCTGCACAAGGACGGCCCGGCCTTCGACCCGACTGGCAATGGCAACGCCCAGGCCCAGGAAGCCCAATTCGGCGACAACAACGACGGCATGAGCCTGTTCGCCTTCCCCGGCGACGACAATCGCGCGCTGATGGCGATCAACAATGAATACACCAACTATCGCTACCTCTACGCCCACGGCAACATGCCGCAGTCGGCCGAAGAAGTGCGCAAAGCGCTGGCCTGCGAAGGCGTTTCGGTGATCGAAGTGCAGCGTAAAAACGGCCAATGGCAGTTCGTTCAAGGCTCGCGCTACAACCGCCGAATCCACGGCAACTCGCCGCTGCATTTGAGCGGCCCGGCCGCAGGCCATGACCTGATGAAAACCGGCGACGACAAGGCCGGTAAGAAAGTGCTCGGAACCTTCCAGAACTGCGCCAATGGCAAGACGCCGTGGGGCACTTATCTGACCTGCGAAGAGAACTTCACTGACTGCTTCGGCAGCAGCAATCCCGAACATAAATTTGACGCCGCACAAAAGCGCTATGGCGCATCGGTCGCCAGCAAAGAGATCAACTGGCACCAACACGACCCGCGTTTTGACCTGGCGAAAAACCCCAACGAACTCAACCGACACGGTTGGGTGGTGGAAATCGACCCGTTCGACCCGCAATCGACTCCGGTCAAACGCACCGCCCTCGGTCGTTTCAAACACGAGAACGCGGCTCTGGCCGAGACCCATGACGGTCGCGCGGTGGTGTACATGGGCGACGATGAGCGCGGCGAGTTCATCTACAAATTCGTCAGCCGCGACAAGATCAATCACACCAACCCCAAGGCCAACCACGACCTGCTGGACCACGGCACGCTGTACGTCGCACGTTTTGATGCGGGTGATAGCAACCCCGACCATCCAAAAGGTCAGGGTCAGTGGATTGAACTGACTCACGGCAAGAACGGTATCGACGCCAGCAGCGGTTTTGCCGATCAGGCCGAGGTGCTGATTCACGCACGTCTGGCCGCCAGCGTCGTCGGCGCCACGCGCATGGACCGCCCGGAGTGGATCGTCGTCAGCCCGCAAGACGGCCAGGTCTATTGCACCCTGACCAACAACGCCAAGCGCGGCGAAGACGGGCAACCGGTGGGTGGGCCTAACCCTCGGGAGAAAAACGTCTATGGGCAAATTCTGCGCTGGCGCACTGATCGCGACGACCACGCGTCGCTAACGTTCGCCTGGGATCTGTTCGTGGTGGCGGGCAATCCGGGCGTGCACGCCGGGACAGCGAAAGCCGGCTCGTCGAACATCACGCCACACAACATGTTCAACAGCCCGGATGGTTTGGGTTTCGACAAGGCCGGTCGTCTGTGGATTCTCAGCGACGGGGACTACAGCAACGCCGGGGATTTCGCCGGCATGGGTAACAACCAGATGCTCTGCGCTGATCCTGCGACCGGTGAAATCCGCCGCTTCATGGTCGGCCCAATAGGCTGCGAAGTGACCGGCATCAGCTTTTCACCGGATCAGAAAACCTTGTTTGTCGGGATTCAGCATCCGGGGGAAAACGGTGGGTCGACCTTCCCTGAGCATTTGCCGAACGGTAAGCCGCGCTCATCGGTGATGGCGATTACCCGAGAAGACGGCGGGATCGTCGGCGCCTGATAGGCCCTCATCGCGAGCAAGCTCGCTCCCACATTGGATCTGTGAACACATGACCCTGTGGGAGCGAGCTTGCTCGCGATGGCGTCAGTAAAAACAACACTCATCTCAAGCCCAACCACTAAAGACGCCCCTTCTGCGCTACCATGCTTGGCCGGACGCGGCAGCCTGCTGCGCGCAGGAGTCAGCATGTCTCACCCGTTTGAAACACTTACCCCCGATCTGGTGCTCGATGCCGTAGAAAGCATTGGCTTTCTCAGCGACGCCCGTGTCCTTGCGCTCAACAGCTATGAAAACCGTGTCTATCAGGTTGGCATTGAAGACGGCGAGCCGCTGATTGCCAAGTTCTACCGTCCGCAACGCTGGACCAACGCCGCCATCCTCGAAGAGCACCGTTTCACCTTCGAACTCGCCGAGTGCGAGGTGCCGGTGGTTGCGCCGATGATTCACAACGGTGAGAGCCTGCACGAACACGCCGGTTTCCGCTTCACCCTGTTCCCGCGCCGTGGCGGCCGTGCGCCGGAGCCGGGCAATCTCGATCAGCTCTACCGTTTGGGCCAATTGCTTGGCCGCTTGCACGCGGTGGGCGCCACCCGCCCCTTCGATCACCGCGAAGCGCTGGGCGTAAAAAACTTCGGCCATGACTCACTGACCACGCTGCTCGAAGGCAACTTCATACCGCGCAGTTTGCTGCCAGCCTACGAGTCGGTCGCCCGCGACCTGCTCAAGCGCGTGGAAGAGGTCTACAAAGACACGCCGCACCAGAACATCCGCATGCACGGCGATTGCCATCCCGGCAACATGATGTGCCGTGACGAAATGTTCCATATCGTCGACCTCGACGACTGTCGCATGGGACCTGCGGTGCAGGACCTGTGGATGATGCTCGCCGGCGATCGTCAGGAATGTCTCGGTCAATTGTCAGAACTGATGGACGGCTACAGCGAGTTCCACGACTTCAACCCACGCGAGCTGGCGCTGATCGAACCGCTGCGGGCCTTGCGCCTGATGCACTACAGCGCATGGCTGGCCCGTCGCTGGGATGACCCGGCGTTCCCCCACAGCTTTCCGTGGTTTGGCACCGAACGTTATTGGGGCAACCAGGTGCTGGCATTGCGTGAGCAACTGGCGGCGCTCAACGAAGAACCGTTGAAGCTCTTCTGACTCACCCGTTTCTACGCCCAAAAGAAGACCCAATGTGGGAGCGAGCTTGCTCGCGATGCCAACACCGCGGTGTATCTGGATGACCGCAGTGATGCAATCGCGAGCAAGCTCGCTCCCACAAAGGTTCACTGCACATCAAGACAAATCTCCTTACAATCACTGCTTTGTTAGCTGCCTAAGCAAGGATTCTGCATGCAAGCCGCCAACCCGCGTCGCGGGTACATATTGGGCCTGAGTGCCTACATCATCTGGGGATTGTTCCCGCTCTACTTCAAAGCCATCGCCGACGTACCTGCCGTGGAAATCATCATCCACCGGGTACTTTGGTCGGCGCTGTTCGGCGCCTTGCTGCTGATGGTCTGGAAGCACCCGGGCTGGTGGCGTGAACTGCGCGAGAACCCACGGCGGCTGGCAGTTCTCGCGCTGAGCGGCACGCTGATCGCGGCCAACTGGCTGACCTACGTCTGGTCGGTGAACAACGGACGCATGCTCGAAGCCAGCCTCGGTTACTACATCAACCCGCTGGTGAACGTGCTGCTGGGCATGCTGATCCTCGGTGAACGGCTGCGACGCCTGCAGTGGTTCGCCGTCGGGCTGGCCACCGTTGGCGTCGCGCAGCAGGTCTGGCAAGTCGGCAGCCTGCCGTGGGTGTCGCTGGTGCTGGCGCTGACCTTCGGTTTCTACGGATTGATCCGCAAACAGGCTCCGGTCAAAGCGCTGCCCGGGCTGGTGGTGGAAACCTGGATGCTGGTGCCGATTGCCCTTGCCTGGTTGCTCTTCAACCCGACAGCCACCAGCGCCCAAGCCGCGTTCTGGAGCACCTCCGAAGCGTGGTGGCTGGTCGCCGCCGGTCCGATAACGCTGGTGCCGTTGGTCTGTTTCAACGCCGCTGCACGGCATCTGCCCTACACCACCCTCGGCTTCCTGCAATACCTGGCGCCAACGCTGGTGCTGCTGCAAGCCGTACTGCTGTTCGGCGAGCACCTTTCTTCCACCACGCTGGTGGCCTTCATGTTTATCTGGGCAGGTCTGGCGGTTTACAGCATCGACGCCTGGATGAGTTTGCGCCGTCGCCGCTGATCAAAAAACGCACAAACCCTTGCAGGCCACGGCGGCCGTGGCCTGCAAGCATCCTTCCCAAGGTTATCCACAGCGTGATCCCCGCCGTTTGTGCACAAGCCCTTGAAACTGCTGGTTTTTTGATCAACCCCTGATAAGCCCCGGCCGACGTGGGCTGGCGACGTGTCTCTACAGGTTATCCACAGGCAGGTGCACGCTTTACTTGGATAACCTTTCCTCCCGCTTTACGGCTCGCTGCGCAGTACCAACTCCACCATCAAATCATCGGCCAGAGTCTCCAGCCGCGACTGCAGCACGTCCAGGGAAAGGGTCAGCGGCACCGCAAGAATCGCTTCGGCGTGGAACAGCGGCTCGCTGCTCATCGGCGCCGGGCGCACGTCGGTCACCAAGCGTTCAAGGTTGACCCCCTGCTCACTCAGTAAACGCGTGATGTCACGGACGATCCCCGGTCGGTCGTTACCGACCAACTCCATGGCAATCGGCTTCCAGGTGCAGGATTGCTCAATGCCGCTTTCGGCGATCAGCACCCGAATGCCTTGGGAGGACAGCGCCTGAAGAGCATCGACCAGTTCGTCATAGGCCTCAGCCGGCACGCCCACCCGAAGGATCCCGGCAAACTGCCCGGCCATCCGTGACATGCGGCTCTCTAGCCAGTTACCACCATGCTCGGCGATACATTGAGCAATGCGCTCGACCTGGCCGGGCTTGTCCGGGGCAAATACGGTGAGTACGAGATGGTCCATGGCGCAGCCCTCTTGTCATGACTTTTGTTATAGAAAGGCAAGTATAGGCAAGGGACTCGATTCAGCGCGGTGCCGCTTTTGTGGCGTGGGAACCAAAGCCCCATAGCAGTGCATTGAAGATTATGTGTACAAGTTTTTAGATTTATCTGGAACAATCCAATAGTTTTTTGAGAACATCCCGTTCCCCGGCGTGACCGCAATGCGTCACGGGGTCGCAGAACGACGTAATTAGTCTAATTTTCACAAGCGCAATTCATCATGTAGTATGCCGCAGCGCGCACTACATAACGTTGGATCGATGTCTGCCCAGGCGCCATCGCAACCCTCAAAGCCCCGTCAGCAAGGCGCTACGCCGTTGATTGGAACCACCCAGCCGCCAGCAATGGCATGTACTGGTAGAGGGGTTTGTGGTTTAAATGGCCAGAGGCTTCATTGTCAAATTGAAGAGCTGAAAAGCGAAATAGCTGAGCAGAGTGAGGCAAGCAATGACTGAACACGTTCAAGTCGGTGGCCTGCAGGTCGCCAAAGTCCTGTTCGACTTCGTGAACAACGAAGCCATTCCCGGTACCGGCCTCACCGCCGATAAGTTCTGGGCCGGTGCCGACAAGGTCATTCACGACCTGGCGCCGAAGAACAAAGCCCTACTCGCCAAACGCGACGACCTCCAGGCGCGTATTGATGCCTGGCACCAGTCCCGTGCAGGTCAAGTGCACGACGCTGTGGCCTATAAAGCCTTCCTGCAAGACATCGGTTATCTGCTGCCAGAAGCGGCCGATTTCCAGGCAACGACGCAAAACGTCGACGACGAAATCGCCCGTATGGCCGGTCCACAACTGGTGGTTCCGGTGATGAACGCCCGCTTCGCCCTCAACGCCTCGAACGCCCGCTGGGGTTCGTTGTACGACGCGCTGTATGGCACTGATGCCATCAGCGAGGCCGACGGCGCGGAAAAAGGCAAAGGCTACAACAAGGTTCGCGGCGACAAGGTCATCGCCTTCGCTCGCGCCTTCCTCGACGAGGCCGCGCCATTGGCTGCCGGCTCTCACGTCGACTCCACTGCCTACAAGATTGTTGAGCGCAAACTGGTTGTCAGCCTTAAAGGTGGCAGCAACACGGGTCTGCGCAATGATGCCCAACTGATCGGTTTCCACGGCGACGCAGCGGCACCGACCGCGATCCTGCTGAAAAACAACGGTCTGCACTTCGAAATCCAGATCGACGCCAGCACACCGGTCGGCCAGACCGACGCCGCCGGCGTCAAAGACGTCCTGATGGAAGCCGCGCTGACCACCATCATGGACTGCGAAGACTCCGTTGCCGCCGTCGATGCCGATGACAAAGTGGTGATTTACCGCAACTGGCTCGGCCTGATGAAAGGCGATCTGTCGGAAGAAGTCGTCAAGGGCGGCAAGTCCTTTACCCGCACGATGAACGCCGATCGCACCTACACCGCCCTCGACGGCAGCGAACTGAGCCTGCACGGCCGCTCGCTTTTGTTCGTGCGCAACGTTGGCCACTTGATGACCATCGACGCGATCCTCGACAGTCAAGGCAACGAAGTGCCGGAAGGCATCCTCGACGGCCTGGTCACCAACCTCGCGGCGCTGCACAGCCTCAACGGCAACACCACACGCAAGAACAGCCGTACCGGTTCGGTCTACATCGTTAAACCGAAAATGCACGGTCCGGAAGAAGCAGCGTTCACCAACGAGCTGTTCGGGCGCATCGAAGACGTGCTGGAGTTGCCACGCAATACCCTCAAAGTCGGCATCATGGACGAAGAGCGGCGCACCACGATCAACCTCAAGGCCTGCATCAAGGCTGCCAGCGAGCGCGTGGTGTTCATCAACACCGGCTTCCTCGACCGCACCGGCGATGAAATCCACACCTCCATGGAAGCTGGCGCGATGGTGCGCAAGGCCGACATGAAGGCTGAGAAGTGGATCGGCGCCTACGAAAACTGGAACGTCGACATCGGTTTGAGCACCGGCCTGCAGGGTCGCGCGCAAATCGGCAAAGGCATGTGGGCCATGCCCGACCTGATGGCCGCCATGCTCGAGCAGAAAATCGCTCACCCGCTGGCCGGCGCCAACACCGCCTGGGTCCCTTCGCCGACCGCCGCTGCGTTGCACGCGCTGCATTACCACAAGGTTGACGTGTTCGCCCGCCAGGCCGAACTGGCCAAGCGCGCACGTGCTTCGGTAGACGACATTCTGACCATCCCGTTGGCGAGCAACCCCAACTGGACGGCAGAACAGATCCAGAATGAACTGGACAACAACGCCCAGGGCATCCTCGGTTATGTGGTGCGCTGGATCGACCAGGGCGTGGGCTGTTCGAAAGTGCCGGACATCAACGACGTCGGCCTGATGGAAGACCGTGCGACGCTGCGTATCTCCAGCCAGCACATCGCCAACTGGCTGCGCCATGGCATCGTCAGCGAAGCCCAGGTGCTGGAAACCCTCAAGCGCATGGCGCCGGTGGTTGACCGCCAGAATGCCAACGACCCGCTGTACCGCCCGCTGGCGCCGAACTTCGACAGCAACATCGCCTTCCAGGCGGCGGTCGAACTGGTGATCGAAGGCACCAAACAGCCAAACGGCTACACCGAGCCGGTCCTGCACCGTCGCCGTCGCGAGTTCAAGGCTGCCAATGGCCTGTGAATAAGCGTTAACGACATGAAAAAGCCCTGATCGAGAGATCGGGGCTTTTTTATTTGAAACAGGATCTTTTCAGCGGCTCACATATCCATCCCCAACTGATGCTTGACCAATGCCAGCAGCTCTTTGCTATCAATGGGCTTGAGCAAAAAATCCACCACACTCAAATGCATGGCATCGATAACGTCACGGGCGTCGGCGTCACCGGAAACGATGATGACTGGCAAAGCCGCCCGTTCCGTCGCTCTAACCTTGCTGACCAGCCCCAGACCGTCGAGCCGGTTCATCCGTAGATCAGTGATGAGCAAACCGATCGACTTGTTCGAGTCCAATAGTTTGAGTGCGCTTTCACCACTGGCTGCGGTCATGCAGCGGATGCCGTCCAGAGCAAGAATCTCCGAAAGCAGCTCCCGCGCGTCCTTGTCATCGTCGACGATCAGCACACGTTGTGCTGGCAAATCCGGTTCGTGCATGACTGCACTCAGCGCTTCACGCTCGGCATCGCTCAAAATATCGTGGTCGGACATAAATCTCTCTACATGTTCAGATCAATCCCCTAGCACCATAGTCGGACATCGCTAAGCAGAGCTCAAATGTGCGCTTCGCCGGATAGTTTTCCAAGTAGGCTAACCAGCGGTTTCGCGCACTAATAGCGTAGGGCATTTCCGAAATCTCGCTTCGTGTACCTAGACTTACGTCCAATGGGCACCCTGCGCTCAGGGGCCGACCATGGCAGTGACTCCGACAACAACAAATCGAAAAAGACTGCGGTAATGGTTATGAGTAAAGCGGATGCCTTCACCCAGGCAGGGAAAACCGCGGTGTTGCAGAACATCCAGGGCACCCTGCAGTTCCTTCAGCGTTTCCCGCCGTTCAATCACATGGAACACGCGCACCTGGCGTATCTGGTCGAACAATGCCAACTGCGCTTCTACGGCCCGGGCGACAGTATCATCAAGCCCGCGGACGGACCGGTTGAGCACTTTTACATCGTCAAGCAAGGCCGGGTGGTCGGCGAACGTCCGCACACGGCCAAGGGTGGCACCGAAACCACCTTCGAAATCACCACCGGCGAGTGTTTCCCCCTCGCCGCACTGCTGGGTGAACGTGCGACCCGTACTGAACACCTGGCCGCCGAAGACACCTTTTGCCTACAGCTGAACAAGCTGGCCTTTATCAAACTGTTCGCCCTTTCCAACACGTTTCGCGACTTTGCCCTACGCGGCGTCAGCAGCCTGCTGGATCAGGTCAATCAGCAAGTCCAGCAAAAAGCCGTGGAAACCCTCGGCACCCAGTACTCGCTCAATACCCGCCTCGGCGAATTGGCCATGCGCCATCCCGTGACCTGTAGCCCTGCGACCCCGTTGCGTGAAGCCGTGACCCTGATGCACGAGCAACAGGTCGGCAGCATCGTAGTGGTCGATGAACGGAAGGCCCCGCTGGGGATTTTCACCTTGCGCGACTTGCGTCAGGTGGTCGCCGACGGCACCAGCGACTTCAACCAGTCCATCGAGCGGCACATGACTCAGGCGCCGTTTTTCCTGACGCCGGACCACAGCGCGTTCGATGCGGCCATTGCCATGACCGAGCGGCACATCGCCCACGTCTGCCTCGTGAAGGACCAACGGTTATGCGGCGTGGTCTCGGAACGCGACCTGTTTTCCCTGCAACGCGTCGATCTGGTGCACCTGGCACGGACCATTCGCAGCGCACCACGGGTAGAAAACCTGGTGGCGATGCGCGGTGAAATCGGCCAACTGGTCGAACGCATGCTCGCCCACGGCGCGTCCTCGACCCAAATTACCCACATCATCACCTTGCTCAACGATCACACCGTGTGTCGGGTCATTGAGCTGACGCTGGCAGATAAAGGCGACCCAGGCATAGCGTTCAGCTGGTTGTGTTTCGGCAGCGAAGGCCGCCGCGAGCAGGCCCTGCACACCGATCAGGACAACGGCATTCTCTTCGAAGCACGCGATGCGGCGCATGCGGCCGAGATTCGCAGCAAGCTGTTGCCGATTGCCCAGCAGATCAACCAGAGCCTGGCGCTCTGCGGCTTTACCCTGTGCAAGGGCAATATCATGGCCGGCAACCCGGACCTGTGTTTGTCCCGTGCCGAATGGGCGCGGCGTTTTGCGGCGTTTATCCGCGAAGCAACGCCCGAAAACTTGCTGGGGTCGAGCATCTACTTCGACCTGCGGGTGGTCTGGGGCGATGAACAAGGTTGTGAGCAATTGCGCCGCGCGATTCTTGATCAGGTGGCGGACAATCGGCTGTTCCAGCGCATGCTGGCCGCAAATTCCCTGCGCCAACGCCCGCCCGTTGGGCGTTTCCGCGAATTCGTGCTGGCGAAAAAGAACGGTGAAAAAGCCACCCTCGACCTGAAAGTCCAAGGGCTGACACCTTTTGTCGACGGTGCCCGAGTGTTGGCGCTGGCCCATGGCATTGGGGTCAACAATACTCTGGAGCGCTTTCGCCAGCTGGTGGCCAAAAAAGTCATCGACCCACTGGACGGTGCGGCCTATGAAGAGGCCTACCACTTCATCCAGCAAACCCGCATGCAGCAACATCAGCGACAGTCCCGCGAGAACTTGCCCTACTCCAATCGGGTCGATCCGGACAGCCTGAATCATCTGGACCGGCGCATCCTGCGCGAGTCCCTGCGTCAGGCCCAACGCCTGCAAAGCAGCCTGACCTTGCGGTATCAGCTATGAAGCTGTTTTCCTGGCTGCGCCCTGCAGGTCCGACATTGACGGCCGCGCAGCAACAACGCCTGAATCAACTGCCCAGTGCCCCGACGCTGGGCGAATGCAGTCTGCGCGAGCAACGCTGGGTGGTGGTCGATCTGGAGACCACTGGGTTGAACCTGAACAAGGACGTGGTGCTGTCGATCGGTGCCGTGGTGATCGAAGACGGCGCGATCGATTTCAGTCAGCAGTTCGAGCGAACCTTGCAGCGCCGCGACCATAAACTCGGACCTAGCGTGTTGCTGCACGGCCTGGGCCCGAGCGCGATTGCCGCTGGCTGCGATCCGCTGGAGGCTTTGCTGGATTTCATGGAGTTTGTCGGTGACAGTCCGTTGCTGGCGTTTCATGCACCGTTCGACCAGCACATGCTCGGTCGCGCCCTGAAGGACAGCCTGGGTTATCGCTTGCAGCATCCGTTCCTCGACGTCGCCGACATGGCGCCGCTGCTTTGCCCGCAAGCCAACATCCGCGAAGCCGGGCTGGACGACTGGATCGACTGGTTCAAGTTGCAGGTCTTTGAGCGCCACAACGCCAGCGCCGATGCCATGGCCACCGCTGAATTGGCGTTGATCCTGTTCAACCGCGCACGGGCGCAGCAGATTCACAGCCCGTTGAATCTGCAACAGCGGTTGAGCCAGTGGAAACGCCGGCAGCAGGCGCCTTCTTTCTAAGCGCCACAGGGGGATACATTCACCCGACCAACACCAATTGCGCCCATCCATTGCCTCTGCCACAATCGCGAACAATTCTCGTTAGTTAACACTTCCCAATCGGTAATGCTGCGTGTCGTCAGTCCAAAGCCCTCACAGTGAGCTCGTTGGTGCGTTGTATCGCGACCATCGCGGTTGGCTGTTGGCCTGGCTGCGGCGCAACGTGGCCTGTCCGTCCCGGGCCGAAGACCTGAGTCAGGACACCTTCGTACGTTTGCTCAATCGCGAAGAACTCAAAGCGCCGCGTGAACCGCGGGCGTTTCTGGTGGTTATCGCCAAGGGCCTGTTGTTCGACTATTTCCGCCGCGCAGCGCTGGAGCAGGCCTACCTCAGCGAACTGATGCTGATTCCCGAAGCGCAACAACCGTCCGTGGAAGAGCAGCAACTGATCCTCGAAGACCTCAAGGCCATCGACCGCCTGCTCGGCAAACTCTCGAGCAAAGCCCGCGCAGCCTTCCTCTATAACCGCCTCGACGGTCTCGGTCATGCCGAAATTGCCGAACGCCTTGGCGTCTCCGTACCACGCGTGCGGCAGTACCTGGCGCAAGGTATTCGCCAGTGTTACGTGGCGCTGTACGGCGAACCGGCATGAATCAGATCAGCTCAAAACCGGTCTCGGCCCGGGTGCTCGACGCGGCCATCGCCTGGCAACTGTCTCTCGACTCTGGCAGCGACAGCCCGGTGGAGTGCGAAGAATTCGCCAAGTGGCACGCCGCCGATGAAGAACACGCGCGCGCCTGGCGACAACTGAGCATGCTCGATCAGCGTTTCAGCGTCGCCAGTGGGCCGGCCCGCGCAGCCTTGCTGCAATCGCGTGAAGGCATTCGGCGGCGCGTGCGCAAACTGGGCAGCGGCGTGGCCAGCGTACTGCTGTTTATCGGGCTGGCGCTGTTTGCCGGTGAGCGATATCTGCCACTCGACTACTGGCTGGCCGACCATCGCACCGCAACCGGTGAGCAACTCACGCTACACCTGGCCGACGGCACGCTGATCAACCTCAACACTCATAGCGCGCTGGACGTACGTTTCGATGAGAAACAGCGGCGGATCATTCTTCAGGAAGGCGAAATCCTCATCGAAACCGGCCACAACGATACCCGGCCGTTCATCGTCGAAACCCGCGACGGCAACCTGCATGCACTCGGTACACGGTTTCTGGTCAAGCGCGAGGACGATGGTACGCGGTTGAGCGTGTTGAATTCGGCGGTGGCGGCACAGCCGCAATCCAGCCCCGACGAACAGATTCTCCACGAGGGCCAGCAAGTGCTGATGCACCGAGACGGCCTCGGCCCGCTGGTGGCATTCAATTCCAGCGCCGACGCCTGGACCCGCGGCATGCTGGTGGTGGACAACGCGCGATTGGAAGACCTGGTCCACGAACTCGGCCGCTATCGCCCCGGCCATCTCGGCGTTGCCGCGAACATCGCCGACCTGCGCATCACCGGCAGCTTCCCGCTGGACGACACCGACATGGCGCTGACAGCGCTGCTGCCAACCCTGCCGGTGCAGATCGAACGGCACACGTCGTGGTGGGTAACAGTCGTGGCGAAGACCGCTCCTTAAAGGATCGCAGCCTGCGGCAGCTCCTACGCAAAGAAACATCGCACATCCCGTAGGAGCTGCCGCAGGCTGCGATCTTTTCGCCCCCCGCCCCCTGATTCGAAATAATTTTCACCCGCACCTATCACTTTTCAACTTTCATACGGCACCCAGGCAACTGAGAAATATTTCCATTCAGGAGCCGCCGTATGTCCCGCTCGCTAGACACCTTGTTGCGCCCCAGCCTGTTGGCCGTGGCCATTGCCCTCAGCGCCCCGCTGACCAGCACTGCACTGATAGCTGCCGAACAGGCGTCCAACGTTCGCGCCTACAATCTACCGGCCGCCCCGTTGGCCGGCACCTTGAACCAGATCGCCAGTCAGGCTGGTCTGGCGTTGGCGTTAAATCCATCCCTGGCAAATGGCAAGACATCGGCTCCGGTCAACGGTCAGTTCGACGCTGTCGGAGCCCTTCGTGAAGCCTTGAGCAGTACCGATCTGCAACTGGAACAGAGCAACGCCGGCACCTTCAGTCTGGTGGCTGTCCCGGAGGGCGCGATGACCCTGCCGACCACCAGCATCGTGGGCCAAGAGGCATACGAAACCGCCTGGGGCCCGGTTGAAGGCTACGTCGCCACCCGCACTGCGGCCGGTACCAAGACCGATACGCCGGTTGTTGAAGCACCGCGCTCGATGTCGGTGATCACCCGCAATCAAATGGATGACCGCTCGGTGCTCAGCCTCAACGATGCCTTGCGCTATACCGCCGGCGTCACCAGCAGTGGCTATGGCTCCGATTCCCGCGCCGACTGGCTGCGAATTCGCGGTTTCGATCCCGCCCAGTTCCTCGATGGTCTGCCGCTGCCCAAAGGCTCCTACGCCAATCCGAAGGTCGAGCCCTGGAACCTGGAACGCATCACCGTGTTGCGCGGCCCGGCATCGTCGGTTTACGGTCAGACCCCGCCCGGAGGCATGCTCGACATGGTCAGCCGTCGCCCTCAGGCCGAAAGCACCAACGAAGTCGAATTTCAGACCGGCAGCAACAGACACAAACAGATCAACTTCGACAGCACCGGCAAGATCGACGACGAAGACCAGTTCCTCTATCGCGTCAGCGGTGTGGTGCGAGACAGCAATACGCCGGTGGATCACACCCCGGACAAACGCTACAACATCGCGCCCAGTCTGACCTGGAACATCGACGACGACACCCACCTGACCTTCATCTCGCAATACACCCGCGATGACACCGGAATCACCACGCAATTCCTGCCGTTGCAAGGAACCAAGATCGATTCCGCCGCCGGCAAGATTTCCCGCCACAAGAACCTCGGTGACCCGGACTGGGAGTTCTACGACCGCACCTATTTCGCCCTTGGTTATGCCTTCGACCATCGCCTGAACGACGTCTGGCAGTTCCGTCAGAACCTGCGTTACACCAAGAGTGACCTGTCGTTCCAGACCGCTCATCGTGTTGCCCCCGGCACCGACACGGTGAGCCCCGATGGCACCGTGGAACGCAGCACTGGTATCGTCAACGAAGACATCGGCCAGTTCGCCGTGGATAACAATTTCCAGGCCGACTTCCAGACCGGCGTCCTGAGCCACACCTTGCTGCTAGGTCTGGATCACCAGCGCTCCGACACCAACTACCAGTGGCTCATTGGCAACGTCAACGTTCCGAGCACCAACGTCAACCGCCCGGTGTACGGCCAGGATTTCTCCAAGGTTCTGTACTCGACCCTGTACGACTACAACCAGAAAACCCGGCAGACCGGTCTGTACGCCCAGGATCAGATGGCCCTGGACAACTGGCGGCTGACCCTCGGCGGACGAGAGGACTGGGTCCATACCGGTACCGACTTCAACCAGACCGATACCAGCAGCACCCAGCGCGACAAGCATTTCAGCGCCAACGTCGGCTTGAGCTATGTGTTCGATAACGGCCTCACACCGTATGTCTCTTACACCGAGTCGTTCCAGTCTTCCGCCGGCATCAATGTGTCGGCCACCGAGTCGCTGAAGCCGACCCAGGGCAAGCAATACGAAGCCGGCCTCAAGTACCAGCCGCCCGGCACCCAAACTCTGCTGTCCGCCGCCGTGTACGACCTGCGTCAGAAGAATGTTTCGATCACCGAACACGACATCACCAGCCAGATTGGCGGAATCAAAGTCCGCGGCCTCGAATTGGAGGCCACCTCCGACGTGACCGAAAACCTGAGGCTGGTGGGCGCCTATAGCTATACCGACACCGAAATCCTAAAGGGTGACGGCAACGGCAACCGCATGCCTCAGGTACCACGCAATCAGGCGACCTTGCGCGGCGACTACACCTGGCACAACGGCGTGCTCGATGGCTTCGGTATCGGTGCCGGCGCCCGTTATGTCGGCGACACCTACGGCAATCAGAGCAACACCTATCTGGGGCATGTGGGTTCGTACACCGTATATGACGCCTCGGTGCATTACGACCTCGGACGCCTTAGCAACAGCCTCAAGGGCGCAACCGTGGCGGTGGATGCGAAAAATATTTTCAACAAGGACTACCTGTCCACCTGCGATGGGTTCTGGTGCTACTACGGCGACCAACGCAACGTGGTCGCCAGTGTGAACTACAGGTGGTAAGCCCCACCGCTTCACTCATCTGATGCTGCCGTTGATCTTCCATCACGAAGTCGACCACCTGTTGGGCGACACGGCCGAATTGAAGGCCATGCCCGCGATGGCGATTTAATGGGCGCCATCAAACCCCTCGCCAGCCGCGCCGGAACTTACTAGGCTAGAACGCTTGCCCATGCTCCCTGAATACCGCCGAGGAATGTCCATGTCCGCTCCCAGCATGACCTTGTTCCACAACCCAGCCTCGCCTTACGTGCGCAAAGTGATGGTGCTGCTGCTTGAAACCGGTCAACTGGACCGCGTGACGCTGCAACACAGCCAACTGACCCCGGTCAGCCCGGACACCACGTTGAACCAGGACAACCCGCTGGGCAAGATCCCGGCGCTGCGCCTGGCCGACGGTAACGTGTTGTACGACAGCCGGGTGATCCTCGATTACCTCGACCAGCAACATGTCGGCAACCCGCTGATCCCTCGCGAAGGCTCGGCACGCTGGCGGCGCCTGACCCTGGCCGCGCTGGCCGACGGGATCATGGACGCCTCGGTGACGATCCGTTACGAACTCGCCCTGCGCGCCCCGGAGAAACACTGGGACCAATGGCTCGATGCCCAGCGCGAGAAGATCCGCCGTGCCTTGGCAGTGCTGGAAGCCGACGCCATCGCCGAGCTGACCAGCCATTTCGACGTCGCCGCCATCAGCGTTGCCTGCGCCTTGGGTTATCTGGATTTCCGCCACCCGGACCTGGAATGGCGCAAGACCAACCCGCAACTCAGCGCCTGGTATGCCGAGGTCTGCCTGCGGCCGTCGATGCTCGCGACTCAACCACCGGTTTGAATTTGCGGTAGTCGCGCAAATCAGCAGTCAGGTTTTTCCGCGACGAAGCGTCTGGCCGGATTCACCGCCGCACCGAACTCACGCAAGGCCTTGGCACCGATCAGCAGCGGGTAATTGAAACTGCTGCGGTCGGTCAGGTTGACCTCGACCGTGCGCTTGATGCTGCCCAGGCACAGTTCCAGATCAATCACCGGACGCTTCGCCACATCGGCCACATTCTTCTCGTCGTCTTCGTCGGCGCGGCTTTTGATTTTGCTGATCCGCGAGATCTTGTGTTCGAAAACCTTGTTGCTCGCATCCTTGGTGCCCAGGCGGAAGCGCACCCAGTCTTCGCCATCGCGGGTGAAGGTTTCGATGTCCTTGGCCGACAGGGAAGCCGTCAGCGCACCGGTGTCCATCTTGGCCTTGAGGACCTGGCCACCGATTTCCGGCAGCTTGATGTATTCGTAACGGCCATACAGGGTCGGCTCGGCCGCCATGACCGGCAGAGCCAGAAGGGAAAGCAGTGCAAGGACGGATTTCACGTAATGGTTTTCCTTCGGAAGAGGGACAGCGGAATTTTAGACCGTTGCCTTTGAATTCGTTCGGTATCGTTGAAGATCAAAAGGTCGCAACCTTGTAGGAGCTGCCGCAGGCTGCGATCTTTTGCGGGTCAACAAAATCTTAAGGAAACGAACATACCCCGAGACAAGTGAAACATTCGTCAGCCACCTGGATTTGGCCTCAGGGCCGAAGCTGCTTATCATTGCGCGCCCAAACGTTTCCAAGAGTTATTTATGCGCCGCCTGCTCACCGGCTGTTTCGTCACCTTGCTACTGTTACTCAACACCCTGGTCCTGTTTGGTCCGCTGATGGTGTTTGCCCTGCTCAAACTACTCCTGCCCGGACGTTTTCGCGATTACGCCAGCGCGGCGGTGATGTGGATTGCCGAAACCTGGGCCGAGATCGACAAGCTGATTTTCGCCCTGTGCATCCCCACGCAATGGGACATTCGCGGCGGTGACGGCCTGCGGGTCGACACCTCGTATCTGGTGATCAGCAACCACCTGTCCTGGGTCGACATCCCGGCGTTGATCCAGACCCTCAACCGGCGCACGCCGTTCTTCAAGTTCTTCCTGAAGAAAGAGCTGATCTGGGTGCCGTTTCTGGGCCTGGCCTGGTGGGCACTGGATTACCCGTTCATGAAGCGCTACAGCAAAGCCTTTCTGGCCCGGCACCCGGAGTTGCACGGCAAGGATCTGGAGATCACCAAAACCGCCTGCGAGCTGTTCAAGCGCCAACCGGTGAGCGTGGTCAATTACCTGGAAGGCACTCGCTTCACCCCGGTCAAACGCACCGAACAGCAATCGCCCTTCAAGCATTTGCTCAAGCCCAAGGCGGGCGGCGTGGCGTTTGTTTTGGCGGCGTTGGGTGAGCAGCTGGATGCGGTGCTTGATGTGACCGTGGTTTATCCACAGACGAAGATTCCGGGCTTCTGGGATTTGATTAGCGGCGCGGTGCCACGGGTGATCATCGACATCAAGACCCGTGAACTTGATCCGGCGTTGTGGCAGGGCGATTACGAAAACGATCCGGCGTTTCGCCAGAGCGTCCAGAACTGGGTCAACCAGCTCTGGACCGAGAAGGACTCACGCATCGACGCGTTGCGCGCCGAGCGGGCTGAATCAGCCGCCGGCGCCCCAAATCCCGCCGAGGCTATTGAGTAGCGAACCGCCGACACCCTGCTGACCGAGGTATTGCAGAAGGATCGGGGCAAACTGGCCGATCATGCCGCCGTCCATGCCCAGCGCGCTGAAGGCGCTGTTCAGGTCATCGGTATTCTTCACGTTGTCCAGGTTGCCCAAGGCGCTGTCCAGAGGCGACGACTTGCCGGACGAACCACCGAGCAGTCCGCCAAGCATACCCAGACCGCCGTTACCCGACAGCATGCCCAGCCCCGGCGCGTCTTTGGTCAACTGTGAATAATCGGTCGAGCTCAACTGGTTCTTTGCCAGACCCAGCATGGCACCCGTGCCACCGATGGCCTGTTCCGGGGTCACGTCCAGCGCACTCAGCGCGCTCAGCAAGCCGGCTGTTTGTGAAGTCGGTGCTGCGGCAGCCGTATTGTCGCCGCCCTGCATGCCGGACACGGCACCCGCCACATCGTTCAGACTGAAGCCGGCGGCGAAGACCGGGCTGGTCGCCAGGGTCATGAGCGAAGCCAAAGCAAAACCGCGTGAAATCTTCATCGAAACTAACTCCTGAACCCTGAAAGCCACCTGCAATCAGGTGGTGGAAACCAGCCGTTTGACTGGTCGTGACACTAATTGTTCCCGGCCATTGTGCACCGCACCGATCGTCTGAAATCCAATTCAGAAATATTTTTCCTGCGCTGCATCCACTGTTTGCCTGGCTGCGTATATCAAGCACGGACAGACATTCCTGGCCGATTCCTCACCAAGGACAATCACCATGAAGCGCACTACGATTAAAACCCCGTTGATCGCCAGCCTGCTGAGCCTGGCCGTGACTTGCGGTTTAGCCCTCAACACTGTGCAAGCGGCAGACATGAGCCACGACACTGTGATGGTCGGCGGTCAGGCCATGATGCCGAGCAAAGACATCATCGATAACGCCGTGAACTCGGCGGATCACACCACCCTGGTCGCCGCCGTGAAAGCCGCTGGTCTGGTCGATACTCTCAAGGGCAAGGGCCCGTTCACCGTGTTCGCACCGGTCAACTCGGCGTTCGCCGCCCTGCCCGCCGGCACCGTCGATACCCTGCTCAAACCCGCCAACAAAGCCACGCTGAGCCACATCCTCACCTACCACGTGGTCGCCGGGAAACTCGACATGGCGGCGTTGGCCCAGCAGATCAAGGCCGGCGGCGGTAAAGCCGAACTCACCACCGTCAGCGGCGGCAAGCTGTGGGTGACGATGAACGGCCCGCACAACATCACCCTCAAGGACGAAAAAGGCGCCACTGCCGACATCACTACCTACGACGTGTACCAGTCCAACGGCGTGATTCAAGTCATCGACAAAGTGCTGATGCCGAAAAGCTAAGCACTGACGCCGGCCCTGTGCATCAGGGCCGGCGTTGCCCTGAGGTCTGTCGCCGTGAATGGAACAACTGCGCACCGTGAACTAACCTCTGCCTGCAACCGGCGCCGCATGCCGACCGACATTATCTGGAGAACGGTCATTTCCACCGCCGACACCGAACCGCTCAGACAACTACTCGCCCAATGTTCACTGGGCGACCGCCGTGCATTCGAGACGCTCTACCGCAGTGTTGCACCGCGCCTGCACGGCGTGGCGCTGCGCTTCATGGGGCGCAGCGACCTGGCTGAAGAAGTGCTGCAGGAAAGCTTCGTGCGCATCTGGAACAACGCCTCGCGTTACCAAGCGCATTTGTCGGCACCGATGACCTGGATGATCAACATCACCCGTAATCAGGCCATCGACCAGTTACGCAAACACCGCGACCGGCGCCTCAGCGAACCGGAAGAACAGGCGCTGGTCGACGAAGCGCCCTCGGCTCAAGAGTTACTCAGCAGCGACCGTGAAGCCCGCGCGCTGAAGCGCTGCCTGGACACCCTCGAAGGCATGCAGCGTCAATCGATCACCGTGGCCTACTTTCAGGGCTTGTCCTGCGCTGAACTGGCCGACCACCTGGCGGCGCCCCTGGGCTCGGTAAAATCCTGGATTCGCCGTGGCATGGAGCGCCTGCGCAGGTGCCTTGAATCATGAACTATCAAAACAGACGCCTGCGCCGTGCCCTCGCCGCCGACTACGCCATTGGCCTGATGCCCGCCGCCGCTCGCCGACGCTTCGAACAGCTGCTGCTGGATGACGCCGAACTGCGCATTGAACTGGCCAAGTGGCAGGAAAGCCTGACCAGCCTCAACGAACCGTTGGTCGAAGTGCCCGTACCCGATCGGGTGTGGGCCGCCATCAATGCCCGGATTGAGCCGCAAGAATTGCACGTGCCGGCCAAACGTCCGTTCTGGAACTGGCTGCGCGTGACAGTCGCGGTCTGCTCGCTACTGGTGGCGGTGACTTTGGGTATTCTCTACAACCGCGACAGCGCCCAGTACAGCGCAACCTTGCTCAGCGCCAGCGCGCAGCCTGCCCTGAGGATCAAGGCTCACGACGATTATCTGCAAATCGAACCGTTGACCCTGGCCGCCGTCGATCCCGGACACAGCCTCGAATTGTGGGCAGTTCCAGCGGATGGCAAACCGATCTCCCTGGGCGTGATCCCGTCGGGCGGTAAAGGTCGGGTCGCATTGAGCGACGAACAGCATGCGCTGCTGGGTAAACCGATAGCACTGGCAGTCAGCCTGGAGCCCGAAGGCGGTTCGCCGACCGGGCAACCGACCGGGCCGGTGTTGTATCAAGGGGCGTTGGCGGGACTCTGAATCAAGGTACAAAACCTGTGGGAGCGAGCCTGCTCGCGATGGCGGTAGCTCATTCAACATGAGTGTCGACTGACCCACTGCTATCGCGAGCGGGCTCGCTCCCACAAGGGATGCGCTGTCATGCATGCAAAAAAGGGCGACATCACTGTCGCCCTTTTTTCCGTCTTGCTCCAAGCCTTACGCCGCGCTGAACAACTTGTGCGGGTCGATCACAAACTTCTTCGGTACACCGGCATCGAACTCGCCGTAACCACGTGGCGCGTCGTCGAGGCTGATGACCTCAACACCCACGATGTCGGCAATCTTGATGCGGTCCCACATGATCGCCTGCATCAGCTGGCGGTTGTACTTCATCACCGGAGTCTGGCCGGTGTGGAAGCTGTGGGATTTGGCCCAGCCCAGACCGAAGCGGATGCTCAGGCTGCCCATTTTCGCGGCCGCATCGACTGCACCCGGATCTTCAGTTACGTACAGGCCAGGGATACCGATTTTGCCGGCAACGCGAACCACGCCCATCAGCGAGTTGAGTACGGTAGCCGGTGCTTCGTGTTTCACGCCGTCATGGCCGTGACCACGGGCTTCGAAGCCCACGGCATCGACGGCGCAATCCACTTCTGGCTCGCCCAACAACGCGGCGATCTGTTCGTGCAGCGGGGTGTCTGTCGACAGGTCGGCGATTTCAAAACCCTGAGCCTTGGCGTGCGCCAGACGGATCGGGTTGACGTCACCGATGATCACCACCGCCGCGCCCAGCAGACGAGCGGAAGCGGCAGCTGCCAAGCCAACCGGGCCAGCGCCAGCAATGTAAACAGTGCTACCCGGGCCAACACCCGCAGTGACAGCGCCGTGGTAACCAGTCGGCAGAATGTCCGAGAGGCAGGTCAGGTCACGGATTTTTTCCATGGCCCGGTCGCGATCCGGCAGTTTCAGCAAGTTGAAGTCGGCATACGGCACCATCGCGTATTCGGCCTGGCCGCCGGTCCAGTCACCCATGTCGACATAACCATAGGCACCACCCGGACGCGCCGGGTTAACGCTCAGGCAGACACCGGTGTGCATCTCTTTGCAGGAACGGCAGCGCCCGCAAGCAACGTTGAACGGCACGGATACCAGATCACCGATCTTCAGGTTCTCGACATCACTGCCCTTCTCGATCACTTCACCGGTGATCTCGTGACCCAGCACCAGACCGGTCTGGGCCGTGGTACGGCCACGCACCATGTGCTGGTCGGAACCACAGATATTGGTGGATACCACACGCAGGATGACACCGTGCTCGATCTTCCTGCCGCGCGGGTCCTGCATTTTGGGATAGTCGATTTTCTGTACTTCGACCTGGCCATTGCCGAGATACACCACACCACGATTACCAGACATGCTTTCACCTCGCTGTTGTTTTTATGTAGCGGTCGCGTCGCCAGGGATCGGCGGCGCGTTGATTGCTCGGGTTTATTGCCTGTGTGCTTTGTGTTGTTTGTTATGCCGCCATCGCGAGCAGGCTCGCTCCCACATTTGACCGCATTCCCCTGTGGGAGCGAGCCTGCTCGCGATGGCGATCTAAAGAACGACGGTACGGTTCGCGTTGAGGAATACCCTTCGCTCAATGTGATACCCAACCGCCCGGGCCAATGTCTGGCCTTCGATGTCACGCCCTTTGGCGATCAAATCTTCGGGGTAATGGCTGTGATCCACCGCTTCCACGCCTTGGGCAATGATCGGGCCTTCGTCGAGGTCGTTGTTGATGTAGTGCGCCGTGGCGCCCACCAGTTTCACGCCCTTGTTGTAGGCCTGGTGATACGGCTTGGCGCCTTTGAAACCGGGCAGCAACGAGTGATGGATATTGATCGCTTTACCGTCGAGCTTGCGGCACAGCTCCGGCGACAGCACTTGCATGTAGCGCGCAAGCACCACCAGCTCTGCACCGGACTCTTCGATCACCTGCCAGACTTGCCGCTCTTGCGCGGGTTTGTCGTTCGGGTCGAGCGGGAAGTGGTAATAGGGAATCCCGTGCCAGTCGGCCAGCGGCTTGAGGTCCGGGTGGTTGGACACCACCGCCACCACGTCCATCGACAATTGGCCGATGCGCTGGCGATAGAGCAAGTCGTTGAGGCAGTGATCGGCCTTGGAGACCATGATCACCACTTTTGGCCGGTGGTGCGGCGGCGTCAGTTCGAAAACCATGCCGAACGCGTCGGTCCGTTCGGTCAGACCTGCGCGAAACGCCTGTTCGTCGAAGGCGTCGGGCTGACGGAACTCCACACGAATGAAGAAGCGGCCCGAAAGCCGATCATCGAAGGAGTGGTGCTCGGTGACGTAGCAACCCTGTTCGAACAGAAAACGGGTCACCGCATCCACCGTGCCCAAAACGCTTGGGCAATCGGCGGTCAAAATCCATGTATCTGGGGCGCGGCTCATAATGCGGTGACTCCTGTGTGGCGAGGGAGCTTGCTCCCGCTCGGCTGCGTAGCAGTCGTAAATCTACGGATGCGATCTCACTGACAGAACGCTATAGATGACTTTGGGGCTGCTGTGCAGCCCAGCGGGAGCAAGCTCCCTCGCCACAGATCAAGCCTGAACGCTAAGGCCATACTCAGCCGCGGCATCCTGCAACCACAGCCACCAGTAATCCGAGAAGCTGCGGCGGATCAGCAGTTCCCAGGTGTCTTCAGCGGTATGGCGGATCACCAGTTGCGACTTGGCGAACACCGTGCCCACCGCTTTGCCCACCGGAAAATTGTTGGGGTGCACGTCGTAGCTGGTGGACTTCATCAGCACTTCGCGGACTTTCGGGCCGCTCAGTTCAAGAATCTGCTGACCGCCGCTGACGTTGACGATGGAGATGTGCAGATCGCCCAGCGCTTCGCGCAGTTTTTTCTCGGCGGCGAATTCTTCACCGCTCGGCACGATCAGCAGCCACTCGTCCGGGCCCATCCATTGCAGGCTGGTTTCGCCTTTGGCGACCACGGTCAGGGCGACTGGCAGTTCCAGGCCCAGGGCCTTGTGCACGCCAGCGGCGAATGCCGGGTTGTGGGCATCGCCACGAATGGTCAGGTGACCCAGGAGTTTTTTCTCACGCACGGTGACACCGGCGTTTTTACGGCCCTTGCCCACCAGGCTTTGCAGGCCCGCGTGGTGCAGCGACGACTCGGCCTTTGCCCCAGTGGTTGGGCGCTGTTGGTAAACGTTGGCTGTGGTCATAAAGCACCTGTCTTCAATTCTGTTGTGCGGTTGGTCTCGACCCTTGTGGTGACTGGACTGCCGTCTTCGCGAGCAAGCCCGCTCCCACATTGATTGATGCCTGACTCAAATTCCCTTGGTGACTTCGATCCTGTGGGAGCGAGCCTGCTCGCGATGCAGTCAACGCGGTTCAGCTGCCACCCCACAGGACCCGAGGCCATCAAATGTTCTGGCGATCGCCTTTCGGATCGAAGAACACCGAAGAAACGATTTCCGCTTCGATCACGCTGCCGTCGGCCAACGGCGCGAACACGCGCTCGCCGAGGCGCTTCAAGCCGCCTTTGACCACACCCATGGCAAACGAATAGCCGAGGGAGTTGTGGGCGTAGCTGGAGGTCACGTGACCGACCATGCTCATCGGGATCGCTTGCTTGGTGTTGAACACCAGTTGCGCACCTTCCGGCAGCCATTTGGTCGGATCGATAGGCTTCAGGCCAACCAACTGTTTGCGCTGATCACGCACACAGTCTTCACGGTTCATGCCACGCCAGCCGATCCACGAGAACGGTTTAGTGCGACCGACGCACCAGCCCATGTTCAGGTCGTCCGGGGTCATCGAGCTGTCAGTGTCCTGGCCGACGATGATGAAACCCTTCTCGGCCCGCAGGACGTGCATGGTTTCAGTGCCGTACGGCGTCAGGTTGTACTTCTTGCCAGCCTCGACGATTTTTTCCAGGACGCCCATGGCGTAGTCGGCCTGCACGTTGACTTCGTACGACAGCTCACCGGTAAACGAGATCCGGAACACCCGCGCCGGCACACCGCCCACCAAACCTTCTTTCCAGGTCATGAACGGGAAGCCGTCCCTGTCCAGGTCGATGTCGGTGACTTCGCTGAGCAGCTTGCGGCTGTTCGGCCCGGACAGGGTCATGGTCGCCCAGTGGTCGGTGACCGAGGTGAAGTACACCTTCAGGTCTGGCCATTCGGTCTGGTGATAGATTTCCAGCCATTGCAGCACGCGTGCAGCGCCGCCGGTGGTGGTGGTCATCACGAAGTGGTTGTCGGCGAGGCATGCGGTGACGCCGTCATCGAAAACCATCCCGTCTTCTTTACACATCAGGCCGTAACGAGCCTTGCCCACATCGAGCTTGGTCCAGGCGTTGGTGTAGACGCGGTTGAGGAACTCACGCGCATCCGGACCTTGAATGTCGATCTTGCCGAGTGTCGAGGCATCCAGCAGACCTACGCTTTCACGCACGGCCAGGCATTCGCGTTTCACCGCGGCATGCAGGTCTTCACCGTTTTTCGGGAAGTACCAAGGACGTTTCCACTGACCGACGTCTTCGAACTCGGCGCCGTTTTTCACGTGCCAGGCGTGCAGCGCGGTGTAGCGCACTGGCTCGAAGATGTGTCCACAGTGACGACCGGCTACCGCACCGAAAGTCACCGGCGTGTAGTTCGGGCGGAACATGGTGGTGCCCATCTGCGGGATGGTCACGTTCAGCGAACGGGCGGCAATGGCCAGACCGTTGACGTTGCCGAGCTTGCCCTGGTCAGTGCCGAAGCCCAGCGCGGTGTAGCGCTTGACGTGCTCGACCGACTCGAAGCCCTCGCGGGTCGCCAGTTCGATGGCGGCAGCGGTGACATCGTTCTGCAGGTCGACGAATTGCTTCGGCGCCCGTGCGGTGGCCTTTTCGTGCGGCACCTGGAACAGCGCCAGGGTCGGCTCTTCCAGACGGCTCAGGGCTTTTGGCAGGACGCCTTCGACCGCTTTGAAGCCGGCTTCGCTGGCAGCGCGCACGCCGCCTTCAAAACCGTCGGCCAGGGAATCGCCGAGGCTGTAGACGCCATTGATGCCGCCGACGCATACGCGCTTTTGCGGTGCTTCGCCCGGGATGAAACCGAGGATGTCTTCACGCCAGATCGGTTTGCCGCCCAAGTGCGACGCCAGGTGAACCACCGGGCTGTAGCCGCCGGAGCTGGCAACCAGATCGCATTCAAGCCATTCGCCAGGGCTGGTGACGGTGTGTGCTTTAACGTCGATCGCTGCAACACGAGCGGCGGTTACGCGCTTGCTGCCGCGCGCTTCGATAACTGCACTGCCGGTCAGAATACGGATACCTTTGGCCCGTGCTTCTTCTACCAGCGCACCGCGAGGATTACTCCGCGCATCGGCGATGGCCACCACTTGCAGGCTGGCGTCGAGCCAGTCCAGCGCCACGCGGTAGGCGTGATCGTTGTTGGTCGACAGCACCAGTTTTTTGCCCGGCGCGACGCCGTAACGGCGCACGTAAGTCGAGACTGCACCGGCGAGCATGTTGCCCGGCACGTCGTTATTGCCATAGACCAGCGGACGCTCGTGAGCGCCGGTTGCCAGTACTACACGCTTGGCGCGAACCCGGTGGATACGCTGACGAACCTGGCCAATCGGTGCGCGGTCGCCGAGGTGATCGGTGAGGCGTTCGTGAATGGTCAGGAAGTTGTGGTCGTGGTAACCGTTGACGGTCGCACGAGGCAACAGCAGCACGTCCGGCAAGCCTTTGAGTTCAGCGATCACGCTGGCCACCCATTCGGTCGCCGGCTTGCCGTCGAGGCTTTCACGGGTATCGAGCAGGCTGCCGCCGAACTCTTCCTGCTCATCGGCCAGAATCACTCGGGCACCGCTGCGCGCAGCCGCCAGGGCAGCCGCCAGACCGGCCGGGCCACCGCCGACGATCAACACGTCGCAGTGCTGGTTCATGTAGTCGTAGGTGTCCGGATCGTTTTCGGTCGGCGAACGACCAAGACCTGCGGCCTTACGAATGTACTTCTCGTAGGTCATCCAGAACGATTGCGGGTACATGAAGGTTTTGTAGTAGAAACCCGGTGGCATCAGCTTGCCGCCGACCTTGCCGAGAATCCCCATCATGTCGTTGTTCACGCTCGGCCAGCCGTTGGTGCTGGTGGCAACGAGACCCTGGTACAGCGCCTGTTGGGTGGCGCGTACGTTAGGAATTTGCGTGGCTTCGGTGGCACCGATCTGCAGCACCGCGTTCGGTTCTTCGGCACCGGCGGCGAAGATCCCGCGAGGACGCGAATACTTGAAGCTGCGACCGATGATGTCGACGCCGTTGGCCAGCAGTGCAGCGGCCAGGGAGTCACCCTCAAAACCTTTGTAGATCTGGCCGTTGAAGCTGAAGCTCAGGACTTTGTTGCGGTCGATCCGTCCACCGTTGGACAGGCGATTGATCTGGCTCATACCTTCGCTCCCAGAGCCTGCGCGGCCGCTTTCGGACTTTCAGTCTTGTCGGTGAACTGTGGCTTGGTGCCGATCTTGTAGGTTTCGAGAATCTCGTAGGTCACGGTGTCACGGGTGACGTTGAAATACTGACGGCAACCGGCGACGTGATCCCACAGCTCGTGGTGCAACCCGCGAGGGTTATCGCGGAAGAACATGTAGTCGCCCCACTCCTCGTCGGTGCAGGTGTTCGGGTCCAGTGGGCGCGGGATATGCGCCTGGCCGGATGCGTGGAATTCCTCTTCGGAGCGCAGCTCGCCGCAGTGAGGACAGAAGATATGCAACATAGGGATTTCTCCTGTTAGTGGGCGACTGCAGCAGCGCCGTGTTCGTCGATCAGCGCACCGTTGTGGAAACGGTCGATGGAGAAAGGTGCCGCCAACGGGTGCATTTCACCCTTGGCCAGGCTGGCGGCAAACACGTTGCCCGAGCCCGGTGTCGCTTTGAAACCACCGGTACCCCAACCGCAGTTGAAGAACATGTTCGGCACCGGAGTTTTGGAAATGATCGGGCACGCATCCGGCGTGGTGTCGACGATGCCGCCCCACTGACGGTTCATGCGTACGCGGGACAAGACCGGGAACATCTCGACGATGGCCTGAATGGTGTGCTCGATCACCGGGTACGAACCGCGCTGGCCGTAGCCGTTGTAGCCGTCGATACCGGCGCCGATTACCAGGTCGCCCTTGTCGGACTGGCTGATGTAACCGTGCACGGCGTTGGACATGATCACGCTGTCGATAATCGGCTTGATCGGCTCGGACACCAGCGCTTGCAGTGGGTGCGATTCGATCGGCAGACGGAAACCAGCCAGTTTGGCCATGTGCCCGGAGTTGCCAGCGGTGACTACACCGACGCGCTTGGCGCCAATGAAGCCCTTGTTGGTTTCGACACCGATGCACACGCCGTTTTCCTTGCGGAAACCGATCACTTCGGTCTGCTGGATCAGGTCCACGCCCAAGGCATCGGCCGCACGGGCAAAGCCCCAGGCCACGGCATCGTGACGAGCCACGCCGCCGCGACGCTGAACGGTAGCGCCCATCACCGGGTAGCGAGTGTTTTTCGAGCAGTCGAGGTACGGAATCTCGTCAGCCACTTGTTGAGCGGTGAGCAGTTCGCCATCGACGCCATTGAGGCGGTTGGCGCTGACCCGACGCTCGGAATCACGAATGTCCTGCAGGGTGTGGCACAGGTTGTAGACGCCACGCTGGGAGAACATCACGTTGTAGTTCAGGTCCTGGGACAGGCCTTCCCAGAGTTTCATCGCGTGTTCGTACAGGTGCGCCGACTCGTCCCACAGGTAGTTGGAACGCACAATGGTAGTGTTGCGCGCGGTGTTACCGCCGCCCAGCCAGCCTTTTTCGACCACGGCCACGTTAGTGATGCCGTGTTCCTTGGCCAGGTAGTAGGCGGTCGCCAGACCATGCCCGCCGCCGCCGACGATGACTACGTCGTAGACTTTTTTCGGAGTCGGCGTGCGCCACATCCGCTGCCAGTTTTCGTGGTGGCTGAGGGAGTGTTTGAAGAGGCCGAAGCCTGAGTAGCGTTGCATAGTCATTTACTCCAAAACCGCGCTCAGCGATAAACCGGGAAGTCCGCGCACAGGGCTGCCACATGCTTGGCAACATTGGCCTCGACATCGGCGTCGCCGAGGTTGTCGAGGATGTCGCAGATCCAGCCGGCCAGTTCAACGCACTGGGTAACCTTAAAGCCGCGAGTGGTGACCGCCGGGGTGCCGATACGCAGGCCCGAGGTGACAAACGGCGATTGTGGATCGTTCGGTACGGCGTTCTTGTTCACGGTGATGTGGGCACGACCCAAGGCGGCGTCGGCCTCTTTACCGGTCAGGCCCTGACGGATCAGGCTCACCAGGAACAGGTGGTTGTCAGTGCCGCCGGACACTACATCGTAGCCACGTTTGATAAAAACGCTGGCCATCGCTTGTGCGTTGTCGATCACTTGTTGCTGATAAACCTTGAAACCAGGCTCCAGCGCTTCCTTGAAGCACACCGCCTTACCGGCGATCACGTGCATCAGCGGGCCGCCCTGGGCACCGGGGAAGACTGCCGCGTTGAGCTTTTTCTCGATTTCTTCGTTAGCCTTGGCCAGGATCAGGCCGCCACGCGGACCGCGCAGGGTCTTGTGGGTGGTGGTGGTCACCACGTCGGCATACGGCAGCGGGTTCGGGTACAGGCCGGCAGCGACCAGACCGGCAACGTGCGCCATGTCGACGAACAGCAGCGCACCCACCTTGTCGGCGATCTGACGGAAACGTGGGAAGTCCAGAGTCTTGGAGTAAGCCGAGAAGCCGGCGACGATCATCTTCGGCTTGCATTCGACGGCCAGACGCTCGACTTCGTCGTAGTCGATCAGGCCGGTTTTGGTGTCGATGCCGTACTGCACGGCGTTGTACAGCTTGCCCGAAGACGACACCTTGGCGCCGTGGGTCAGGTGACCGCCATGGGCCAGGCTCATGCCAAGAATGGTGTCGCCGGCTTGCAGCAGGGCCAGGTAAACGGCGCTGTTGGCCGACGAGCCGGAGTGCGGCTGGACGTTGGCGTAATCGGCGCCGAACAGCAGTTTGGCGCGTTCGATGGCCAGCGCTTCAACTTTGTCGACGTGCTCGCAGCCACCGTAGTAGCGCTTGCCCGGATAGCCTTCGGCGTATTTGTTGGTCAGGCCACTGCCTTGCGCTTCCATGACACGCTTGCTGGTGTAGTTCTCTGACGCGATCAGCTCGATGTGATCTTCCTGGCGCAGCTCTTCGGCATTCATCGCCGCCAGCAGTGCATCGTCGTAACCCTTGATCTGGTCTTGCTTGCTGAACATCGCGTCTCTCCCAGCGGCGGCTTGTGCGCCTTTCGTCTCGGTGAGGCACGTACCTTTCGGCAGTGCCCTTTGGATGCGATGGTATGGCCGGCGCAGACAGGTCAAATGCCTATGGACGCCACGCAAAGGTGCGTTTACGACATACGCCCAAAGAGCGACCACTGACCGGCGCTCGCGACACACTCGGCAGCGCCTGCGCAGGTTCAACACAACGTCGCGCGTGGACATGTGCATAATTGCCTAACGTCTTTGTATTTTTCTGACAGACACATCGCGTGTGCTCCCCCGCCCATCTTGGGTACAGTGCGCACCATCATCGACCACGGAGCCGGCCATGACCGACAAGAGCCAACAATTCGCCAGCGACAACTATTCCGGCATCTGCCCGGAAGCCTGGGCCGCCATGGAGCAGGCCAATCAAGGCCACCAACGCGCCTATGGCGACGATGAGTGGACTGCGCGCGCCTCGGACGATTTCCGCAAACTGTTCGAAACCGACTGCGAAGTGTTCTTTGCCTTCAACGGCACCGCGGCCAACTCGCTGGCGCTGTCGTCGCTATGCCAGAGCTACCACAGCGTAATCTGCTCGGAAACCGCCCACGTCGAAACCGACGAATGCGGCGCGCCGGAGTTCTTCTCCAACGGCTCCA
Organism: Pseudomonas sp. GW822-FHT06B12; assembly: GCF_058799675.1. NCBI lineage: Bacteria > Pseudomonadati > Pseudomonadota > Gammaproteobacteria > Pseudomonadales > Pseudomonadaceae > Pseudomonas > Pseudomonas sp. GW822-FHT06B12. The sequence goes on from NZ_JBXALR010000013.1 coordinate 120,094, forward strand.
AGCTGCTGATCGCACGCACTGAAAACGGCAAGCTGACCTCGGAATCGATCCGCGAAATCGCCCTCAAGCGCCAGGACATTCACTACCCGAAACCGCGCGTCGTGACCCTGACCCAGGCGACCGAAGTCGGCAGCATCTACACCCCGGAAGAAATCCGCGCCATCAGCGCCACCTGCAAAGAGCTGGGCCTGAACCTGCACATGGACGGCGCGCGCTTCTCCAACGCCTGCGCGTTCCTCAATTGCTCGCCCGCCGACCTGACCTGGAAAGCCGGCGTTGACGTGTTGTGCTTCGGCGGGACGAAAAACGGCATGGCGGTGGGAGAGGCGATTCTGTTCTTCAATCAGAAACTCGCTGAAGACTTCGACTACCGCTGCAAACAGGCCGGGCAACTGGCTTCGAAAATGCGTTTTCTCTCGGCACCGTGGGTCGGCCTGCTGGAAAACGACGCCTGGCTCAAACACGCCCGCCACGCCAACTACTGCGCACAGTTGCTGGCTGAGCTGGTGAGCGACATTCCAGGGGTTGAACTGATGTTCCCGGTGCAGGCCAACGGCGTGTTCCTGCAGCTCTCGGAATCGGCCGTCGCGGCACTGACCGCCAAGAGCTGGCGTTTCTACACCTTCATCGGCAAAGGCGGCGCCCGCTTCATGTGCTCGTGGGATACCGAGGTAGAGCGGGTGCGGGAATTGGCGGCGGATATTCGGGAAGTGATGAGCGCCTGATCTTCCACGCGGACATTTCCCACCCATTTCTCCGCGCCCGTCTTCTAGCGCCACCGCCTCACTCCCCGCAAAATGATCGTTCCCACGCTCTGCGTGGGAATGCATCCCCGGACGCTTCGCGTCCAGGCCGCGCCACAAGATTCACGGATGAATTCCATGGGCCGAAGCCGCTACTCCATCACCGAGCCCGACCAACCTCACTTCCTGACCTGCACAATCATGGAGTGGCTCCCGTTATTCATCCGGCCCTACATTGTCGATCACCTGCTCAATTGCTGGCGCTATCAACAATCCCATCAGAGCTTGCAGCTGTATGGCTACGTCATACTGGAAAACCATCTGCACTTCGTGGCCGAGGCTCCGAACTTGAGCAAATGCCTCAGCCAGTTCAAGTCCTTCACCGCCCGACAAATCATCGACGATCTGCAAAGCAAAGGCGCAGAACGAGCCCTGCAACGCCTGCGCTTCAGCAAGCGCGCCCATAAGCACGATCGGGTTTATCAGCTATGGCAGGAAGGTTCTCACGCCGAGTTGGTCTATAGCGAAGCAGTAATGCGACAAAAACTGGATTACATCCATCACAACCCGGTGAAGCGTGGATATGTGGATTTGGCAGAGCACTGGCGGTACTCAAGTGCTCGGAACTATGCAGGGATGGAAGGGCTTATCGAGATTCAGCGCTGGTATTGAAGCGTACGCCTGGACGACGGCGGCGAGGCAGGAACGCGGAGCGTCCCGAGAGGCATTCCCACGCGGAGCGCGGGAACGAGATCATGGTTGGGGGCCCGTGCACGCTCATTCCCACGCTCTGCGTGGGAATGAAGCCAGGGACGCTCTGCGTCCCTTCCCCCGGAGTAACGGGTTAAAACTCGATCCGCACATCCCCTTTCGGCACGCTGCAGCACGACAGGATGTAACCCTCGGCTTCGTCTTCTTCGGTGATCCCGCCGTTGTGCTCCATCTCGACCTCGCCACCCAGCTTCATTACCTTGCACGTCCCGCAGATCCCCATACCGCAGGCTTTCGGAATCAGCAGGCCAAGCTTGGCTGCAGCGGCGTGAACGGTTTCGCCCGGCGCCACGCGGATGCTTTTGCCGGACGCGGTGAATTCCACCTGATGCAGATCCGCCACGTCGATTTCCGGCGCATCGGCCGCTTGTTCGGCTTGCTCCACCGCATCAGCGCGGGCCTCGGGCGGTGTAGCACCGAAGGATTCCTCGTGATACCGCGTCATGTCGAAACCAGCGGCTTCCAGCAGGCGTTTGACCGCGTGCATGTAAGGCGTCGGGCCGCAGCAGAACACTTCGCGCTCAAGGAAGTCCGGCGCCATCAATTCCAGCATTTTGTGGTTCAGGTAACCGCGATAACCGGCCCAGGGCTCACCCAGACCATGCTTCTCGCAGATCAGGTGCAGGCTGAAGTTATCGATCCGCGACGCCATGTGCTCCAGCTCGCGGTGATAGATGATGTCTTTCGGCGAACGGGCGCTGTGGATAAACACCATGTCGACGTTGCCGTTGGTGTCGTAGAACCAGCGGGCCATGGACATGACCGGCGTGATCCCGACGCCACCGCTGAGATAGAGCACTTTCGGTGCGGTGAAATCCATGGCGTTGAACAGCCCGACCGGCCCGTGCACCGCCAGCTCCTGGCCTTCGTGCAGGGTGTCGTGCAACCAGTTGGAAACCTTGCCGCCCGGTACGCGCTTGATGGTCACCGAAAAGCTGTAAGGCACCGACGGCGAGCTGGAAATGGTGTACGAGCGCATGATCGGCACGCCGTCGATTTCCAGCTCCAGGGTGACGAACTGCCCCGGTTTGAAGAAGAACATGATCGGCTGGTCGGCCATGAAGCAGAAGGTCCGCACGTCCCAGGTTTCCTGGATGACTTTGACGCAACGGACAATGTGCCGACCATTGGCCCAGGTCTGGGTGGTTACTGGGTTCAGGAAACTATTGGACATGCTGATCTCCACGGCCGACTGTCGGCCTCATGTTGCCGATTCTGCGTATAGCGCAGATTGCCCATTTACCTATCTGCGACATTCACATGCTTATCGCGACCAGCCCACAACCACCGGGGGTTGCGCGTCGGGAACAGATTGGGCCATGTCGCCCATGGATAAGGTTCTGGCCTGCGACGGCCCCACACTCGCTTCAACAGATAAACGCTGTTTTCTGCCTTGCGTAGCAACCCTGATTAGCCACTATTCGCCGGCCACACAGATGGCCATGAGGACTTAAACGATGGACGTCACCACTACCCTGAGCTTGGGCGATCCACTGGAACCCGCACGCAAGGCCACCGCGCAGATGCTGCAAGAGCGCGAGCGTACGTTCTCGCTGCCACAGCCGTTCTACTCTGATGAGCGGTTGTTTGATATCGACATGCAGGAGATCTTCCAGAAAGAGTGGCTGATCGCCGGCATGACCTGCGAAATCCCGACCAAGGGCAACTACCTGACCCTGCAGATCGGCAAGAACCCGATCATCGTGATTCGCGGCGCAGAAGGCGTGGTTCATGCCTTCCATAACGTCTGCCGCCACCGTGGTTCACGTCTGTGCACCAGCGAAAAAGGCAAAGTCGCCAAACTGGTCTGCCACTACCACCAATGGACCTACGAGCTTGACGGTCGTCTGCTGTTCGCCGGCAGCGAGATGGGTGACGACTTCGACATGAAGCAGTACGGCCTGAAACCGGTCCACGTGAAGACCGCTGGTGGCTACATCTTTATCAGCCTCGCGGAAAACCCGCCGGCCATCGATGACTTCCTGTCGACACTGAACCATTACATGGAACCGTACGACATGGAAAACACCAAGGTGGCGGTGCAAACCACCCTGGTGGAACAGGCCAACTGGAAACTGGTGCTGGAAAACAACCGCGAGTGCTACCACTGCAACGCGTCGCACCCGGCACTGCTGAAAACCCTGCTGGAATGGGACGACGTCACCGACCCACGTGCCGACCAGGCGTTCAAGGACCACGTAGCCGCCTCTGCCGCTGCCTGGGAAGCCGAGAAGATTCCTTACGCACACGCAAGCTTCGGCCTGCGTAACCGCATCGTGCGCATGCCACTGCTCAAGGGCACCGTGTCGATGACCCTGGACGGCAAGCAAGCCTGCAAGAAACTCATGGGCCGGATCCAGAACCCGGACCTGGGCTCGATGCGCATCCTGCACCTGCCGCACTCGTGGAACCACTGCATGGGCGATCACATCATTGTGTTCACCGTGTGGCCGATCAGCGCGCAGGAAACCATGGTCACCACCAAATGGCTGGTGCACAAGGACGCGGTCGAAGGTGTGGATTACGACGTCGACCGCATGCGTGAAGTCTGGGATGCCACCAACAACGAGGACCGTCGTCTGGCCGAAGAGAACCAGCGCGGGATCAACTCCACGGCGTATCAGCCAGGCCCGTACTCCAAGACTTACGAGTTCGGCGTAGTGAACTTCGTCGATTGGTACAGCGAGCGTCTGCTGAGCAACCTGGGGGCCGAGCCTGCGCCTTACCTCAAGGGCGTGCCGGTTCACGGTTAAGAGCAAAAGCATCGCGAGCAGGCTCGCTCCCACAGGGGATTGGTGGTGTTCACAAATGCTGCGAACAACATCAATCAATGTGGGAGCGAGCTTGCTCGCGATGGCGGCCTACCTGTCACCACATCCCTCCCCTCGATACTCTCCCCCAAAACTTAGAACTGTACGAAATATGATCTATTGCGTTCCAGCCTATAAGGGACGTGGCGTGCAGCCTTCCGCGAACAAGTTATCCACACCTCCACCCACAGCTAATGGGGACAAGTGTGAATTCTCGACAAACTTTCTCCACAGAAACTGAAGAAAATCCGTGACTTATCCAGAAGCAGGGTTTCCGGCAGCGATTGAGCGTTTTTTGATCAGAACCCTGTAAGCCACGGTTCGTATAGCTTGCAGCGGATCGCGAACACCTTATCCACAGAAGCGCCAACAGACTTTGGGGGCAACTCCACAGCACCGACCCTGCTTTGTGGAAAACCGCGTCCAGGCTGCATATTTCGCGGGTTTGAGCGACAAAAGAACGGCAAAACCTGGCATCTGGTCAGTTATTAACCAGAAGCTTGAAAGCCCCGATCTGTATGGCTTACAGCGGACAGCGAACATCTTATCCACAGAAGCGCCAACAGAGATTGGGGGCAAGTCGTGAACCAGCGATTCCCTTATCCACTGAAAAAAGCTCGAAAAAACAACGAGTCAGGCTGGTCGTTTTTCGTACAAAGGCTTACAGGGCTTGATGTGCATGGGGTGCAGCGAGGGGTGAACATGTTATCCACAGAAGCGCTAACAGGGATTGTGGGTAACTGCATAACAACTGTGGGAGCGAGCTTGCTCCGGGCGGCGATCCGACGAAAGAGGTCTGTCAGTCAACATCATCGTTGAATTTGATGGCCTCTTCGCGAGCAAGCTCGCTCCCACAGGGATTTTCTTATGCTTAAGGCCGATACATCAAATAGGCTTCACCCGTGACCCGAATCATCGGGTGGGGTGTGATCTGGCAGGTATCGACGACACGGAAACCATGTCGCTCATAAAACCGACGGGCGCCGGTGTTCGCCGCATAGTCGATCAGGCTCAAGCCATTGAGCCCCAGCTGGTTGGCACGGTCGTAAGCGTAGGCGAGGAATTGTTGGCCCAGGCCCTGATTGCGCCAGCCTTCATGCAGCGCCAGGCTCGAAATATAGAGGGTGTCGGGGATTTCCATCCTGGCATACGGCGCCAGGACCGGATCGGTGACCGGAGCTGCCAGCGGATCGTATCGCATCGCGTAGCTGTGCAGCATGCCAATGACCTTCCCCTCCGCCTGCGCGATCACGCAGTTTTGATAGGAGAAATCGACGTCTTCACGGGCGTAGCGACTGGCACCGGCATCCAGCAGGTCCTGGCCGGGCTGCGCCAGTTGGCTCCAGATGTAATCCGCGGTACCTTCTGATGAAATCTGAAACAAGCGAGCAATCTCCCGCGCATCCGTGCGCAGGGCCGAACGAAATTCAACTGCCATTTACCGGGCTCCACAGGACCGTTAGCGAACCACGCCTTCTTCAATCAGCAACTTGAGAATCGCTTCAGCCCCGGCCTCGGCACTCACCCCTTTGAGCACCTGCCCACCGCCGCCGCTGGCCTTGGCCGTTGCGGCTTTCATCCGGTCGGCGCCGCTCTTGGCCTTGATCACTTTCAAGCGTTTTGGCCGTGGCTTGGCCGGTTGCAACGTTGCAACCGCCAGCAATTCATCGTCGATAATCTCAACGTCTTCCGCGTGCAACACTCCGCGCCGGGCCGGGCCGAAGGCGCTTTGCCGTGGCTTGGGCGCCGCGTTATCCACAGTGGCGAGAAACGGCAGGCGCACTTTCAAACGTCGACGCTGGCCACGGGGCAAGGCTTGCAGCACCAGGGCCGAATTGCCGTCGATGGATTCGACCTGCGCCAGCCCGACCACCAGCGGCCAGCCCAGGCTTTCCGCCAGCAGGAACGGCAACATGCCCGAGCCTTCACCGGTTTCCGCCTGACTGCCGGTCAGCACGACCTGCGCGCCGGCATCACGTAAATAAGCGGTCAACGCTGGCAGCGCATCCGCGCCCTGAGGCTGTTCCAGCACATGCAGCTGTTCCAGGCCCATGCCCAGATAAGCACGCAGCGCAGGCTCCTCGACATCACCGGCATGCAGCACTTGCAGGTTATCCCCAGCCAGTTGCAGACCGAGTTCAACCGCCCGCGCATCCTGCTCGGCGCGGCGTGGCCGGCCCGAGGTCGGGTGGGCGCCGATGGACACCAGGCTGATGACATTAGTACTCATAACCCTTTCCTTCTCTTAAGCCGCATCGCGCTTGGCGTCGTTGCGGTAAGCCTCTACCGCCGCGATCAAGGCCTGAAGAATCTCCGCGCTTTCACCAATCACCGACAGGTCGGCGCGCTTGATCATGTCGCAGCCAGGGTCAAGATTGATCGCCACCACCTTGTCGCAGGCACCGATGCCTTGCAGGTGCTGGATCGCCCCGGAAATCCCCACCGCCACGTACACCCGTGCGGTGACCCAGGTGCCACTGGCGCCGACCTGACGGTCGCGGGCCATGAAGCCGTCGTCCACCGCCACCCGCGATGCGCCTTCGGTAGCGCCGAGGGCGGCTGCGGTCCTGTGGAAAAGTCCCCAGTCCTTGACCCCGTTGCCACCCGAGAAGATGAACTCGGCCTCGGCCATGGGAATGGCTGCCGGGTCGACTGCCACCGCGCCCAGGTCTTCGATCCGCGACAGACTGCGCGCAACCGTTGTGGATAACTCCACCGGCAACGCTTCGTGACGGGTTTCGCTGACCGGCTCGGCGCATTCCACCGCCGCCAGAATCAACCGTGCGACAGGACGCGCCAAGTCTTGCAGACCGGCACCGGCGCGGCCGATGCACTCTTGATCCTTGACCTGCCAGACCCGCGTGGCCGGGCGCTCGCCGAGTGCCGCGGCAAAGCGCCGACCCAGTTCACCGCCACCGCTGCGGCTGTCCGGCAGCAGCCAGTGACGTGGATTGAACTGGTTATCCACAGCCCGCAGACCCTGCACCCGTTGCTCCGGTGCATAACCATTGAATTCTTCACCATCGAGCACCAGCAGGCGGTCGACACCTGCAGTGGCAAAGGCGTTTTCCTTGTGCTCGCCGAAAACGACTGCCAGTACCGCACCGTCCTTGCCGGCCAGTTGATGGGCCAGGCCTAGCAGGTCGCGGTCATGGCTACTCAATCGGCCACCGACCATGTCCGGCACCACGCTGATGTAGAAGGCAGGTGCAGCCACCTGATGCAGCGGCAGTTGCACTTCAACGGCTGCCGTACGCTTGGTCGCCCCGCCCTGCTGTGCACCACTACGGTCAATCCGCTTGATGCCATTGGGGCCGATGAAACCGATGCCGTGAGGATTCTTGCGAATGATCCCGTTGGGGCCCATCCAACTGTGTTCCACCGGTTGCATGGCGGCGTGCAGCGGATGCAGGCGGTTACGGGCGATCCATTCGGCGCGCGGATCGCGGCGGATAATGTCGCTCATCAGTGGGCCTCCGCAGGTTGACGTTTGATCGGTGCCGGTGACTTGCTCGGCGCCGCGTCTTCGAGCAGCGCATCGGCCACCAGTTCGGCGATGTCCTTGATCAGCGGTCGTGGTTCAACCACGCCTTCGAGCATCGCGGTGCACTGTGGACAACCCACGGCTACCAGTTCGGCACCGGTTTCGCGAATGTCGTCCATACGCATGTCAGGGATCCGTTGCTTGCCCGGAATGTCGGTGATCGGCGCACCACCGCCACCGCCGCAGCAGCGCGAGCGGAAACCGGAGCGTTGCATTTCCTTGACCTCGATCCCCAGCGCTCGCAGCACCTGGCGCGGCGCCTCGTATTCGCCGTTGTAGCGACCGAGGTAGCACGGGTCGTGATAGGTCACGCTGTCGCCTTTGTGCTGACCCAGATTGAGCGCGCCAGCGTCGATGATTTCCGCCATGTAGGTGCTGTGATGCTGCACCAGGTAGTTGCCATCGAACGCGCCGTATTCGTTCTTCAGCACGTGGAAACTGTGCGGATCGCAGGTGACGATGCGGTTGAAGCTGTATTTGGCCAGGGTCTGGATGTTGCGTTTGGCCAACAGCTGGAAGGTCGCTTCGTCGCCCAGACGGCGGGCTACGTCGCCGCTGTCACGCTCTTCAAGGCCCAGCACGGCAAAGTCGACTTTCGCGGCTTTCAGCACTTTGACGAAGGCGCGCAAGGTGCGCTGGTTGCGCATGTCGAAAGCACCATCGCCAACCCAGAACAGCACGTCAGTGGATTTCTTCTCGCTGAGCAGCGTCAGGTTCAGGTCCGCCGCCCAGTTCATCCGCCCGCCCGGCGCAAAACCGCCCGGGTTGTCGGTGGCGATCAGGTTTTCGAGGACTTCAGCGCCCTTGTTCGGGGTCGCACCTTTTTCCAGGGTCAGATGGCGGCGCATGTCGACGATGGCGTCAACGTGCTCGATCATCATCGGGCATTCTTCAACACAGGCACGGCAGGTGGTGCAGGACCACAGGGTTTCAGCGTCGACCAGACCGTTGACGATCGGTTGATGCGGATTGCCAGCGTGTTCGCCGATGGCCTTGCCTGGATACGGGCTGCCCGCAAACTTGGCATCGGTGCCGCCCGCCAGGCCGACGACCATGTCCTGAATCAGTTTTTTCGGGTTCAGCGGCTGGCCAGCGGCGAACGCCGGGCACGCGGCTTCGCATTTACCGCACTGCACGCAGGCGTCGAAGCCGAGCAGTTGGTTCCAGGTAAAATCCTTGGGTTTTTCCACACCCAAGGGGGCTTGCGGATCGTTCAGGTCAAGCGGTTTAAGACCCGTAGAACGACCACCACCAAAACGTTCGGCGCGACGGTGCCAGGCCAGGTGCAAGGCACCGGCGAAAGCGTGCTTCATCGGCCCGCCCCAGGTCATGCCGAGGAACAATTCGGAGACGCCCCACAGCACGCCAACACCGAGGATCGCCGCCAACAGCCAGCCGCCGAAGTTTTCCGGAAGGATGCCCGCCACCGGCAAGGTCACCAGGAAGAACGATGCCGAGAATGCCAGCAAGCTTTTCGGCAGGCGCATCCACGGACCTTTGGATAAACGCGCCGGCGGGTTGCGCCGACGCAGGTAAACAAAGATCGCACCGACGAACATCACTGCCGTCATCAGCAACAGTGCATAACCGAGGAAGCGGTTATGCAGGCCAAAACCGTGAACCAGGATCGCCAGCACGATGGACGCCACCGCACCACCCGCCGTGGCGACGTGGGTGTTGGCGATGTATTTGTCCCGCGCCACCACGTGGTGCAGATCGACCATGTAGCGTTTGGGCATGGCCAGCAGGCCGCCGATCAGATCGACCTTGGACGCACGGCCCCGGCGCCACATAGCCACCCGCCGCAGCGCGCCCAGGACAGCCAGGCCCAGGGCAGCGAACAGCAGGATGGGAAGAAGGGTGTTTAGCATGGTGGAGCTCCCAAAGACCTCGGGGTCTTGCAGGCTTAACTACCTGGATGCCTTGCTCGATTCCTGTGGGAGCGAGCTTGCTCGCGATTCAGGCGACGCGGTGCATCAGAGGTTCCGCGTCATCGTTCATCGCGAGCAAGCTCGCTCCCACAGGGGATCCACAAGCTCTTAGAAATCCTTGCACAGCCGCAGTGCGTCGTAGATCGCCGCGTGCGTATTGCGCTGGGCCACGCAGTCGCCGATGCGGAACAGCAAGTAGCCGTCACCCGTCTGGCTCAACGATGGCTGAGGCTTGATCGCGAACAAGGCTTCGATGTCCATCTGGCCTTTGTTGCGCGAGCCTTCCTTCAGCGCGTAGTAGATTTCTTCGTCCGGCCGCACGCCGTTCTCGACCACGACCTGATCGACCACCCGCTCCTCTTTGGCGCCGGTGTATTCGTTCTCGAGCACCGCCACCAGCTTGTCGCCTTCGCGGTAGACCTTCTCCAGCATCATGTCCCCGGTCATGATCACTTCTTTCGGGTACATGCTGCGGTAGTAAGTCGGGAACGATGTGCCGCCAATCGCCACACCCGGCTTGATGTCGTCGGTGACGATCTCGACCTGGCTGCCCTTGTCGGCGAGGAAGTCCGCCGTCGACATCCCGGTGAACTCGCAAATGGTGTCGTAGACCAATACGTTTTTGCCCGGTGCAACCTTGCCGTCGAGGATGTCCCAGCTGCTGACCACCAGGCCTTCAGCCGCACCCCAGTGTTCGTTCTGCTCAAGGAACGGATGACCGCCAACGGCGAGCACCACCACGTCCGGACGCAGGTCGAGAATGGTCGCCGCATCGGCTGCCACGCCCAGGCGCAGGTCGACTTTCAAACGCGCCAGTTCCAGCTGGAACCAACGGGTGATGCCGGCGATCTGGTCGCGTTGCGGGGCTTTCGAGGCGGTAGTGATCTGCCCGCCGATGAATTCTTTCTTCTCGAACAGGGTCACGTCGTGGCCACGTTCGGCCGACACGCGTGCAGCTTCCATCCCGGCAGGGCCGGCACCGACCACCACGACTTTGCGTTTGACACCGGTCGACTTCTCGATGATGTGCGGCACGCCCATGTATTCACGGGAGGTCGCGGCGTTCTGGATGCACAAAACGTCCAGGCCCTGATACTGACGGTCGATGCAGTAGTTGGCGCCAACACACTGTTTGATCTGGTCGACCTGGCCCATTTTGATCTTGGCGATCAGGTGCGGATCAGCGATGTGCGCACGGGTCATACCGACCATGTCGACGTAACCGCCTTCCAGAATACGCGTTGCCTGGTTCGGGTCCTTGATGTTCTGCGCGTGCAGCACCGGGGCCTTGACCACTTCCTTGATACCGGCCGCCAAATGCAGGAACGGCTCCGGTGGATAACTCATGTTGGGGATAACGTTGGCCAGGGTGTTGTGGGTATCGCAACCCGAACCCACGACGCCGATGAAGTCGATCATGCCGGTGTCGTCGTAGTACTTGGCGATCTGCTTCATGTCCTCATGGCTCAGGCCATCAGGGTGGAATTCGTCACCGCAGATACGGATGCCGACACAGAAGTCCGGACCGACTTCCTTGCGCACGGCCTTGATCACTTCCAGGCCGAAACGCATGCGATTCTCGAAGCTGCCGCCCCATTCGTCGGTACGTTTGTTGACTCGCGGGCTCCAGAACTGGTCGATCATGTGCTGGTGCACCGCCGACAGTTCAACGCCGTCCAGGCCACCGGCCTTGGCGCGCGCGGCGGCGCTGGCGTAGTTTCCGATCACCCGCCAGATTTCTTCCGGCTCGATGGTTTTGCAGGTCGCGCGGTGCACCGGTTCACGGATGCCCGACGGCGACAGCAGGGTCGGCCAATGCTCGCCATCCCAACGGGAACGACGGCCCATGTGGGTAATCTGAATCATGATCTTGGCGCCATGCTTGTGCATGGCATCGGCCAGATTCTGGAAGTGCGGAATGATCCGGTCGTCGGCCAGGTTGACCGACTTCCACCAGCCTTGCGGGCTGTCGATGGCCACGCTGGAGGAACCGCCGCAAATCGCCAGGCCGATCCCGCCCTTGGCTTTCTCTTCGTAATACTTCACGTACCGATCGGTGGTCATTCCGCCGTCGGTGGCGTAAACCTCGGCATGCGCGGTGCTGAGCACGCGGTTGCGGATGGTCAGTTTGCCGATTTGAATCGGCTGGAACATTGCTTCGAAAGCCATGGCAGGATCCTCGACTTACAACGGCTTGACGGTGAACAAGCCGTCGTCGTGGCCTTCTTCGGAGCCACCGTAAACCTGTTCGGCGACGGTGCGAATCTTGCTGCCGCGCGCTTGCAGAATCTGATCCATGGCACCGGCAAACCAGCCAGTGAACATGTAGTCGACCTTGCGTCCGACCTTGCCGTAGACGTAGACGAACGCCGAGTGTTCGAGCTTGACGCTGGCAGTGCCTTTGTCGAGGTCGATGTCCTGGATCTTGAACAGGCCCCAGCCACGTTGCGACAGGCGCTTCATGTAGTGCTCGAACACCGCAACACCTTCCAGGCCGTGGCATTCAGCTTCTTTTTCACACCAGTGCCAGGCGGATTTGTAACCGGCCTTGTAGAGGATCTCGGCATAGGCCTCAGCCCCCAGCACTTCCTCGATGCCCATGTGGTTGTTGACGAAGAAGTGACGCGGTACATACAACATCGGCAGGGCGTCAGAGGTCCAGACACCGGTTTCGCTGTCGACTTCGATTGGCAATTGCGGGGCGATCTTGGCCATGGAAACTTAACTCCAGAAAATTCGTTGTGTTGCCCGCTGCTCGGATGGCAGCGGGAAAGGATTCAGAGGTACGGCGGCTTATTCGCCCCAAACGTCCTTGAGAACGTTGACCCAGTTTTCGCCCATGATCTTGCGCACTACGCGCTCGGAATGGCCGCGCTTGAGCAGTGTCTCGGTCAGGTTCGGGAACTCGCCCACGGTGCGGATGCCCAGCGGGTTGATGATCTTGCCGAAGCTGGTCAGACGACGGGCGTAGCCCTTGTCGTGGGTCAGCATTTCGAAGAAATCCTGGCCATGACCCTGGGTGAAGTCGGTGCCGATACCGATCGCGTCTTCACCGACGATGTTCATGGTGTATTCGATGGCTTCGGCGTAGTCGTCGATGGTCGAATCGATGCCTTTGGCGAGGAACGGTGCGAACATGGTCACGCCGACAAAGCCGCCATGGTCGGCAATGAACTTCAGTTCTTCATCGGACTTGTTGCGCGGGTGTTCTTTGAGACCCGATGGCAGGCAGTGGGAGTAGCACACCGGCTTCTTCGATTCGAGAATGACTTCTTCAGACGTCTTGGAGCCGACGTGCGACAGGTCGCACATGATGCCGGCGCGGTTCATTTCCGCGACGATTTCACGGCCGAAACCGGACAGCCCGCCATCACGCTCGTAGCAACCGGTACCCACCAGGTTTTGGGTGTTGTAGCACATCTGTACCACGCCAACCCCGAGCTGCTTGAAGATCTCGACGTAGCCGATCTGGTCTTCAAAAGCATGGGCGTTCTGGAAGCCGAAGATGATCCCGGTCTTGCCCTGTTCTTTGGCGAGACGGATGTCGGCAGTGGTCTTGACCGGAATCACCAGGTCGCTGTTCTCACGAATCAGCTTCTGGCTCGCGGCGATATTGTTGATGGTCGCCTGGAACCCCTCCCACACCGAAACGGTGCAGTTGGCCGCGGTCAGACCGCCCTTGCGCATGTCTTCGAACAGCTCACGGTTCCACTTGGCAATGATCAGCCCGTCGATAACGATGCTGTCGGCGTGCAATTCGGCTGGGCTCATCAGGCTGTCCCCTTGTTAGCGATTCATGCGCCGAATCGTCTGCCGGCGCTTTGGGGTCAGCATATGCTTGAGGGACGGGGCAGCCGGGTGCAAAAACGACAGGGGAATTGCCGAAAGCGTCAATACGCGACAAAGGGTCTCACTGCGGGCTATTTGCCCAGCTGTTCTTTCCCCGGTAGTTGGGCCAGAATTCGCCGCATTACTGAATGTTTCACCGGAAGCTTTACTGGAATAAGGGGCGGCGGCGCAATGAAATCGATCTTCCTGGCTTTGGCACTGATAGCGACCGGCGTACAGGCGGCTGAAGAAGCCGACAACAACCCGTGCGATGCGGTCGAAAACGACGTCCAGACCCTGGAATGTTCGGCCTACAGCAAAACCACCGCAGAACAGTTGCTGAAGGACAATTTCCAGGCGCTACTGGAGCGGATGAAAACCAAATACGCGAACAACAAGGCGCAGTTGGCAGACATCACCGGCAAACTCCAGACCGCCGAGCAGCTCTGGATGAAGTCGCGGGATGCCGATTGCGCGATTGCGCCGTTCCCCGCGGCGGTGGGCAGCAAGGCCTATACCATTGACTTGAACGATTGCCTGGCGAGCAAAAGCGACGAGCGGTCGGAGTTTTTGGAGTCGATCGGCCAGGAATAAGACGCTAGAACGCATCCCATACCGATGCGAGCGTTATCAACAACTTCTGGCTTTGCGCCTTGTCGATATCCAACTCGGCGCAACAGGCAGTCCAGCCGGCAAAGGCATCCAGCGTCTGCTCGATGTAATGCCCAGGCCTGAGGAAACTGAAAGCCTTACAGACCTCGACAATTGCCTTGCGCGAGGGATTGCCTCGACCTGCGAATGCCGTGGTGTGCTCATTGCCTCGCCCACTCGTGCCGGAAAACGTCAGGTCGTAGCCCGGTGCCATTTTCCACCCGGCCAGCCCACCAAAGAACGAGAAGTTTTTGGCGTGATCGTCACGATTGTGGGCCAGGGCATTGAAGACCATCAATCGGGCCATTTTCTCTACCTCGACCGCATCCTTGGTCATCGCCCAGGTCGCCCGCAACAAATCCGCGTAATCAAGGCTGGGTGCCCGAAAGTCTGCGTACAGAATGGCCGAAGCGGTCAGCATGTGGCGCTTGGCATCTGCTTCACGGTCAAAACGTCTGGTCGCGAAAAACCGCTCGGTCCCCTTGGTGGTTTCGACCTGGAACAGCTGTGACTCGGATATCTCGACTCCCGCTGCGCGCGCCAATCGCGCATAAACCTGCTCAATGGCACCGCTGTCCCGGTGTTCGTCTTCGTTGCGGAACTTGATCAGCCAATGCTCGTATCCCTCAGGCATTTCAGCGAATGACGACACCGCACGACGCTTGTCCGGGGATAACCCGATCACCGCCTTGGGTCGTGCCCCGCCCGGTGAACCGCCGGCCAGGCGCAAGGACGTGATGACCTCGTCGGTGCTGCCGGACAGTATCGTCTGCGACGCTTCATAGAGGGCCGCCAGATCAAGGTCTTCCGAAGTCTCAATGGTTTCAAACATCGGCATGTATTCCAGCGCGCCCATACTCCGGTCACCCATGTAAGCCAGGCGATCCAGTGGGCCGATAGCGTGGCGCTCAGCGCTCAACTCGCTTCGAAAAAAGCGATCCATGAGCAGCAAACCCCAGCCGTCCGGCAACGAATCGCTAAAGGCCCCATGCAAGCCGCTGAACAGTTGCGGGTCGGCCGCCCTCTGGGGATTCACCGAGAAATCCATGTGAAACGGGGCAAGGTTGAACCCACTTGCCAACCAGCCCGGGTCATAGGAGAAAAACAGGCCCTGGCGAGGAATCGCGACCAGTTCGCCGACTCTTGTCCCCTGAAGCCTGACGCTGAGCGCGGTGACTGATTTCATGGTCGACCTCGAGACCTGCCGTAGTTTTTAAGCTCCTGAAGACTCAGGGACGCTGGCGAAATGAACAACCCGGTCAGGGGCTCTTCCACCCCAAGGCAAACAGCGATCAACAACAAGCCGTCGAGGGAAATCTTCCCGGTGGTTTCAAAGCGTTTGATATTCGACTCAGGCACGCCTGACTTCAAGGCGAGCGCTCGACGTGAAAAATTCTTGCTCAGCCTCAGCCTCTTGGCGTTCTCGGCGATCTGCAGCGCGATCTCGCCGGGCGAGTAAAGGACATGGGTAAGGGCCATGATTCGACCTCAAGGTGAATGCTGGCAAGTGTAGCAGCGGAATGGCGCGACAAAAAATAATGGACAACATATAGCCAAAAAATGACAATAAATCTATTTAACGGACAATATATTGTCTTTTATATATAAACATTTCATCCCCACCACCTCACTGGATACCCAGCCGAACCGCACGTATCCTGCAATCGTTAGCCCGCCAGCTTTGACCGCTTGCGCCAGGTGCGCGACCATCACCCGCCACTCCACGCATTCCTCCAAGGCGAGTCCATGAAAATCTGCGGCATCGAAATCAAAGGCAGCGAAGCGATCATCGCCGTCGCCTCTCTCGACAATCAGGCGCTGACTCACGTCGCACTGAACACCAAGAAAATCGCCCTCGACGACGATGACGAAGCCGCCAACGTCAAAGCCTTCGCCGCACAGGTCAGCGCGTTTGTCCGCGAGAACGGCATCGAGCGCATCGCGATCAAGAAGCGCAGCAAAAAAGGCGAGTTCGCCGGCGGCCCGACCACCTTCAAGATCGAAGGGGTTTTCCAGTTGCTGGAAAACTGCGACGTCACCCTGCTCTCGCCGCAGACCATCAACGCGCAGAACAAAAAACACGATTTCGCCCTGCCGCCGACACTGAACAAATATCAGCATGAGGCATACAAAGCAGCGTGTTCGGGGTTGGTGAAGAAGTAGGTTTTAGGTTTACTGAGCCCTCTGGGCGCGATAGTGCTTGAGCCAGTCGGCAAACGACTTGTCTTCAAGCGCATAAGCGCCGCGATTCGATTTCCAGACCAGCTCCTTTTCACGCAGAGCATCAATGCACGCCTGAATAGTCTGGGTGCCCGGCACCACCTCACTGCCCATCGTTTCCAGCGCTTTTGCCACCGCGACCAACGTCGCGTCGGTGAAAGGCGCAAAGGGTTCGTTGCTCTGCGAACGCTCGACCATCACCTCCAGCACTGCACGCTGTGCAACGGTCAGGGCATTCCAGGCGCTTTCAAACTCGGTCCACACGCCGGCACGCAACAATTCGGCGCTGCTTCGTAGCAATTGGCTCAGATTACTTGCTTCGCCCAACTCCAGAGCCACCTCACCAATAATGGTCCGGAGCATTTCAGGACGGCGCCCGACTAATTCGAAAGCCTCGTCGATGTCTTCGGCGACAAACTGGTTGGTTTGCGCTAAATGGGCATTCAAGTGGACGGTGTAGGCTTGGGTGAACGCTTTGCTCAATAGCGGGAACGGAGTAATGCTGGAACCGTAGAAAGGCTGGTTTCGGCTCAGCACCAAGTGAGCCAGTTTGTCGCGATTGGACCCTGTGAACACCAGACGCAAACCACCGGCCCCTCCCTCGCGCCCTTGATTCAGCTGATCCCGGGCAGCTTTGAGCCCGAACATGGCGTTGACCCCCGCTTCAGAGCTCAACGCATGCTGGGCTTCGTCGATCACCAGCACAACGGTCTTGCCAGCAGCGTTGTGCAGTAGTTCCAGAGCTTGAGTCAGCGTCGCGCCTTCGGGCAATTGTGGCTTGCTGAAATCCCAGGACAGCGTACGCAGGAAACTGAGTTTCTCGACGCCCATCGACTTGGCCAGTTTGCGAATGCCCTTCTCATACGGTACCAACGCCCCCGCAATGGCGGCAGCGATCAGGTCGGCAGGGTCTTTTTCTCGGTTGGCCCAAAGATCGACGTAGACCGCCAACCAACCTCGGGATTCACATTCCGGTATCAGGTCTTCGCGCAGGAAGGTACTTTTCCCGGTACGCCTTGGCGCGGCCAGGAACAGGCCTGAGGTGTAATCCTGAATTCCGGCCCCCGTCAAACCATCGGCAATATTTTGAGCCAGACTGGGTCGACGGAACACAAAACCGCTGCTTTTCGACATGGCTTTATACTCAATTATTAAAACAACTATAATTTATAGTCGAGAGTATAAATTACTATAAATGCCTGTCAAACCACCTCCCGCCCATCCCCCAACCGCCGCCGATCCTCCCGCGGGCAACGCGCAAAACGCGTCCGATAGCTGCGGGTGAAATACGACGGCGATTCAAACCCGCAGGCGATGCTCACCTCCAGCACGCTCATATCGGTCTGGCGCAGCAGTTGCCGGGCTTTTTCCAGCCTTAACCCCAGGTAGAAATTGCTCGGCGTATCGTTGAGGTGCAAGCGGAACAGGCGCTCAAGTTGACGTCGCGTCACCTTGATCGAATCCGCCAACTCCAGGGTGCTGAGCGGCGGTTCGCTGTGCTGTTCCATCTCGCCAATCACCTGCACCAGTTTCTTGTTGCTGATGCCGTAGCGCGTGGCGATCTGCATGCGTTGGTGGTCTTTGCGCGGGCGAATGCGCCCGAGCACGAATTGTTCGCTGACCTGGATCGCCAGCTCCGGACCGTGGGCCTGGGCGATCAGGTCGAGCATCAGGTCGATGGACGCAGTGCCGCCGGCCGAGGTGATGCGGCGACGGTCGATTTCGAAGAGTTCCTGGGTGACGCTGAGCTGTGGATATGACTCCTTGAAAGCGTCGATGGCCTCCCAGTGCAGCGTCACGCGGTGGCCGTCGAGCAGCCCCGCTTCGGCGAGGACAAAGCTGCCGGTATCGATACCGCCGAGGGTCACGCCGTCGTGATCGAGGCGACGCAGCCAGTGTTCCAGTGTCGGGTTGACGAATTTCAGCGGTTCAAAACCGGCGACCACCAGCAAGGTCGCACCCTTTTTCAGCGGTTCCAGCGCCGCATCGGCGTTGAGCGACATGCCGTTGCTCGCCAATACCGGGCCGCCGTCGGCGCTCAGCACATGCCAGCGGTACAGCTCGCCACGAAAACGGTTGGCCACCCGCAGCGGTTCGATCGCCGAGATGAAACCGATGGCCGAGAAACCCGGCATCAACAAAAAGTAGAAATCCTGGGACATGGAACGCACTCGGATGGCGGGCAGCGTGTGGACGTTGATACGCCACTTGCAAGCGACAGACAAGAGCACAGGTCGCTGCAGTGCAAGAGCTGGTCGCCGCTGTGCGTTTTCTGCCATGTTCAGCTGCGTAACGTGACATCACCGGCGCACAGAGACGACGGACCCCACAATAATGACCTGCCGAGGATCCCACCATGAAACGACTGATCAGCAGCTGCGTTCTCGCACTCAGTGGTACCGCTTTCTTGAGTTCCGGCGCGATGGCTGCCGACCCCGCCGCGTGCCAGAACGTGCGCATGGGTGTGGTGAACTGGACCGACGTGATCGCCACCAGCGCCATGACCCAGGTTCTGCTCGATGGCCTCGGCTACAAGACCAAACAAACCAGTGCATCCCAGCAAATCATCTTCGCCGGCATCCGCGACCAGCGCCTGGACATGTTCCTCGGCTACTGGAACCCGTTGATGACCCAGACCATCACCCCGTTTGTCGCTGGCAAGCAGGTGACCGTCCTCGGTGAGCCGAGCCTCAAAGATGCCCGCGCCACCCTCGCCGTACCGACTTACCTGGCCGACAAGGGCCTGAAGACCTTCGCTGACATTGCCAAGTTCGAAAAAGAACTGGGCGGCAAGATTTACGGCATCGAGCCAGGTTCGGGCGCCAACACCCAGATCAAGGAAATGATCGCCAAGAACCAGTTCGGCCTGGGCAAGTTCCAGCTGGTCGAATCCAGTGAAGCCGGCATGCTCGCGGCGGTGGATCGCGCCGTGCGACGCAACGAAGCCGTGGTGTTCTTCGGCTGGGCACCGCACCCGATGAACGTCAACGTGAAAATGACCTACCTCACCGGCAGCCAGGACGCCCTAGGCCCGAACGAAGGCTCGGCCACCGTTTGGACCGTGACCGCCCCGAACTACGCCAGCCAGTGCCCGAACGTCAGCCGCTTGCTCAGCAACCTGACCTTCACCGCCGAAGACGAGAGCCGGATGATGCAACCGCTGCTCGATCACAAGGACGCCTTCGAGTCGGCCAAGCAGTGGCTCAAGGATCACCCGCAAGACAAGCAGCGCTGGCTTGAAGGCGTAACCACCTTCGACGGCAAACCGGCCGCCCAGAACCTGCAACTGACCAGTCAATAACACCGAAATGAACCCCTCTTCGCAGCCGGTTTCGGCTGCGAGCGGGCCCGCTACGCCAAAAAATCATGCCTGAAGGAAATCGCACCATGAACCACGACGTCATCATCACCTGCGCACTCACCGGTGCTGGCGACACGACCGCCAAGAGCCCACACGTGCCGGTCACCCCAAAACAGATCGCCGCCGCCGCGGTAGAAGCCGCCAAAGCCGGGGCCACCGTGGTCCACTGCCATGTGCGCAACCCTGAAACCGGCAAGTTCAGCCGTGACGTGGCGCTGTACCGCGAAGTGATGGAGCGCATTCGCGAAGCGGACGTCGACATCATCGTCAACCTGACTGCCGGCATGGGCGGCGACCTGGAAATCGGCGCTGGCGAGAACCCGATGGAGTTCGGCCCGAACACTGACCTGGTCGGCCCACTGACCCGTCTGGCTCACGTTGAAGAGCTGCTGCCGGAAATCTGCACACTCGATTGCGGCACCCTGAACTTCGGCGACGGGGACACCATTTACGTTTCCACCCCGGCGCAACTGCGTGCTGGCGCCAAACGTATTCAAGAGCTCGGTGTGAAAGCCGAACTGGAAATCTTCGACACCGGTCACCTGTGGTTCGCCAAACAGCTGATCAAGGAAGGCCTGCTCGACGACCCGCTGTTCCAGCTATGTCTGGGCATCCCATGGGGCGCACCGGCTGACACCACCACCATGAAAGCCATGGTCGACAACCTGCCGGCCAATGCGGTCTGGGCCGGTTTCGGCATCGGCCGCATGCAAATGCCGATGGCAGCCCAAGCGGTGCTGCTGGGCGGCAACGTGCGGGTCGGGCTGGAAGACAACATCTGGCTGGATCGCGGCGTGCTGGCGACCAACGGCCAGTTGGTCGAACGCGCCAGCGAAATCCTCAGCCGCCTCGGCGCCCGCGTTCTGACCCCAGCCGAAGGCCGGGCGAAGATGGGCCTGACCAAGCGCGGCTGACCGCTAATCACTCTTCCCCTGTGGGAGCGAGCTTGCTCGCGATGACGTCAGTACATCCAACGCATCGTCTGTGGCAGGAACATCGCCATCGCGAGCAAGCTCGCTCCCACATTAGATCACCGACTTTCATTAGGACGTCACCATGAGCTTTATCACCGAAATCAAAACATTCGCCGCGCTGGGCAGTGGTGTCATCGGCAGCGGTTGGGTATCCCGCGCCCTCGCCCATGGCCTTGATGTGGTGGCCTGGGACCCGGCACCCGGTGCCGAAGCCGCTCTGCGCAAACGCGTCGCGAATGCATGGGGCGCGCTGGAGAAACAAGGCCTGGCACCTGGCGCATCGCAGGATCGTCTGCGCTTTGTCGCGACCATCGAAGAGTGCGTGCGGGATGCCGACTTCATTCAGGAAAGCGCCCCGGAACGCCTTGAACTGAAGCTCGAACTGCACAGCAAAATCAGCGCGGCGGCCAAGCCCAACGCACTAATCGGCTCCAGCACCTCGGGGCTGTTACCGAGCGAGTTCTACGAGGGTTCGACCCACCCGGAACGTTGCGTGGTCGGCCATCCGTTCAACCCGGTTTACCTGCTGCCCTTGGTGGAAGTGGTCGGCGGCAAGAACACCGCACCAGAAGCCGTACAGGCAGCGATGAAGGTCTACGAATCGCTGGGCATGCGCCCTCTGCATGTACGCAAGGAAGTGCCGGGGTTTATCGCCGACCGTCTGCTCGAAGCGCTGTGGCGCGAGGCGCTGCACCTGGTCAACGACGGCGTGGCGACCACTGGCGAAATCGATGATGCAATTCGTTTTGGCGCCGGGCTGCGCTGGTCGTTCATGGGCACTTTCCTGACCTACACCCTGGCCGGTGGCGATGCCGGTATGCGGCACTTCATGGCGCAGTTCGGTCCAGCGCTGCAATTGCCGTGGACTTACCTGCCAGCCCCGGAGCTGACCGACAAACTGATCGACGACGTGGTCGACGGCACCAGCGATCAGTTGGGTAAACACAGCATTTCGGCGCTGGAACGCTATCGTGATGATTGCCTGCTGGCGGTGCTGGAGGCGGTGAAGACCACCAAGGAAAAGCATGGGATGGCGTTTAGCGAATAATTAATCAGCAGGTCTGGCCCCTTCGCGAGCAAGCCCGCTCCCACAGTTGATTTGGAGTGTGACTGCTATTTGTGTCACCCAGTAGATCCCTGTGGGAGCGGGCTTGCTCGCGAAAGCGGTAGTCCAGTCACCACCAACATCGGAACCCGAACCATGCCAGCCCTAACCACCTATCAAACCAAAATCATCCCCGACTGGGTCGACTACAACGGCCATCTGCGCGATGCGTTTTACCTGCTGATTTTCAGCTACGCCACCGACGCACTGATGGACCAACTGGGCATGGACAGCAACAACCGCGAAGCCAGCGGCAACTCGTTGTTCACCCTCGAACTGCACCTCAACTACCTGCACGAAGTGAAGCTCGGCGCTGAGGTCGAGGTGCATACCCAGATCATTGGTCACGACCGCAAACGCCTGCACCTCTACCACAGCCTGCACCTGGTGGGCGGTGAAAAAGAGTTGGCGGGCAACGAGCAAATGCTGCTGCACGTCGATCTCGCAGGACCGCGTTCGGCACCATTCAGCGAACCGGTACTGAACAAACTGCTGGCCATGACCGCACTGCAATCGGACTTGCCCACACCGGCCTACATCGGCCGAGTGATCGCCCTCCCGCCGGAAAAATAACAATCAAAACAAGGAGCTCGCATGAACACCGCCGCCGCTGTTGCCGACTTCCGCAGTTACCCGCTAATCAGCGCATTGACCGCCGTACAAACCCTGGCGGACCAAGTGCTGGTGACCTGGGCCGATGGCCGGGTCAGCCCCTTTCACCATCAATGGTTGCGCGACAACTGTCCGTGCCCGGTTTGCGTGTATACCGTGACCCGCGAACAGGTGCTGGAAATCGCCGATGTCGCTGAAGATCTGTGCCCCGCCATCGCCCAGGTCGATGCCGATGGCTGTCTGTCTATCGATTGGCAGGACGGTCATACCAGCCGCTTCGATCCTGGCTGGTTGCGCGCTCACGCCTATGACGATGAATCCCGGGCCGAGCGCAGCGCCGGTAAACCGAAAAGCCAGCTGTGGAACAGCCAACTGAAGCTGCCGGTGTTCGAGTATCAAGCAGTGATGGACGACCCCAATGCCCTGCTGCAATGGCTTTTGGCACTGCGCGATATCGGCCTGACCCAAGTGCGCGGCATCCCCACCGAACCCGGCTCGCTGACGCACATCGCCAAGCGGATTTCGTTCATCCGCGAGAGCAATTTTGGCGTGCTGTTCAACGTGCAATCCAAGGCCGACGCCGACAGCAATGCTTACACCGCATTCAACCTGCCGCTGCACAGCGATCTGCCGACGCGCGAGTTGCAACCGGGGCTACAGTTTCTGCATTGCCTGGTCAACGACGCGGACGGTGGCGAGAGTATTTTTGTCGACGGTTTTGCGATTGCCGACGCCTTGCGCCAGGAAGACCCCGAAGCCTTCCGGGCGCTGTGCGAAATCCCCGTCGAGTTTCGCAACAAGGACCGCCACAGCGACTATCGTTGCCTGGCACCGATCATCGCCCTCGATACGCTGGGGCAAGTGTCGGAAATCCGCATGGCGAATTTTCTGCGGGGGCCGTTCGATGCGTCGGTCGAGCAGATGCCCAAGTTGTATCGGGCCTATCGACGGTTTATCGCCATGACCCGCGAAGCGCGTTTTCGGCTCATCACCCGCCTCAACCCCGGTGAAATGTGGTGCTTCGATAACCGCCGAACCCTGCACGCCCGTAACGCTTTCGACCCCACCAGCGGCGCCCGGCATTTCCAGGGCTGCTACATCGATCGCGATGAGTTGCTCTCGCGCATTTTGGTGTTGCAACGCTAGACCGCGTCATCGTTCATCGCGAGCAGGCTCGCTCCCACAGGTTTCCGTGTCGTTCACAGATCCCATGTGGGAGCGAGCTTGCTCGCGATGGCGTCCGACCAGGCAATAGAACCCGACCTGACTCACAGACAAAAAAAAGCCCCGATCAAGCCGTGACAGGATCGAGGCAGAATTTACTGTTGAGGAGCTGTTGCGCGAGGGTGACCAAACCTTCGTGAAGCCAGCTGAATCCAGTGTGCCCACTCCTCTCTCCCGCAAGTTAGCCGAAAACGACCTGTTCATAGGTATAGCGGCCATTGCGACAAATCGTCCTTGCCCCGCCCCACCACCCCTACCAGAATCGAACCACGACACCGTTCCCTGAAGAAGGATTGCGTCATGATGCACGCTGATTTGATTGACCAGGAAGACCTGTTGGGCCAGCTCAAGGCGCTTGGATTTGAAGTTCCGAGTGGGGCCACTGCAGAGCAGGCCTGTGAATGCGCGGTACGCGGTTTGAACGACGTGCGAGCCTCGACCCTGAGGACCATGGTCAAGCAGATGTACACCAGCAGCGCGACGATTCTGCCCGCTGTGCGCCAGGCGATAGACAAGCAACTGCTGCCGGCATTGGCGCAATACCAGCAAACCCGTAGCGCCTGATAGATCCCATCGCGAGCAAGCTCGCTCCCACACTGGTTCTGTGAACGACACAAAACCAATGTGGGAGCGAGCTTGCTCGCGATGAAGGCGCTGCGGTTTAGAGCCTTACACTGGCAAATGTCGACTCGTTACGCGCTTGACTCAACGCCGACATCGGCCCGGACAACGGTGCCAATACCAGCGCCTGCGGGATCGGCATCATCGCCACCTGTTGGGTGGTGTTGGAACCGACGCGCTCGTCACGCGGTGGAATGCCGAAGTATTCGCGGTAGCACTTGGAGAAGTGCGGGGTCGACACGAAGCCGCAAACCGAGGCCACTTCGATGATCGACATCGGCGTTTGCTTGAGCAATTGCCGGGCACGAATCAGGCGCAGCTTGAGGTAGTAACGCGACGGCGAGCAGTGCAGGTATTTCTGGAACAGCCGCTCGAGTTGACGACGTGACACGGCGACATACACCGCCAGTTCATCGAGGTCGATTGGTTCTTCAAGGTTGGCTTCCATCAGCGCGACGATTTCCTGCAACTTCGGCTGATTGGTACCCAGCATGTGTTTCAGCGGCACGCGCTGGTGATCCTGTTCGTTACGAATGCGCTCGTAGACAAACATTTCCGAAATCGCCGCCGACAGTTCACGGCCATGATCGCGGCTGATCAGGTGCAGCATCATGTCCAATGGCGCGGTGCCGCCGGAGCTGGTGAAACGGTTACGGTCAAGGGTGAACAGGCGAGTGCTCATGGCCACACGCGGGAAGGCTTCCTGCATCGAGGCCAGACACTCCCAGTGCACGCTGCAATCGAAACCGTCCAGCAGACCTGCGCAGGCCAAGGCCCAGCTGCCGGTGCAGACGGCGCCGAGACGACGCGACTGACGGGCCTGGCTTTGCAGCCACGACACGTGTTCACGGGTAACCGTGCGTTGAATGCCGATACCGCCGCAGACAATAACGGTGTCCAGGGGCGGGGCTTTGTGCATGGAGGCGTCGGGGGTGATTTGCAGGCCGTCACTGGCCCAGACCTGGCCGCCATCGACGGTGAGGGTGCTCCAGCGATACAGCTCGCGACCGGACAATTGGTTGGCCATACGCAGGGGTTCTACTGCGGAGGCCAGAGAAATCAGCGTGAAATTGTCCAGCAGCAAAAAGCCGATGGATTGAGGCGCACGGTTCTGGGGTTGAGCCCCGGAGTTGAACGACGTCATCGCGGTATCTCCTCACACAAAGCGGGTGATGGCCTCAGGCGGAGGCTCTTGTTATGGCCATCGTTCTCTTGCGTGAGACGGGGCTTTGTTATGACAGAGCAATTGCCATGCCTAAAATTGAATGCGCATTCAATAACTCCTGAAAACGACGTCGCGATGTGTCTATATGTGTCTACAGAGCTCAGTCGATGAGTCAGGGTTATCTAGCGGGCAGGCGCCCTGCCCCGTGGGGTGTGAGCAAATCGGTAGCACTTTTGGGAAGCGCATCAAAAGAGCCGGGAAAGAGTGTCACCCCAGGCACAGGTGACGAGTGGTCGGAGCCTTGAATGACGTCCGACCGTCGGGGGTATTTGTTGCCTGATTGCGACGCGCTAAAAGGTGGCGCTTATTTGGACCAGTGTTCACTTAGCGCGCAGATTTGACTGGTCAAACGCTATCGCGAGCAAGCTCGCTCCCACATTGGATTTGTGAACGACGCAGAACCAGTGTGGGAGCGAGCTTGCTCGCGATGGGGTCTACTCGGTCTCAGCACTCAACCGCGCTGACAGCCAACCCGCCGCGCGAGGTCTCTTTATATTTGTCATGCATGTCGGCGCCGGTATCGCGCATGGTGCGGATCACCCGGTCCAGCGAAATGAAGTGCTGGCCGTCACCGCGCAAGGCCATTTGCGCCGCATTGATAGCCTTCACCGCGGCGATGGCGTTGCGCTCGATGCACGGCACCTGCACCAGCCCGCCAACCGGGTCGCACGTCAGGCCGAGGTTGTGCTCCAGACCGATTTCCGCCGCGTTGCACAGCTGCTCCGGCGTCGCGCCAAGAATCTCCGCCAACCCGGCCGCCGCCATGGCGCAGGCCGAACCGACTTCGCCCTGGCAGCCAACTTCGGCGCCGGAAATCGAGGCGTTCTTTTTACACAGAATCCCGACCGCCGCCGCACTGAGGAAATAGTCGACGACATTGGCGTCCGTCACCACCTCACTGAATTTCATAAAGTAGTGCAACACCGCCGGAATGATCCCGGCCGCGCCGTTGGTCGGTGCCGTAACCATCCGCCCGCCCGCCGCGTTTTCTTCGTTGACCGCGAGGGCGAACAGGTTGACCCACTCCATGGCACTCAAGGTCGAGCCGATCACGTTAGGCTTGTTCAGCTCTTGCAGGCTGCGATGCAACTTCGCGGCGCGACGGCGAACGTTCAGACCACCAGGCAGGATGCCTTCGTGCTTGAGGCCCTGCTCGACGCAATCCTGCATGGCACGCCAGAGTTTCATCAGACCGCCGCGGATTTCTTCTTCCGAACGCCAGACCTTCTCGTTCGCCATCATCAACTCGGCGACACGCAGTTTGTGTTTCTGGCACAGGGCAAGCAGCTCCGCCGCGCTGGAAAAATCGTAAGGCAACACGGTGCGGTCCAGATCGACCACGCCGCTTGAGGCCTGTGCCTCATCAACGACAAAACCGCCGCCGACTGAATAGTAGGTGTCGCGATGCAGCTCACCGTGCTCACCTTCCGCCACCAGGGTCATCGCATTGGGATGGAATGGCAGGTTCTCATCGATCAGGCGCATGTCACGCGCCCAGATGAAGGGCACCGGCAAGCGACCGTCGAGCAACAGCGTATGGGTTTCACGCAAGGTGTCGATGCGAACGCCGATTTGCGACGGGTCGATCGCGTCCGGCCATTCGCCCATCAGCCCCATGATCACCGCGTTGTCGCTGCCGTGACCGATACCAGTGGCCGACAACGAACCGAACAGCTGGACTTCGATCCGGTGCACCTGTTCCAGCAGCACCTTCTCGCGTAGCGCTTCGACGAACAACGCCGCGGCGCGCATCGGCCCGACGGTGTGCGAGCTAGAGGGGCCAATGCCGATTTTGAACAGGTCGAAAACACTGATAGCCATGACGTGCGAGACTCCTCGGTGAGCATATTCCAGACGCCAAAACGCCCGGTGGCGGAGCTGCTACGCTCAAGCGGCAACCCTTTGATCTGACCGCATCATCAGGCTTTTGCGATGTCGCTCGACGTCTCACACCGACGTACCCATGCCCACCAACGCCGCCGGCCGCAGACGGCACGTTTTGGCCGTTTTTTTACGGTTCAGAGGACTAAAAAGCGCTGAATAAAGCTGTAAACGACCTCACCGACACTGGATGCGACCATCCCTGTACTGGATACGACGCACCCTGTAGGCGTCAGAATTTCACTGGTCCATGATCAGTCTCGACTCGATTGCACGGCGCCGTGGTAGAGCAGTCTTCACACGCCGACCAACCGCAACACACATAAGTGCGGTCAGAACACCGCCCAAAAAAACACTCAGGAGTCCACCCATGAAAATAGGTTCCCCGTCGTTGTTGTTGGCCGCCATGCTGAGTCTGCCGCTTCTGGCTCACGCCACAGAACCGGCACAGTGCAGCACCGTAAACTTCTCCGATGTCGGCTGGACCGACATCACCGCTACAACGGCGACCACCAGCGTCGTGCTCGACGCGTTGGGCTACAAGACCAAGACCACCATGATTTCCGTGCCGGTGACCTACAAGTCCCTGGCTGACGGCAAGAACATGGACGTGTTCCTCGGCAACTGGATGCCGACCATGGAAAACGACATCAAGGCCTACCGCGATGCGGGCACCGTGGAAACCGTGCGCACCAACCTCAAAGGCGCCAAGTACACCCTGGCGGTGCCACAAGCGCTTTACGACAAAGGTCTGCATGACTTCGCCGATATAACCAAATTCAAGAAAGAACTCGACGGCAAAATCTATGGCATCGAGCCGGGTAACGATGGCAACCGCCTGATCCAGAGTATGATCGACAAGAACGCCTTCGGTCTCAAAGACGCCGGTTTCAAGGTGGTTGAGTCCAGTGAGGCCGGCATGCTCTCGCAAGTCGACCGCGCTCAGAAGCGTGATACCGCAGTGGTGTTCCTGGGCTGGGCACCGCACCCGATGAACAAGCGCTTCAAGATCCAGTACCTCACCGGTGGCGACGATTATTTCGGCCCGGATTTCGGTGCGGCAACCGTCCTGACCAACACCCGCAAGGGCTACACCCAGGAATGCAGCAACGTTGGCCAGTTGCTGAAGAATCTGGAGTTCACCGTCGACATGGAAAGCTCGCTGATGGGCAACATCCTGGACGACAAGATGAAGCCTGAAGCGGCCGCCAAGGCCTGGCTGAAAAAGAATCCAAAGGTACTTGATACCTGGCTCGCTGGCGTGACCACCATTGACGGTAAACCAGGCCTGGAAGCCGTGAAAGCCAAGCTTGCACAGTAATTGTTGATGCCGGGCGAGTTCGCTCGCCCGGGCTGTTTTTTTCCTTGCATGCGGACGTTCACTACCATGCTGATTGATCAGAAAATCCCTTTAGGCCAGTACATCGCTGCCTTCGTAGAATGGCTGACGAAACACGGCGCCAGCACATTCGATGCGATCGCCACGACACTGGAAACGATGATCCACGGCGTGACGTTTGCGCTGACCTGGTTCAACCCGCTGGCACTGATCGGATTGATCGCCTTGCTAGCCCACTTCATTCAACGCAAATGGGGCCTGACCGCTTTCGTCATCGCCTCCTTCCTGCTGATCCTCAACCTGGGTTACTGGCAGGAAACCATGGAAACCCTCGCCCAGGTGCTATTCGCCACCTTCGTCTGCGTGATAATAGGCGTGCCGTTGGGCATCGTCGCCGCGCACAAACCGATGTTCTACACGCTGATGCGTCCGGTGCTCGATCTGATGCAGACCGTACCGACGTTCGTGTACCTCATTCCTACCCTGACCCTGTTCGGTCTGGGTGTGGTCCCGGGTCTGATTTCAACGGTAGTGTTCGCGATTGCCGCGCCTATCCGTCTGACCTACCTGGGCATCCGCGATGTGCCGCAAGAACTGATGGACGCCGGCAAGGCCTTTGGCTGCTCGCGCCGCCAGCTGCTCTCGCGTATTGAACTGCCCCACGCGATGCCGAGCATCGCAGCCGGCATCACCCAGTGCATCATGCTGTCGTTGTCGATGGTGGTGATCGCAGCACTGGTGGGCGCCGATGGCCTGGGCAAACCCGTGGTCAACGCACTGAACACTGCTGATATCGCCCTGGGCTTCGAAGCCGGGTTGGCGATCGTACTGCTGGCGATCATGCTCGACCGTATCTGCAAACAACCCGACGCCAAAGTAGGGGGTGACGCATGAGCATAATCCGCTTCGATCAGGTCGACGTGGTCTTCTCCAAGGACCCGCGTGAAGCCCTGAAACTGCTCGACCAGGGCATGACCCGTGACCAGATCCTGAAAAAAACCGGGCAAATCGTTGGTGTTGAAAAAGCCAGCCTGGACATCGAGAAAGGCGAAATCTGTGTACTGATGGGCCTTTCCGGCTCCGGCAAATCCAGCCTGCTGCGCTGCATCAACGGCTTGAACACGGTCAGCCGTGGCAAGCTGTTCGTCGAGCATGAAGGCCGGCAGATCGACATCGCCTCTTGCACCCCGGCAGAACTGAAAATGATGCGTACCAAGCGCATCGCCATGGTGTTCCAGAAGTTCGCCCTGATGCCTTGGCTGACGGTGCGCGAGAACATCAGCTTCGGCCTCGAAATGCAGGGTCGTCCCGAGAAGGAACGCCACAAACTAGTCGACGAGAAGCTCGAACTGGTCGGCCTGTCCCAATGGCGTAACAAGAAACCCGACGAACTCTCTGGCGGCATGCAGCAGCGTGTGGGGCTGGCCCGCGCACTGGCGATGGACGCCGACATCCTGCTGATGGATGAACCCTTCTCGGCACTCGACCCGTTGATTCGCCAAGGCCTGCAAGACGAACTGCTGGAACTGCAACGCAAGCTGCACAAGACCATCGTCTTCGTCAGTCACGACCTCGATGAAGCGCTGAAACTCGGCAGCCGTATCGCGATCATGAAAGACGGCCGGATCATCCAGTACAGCAAGCCGGAAGAAATCGTCCTCAACCCGGCCGATGACTACGTGCGGACCTTCGTGGCGCACACCAACCCGCTGAACGTACTGTGCGGTCGCAGCCTGATGCGCACACTGGACAACTGCAAACGCATCAACGGCTCTGTATGCCTGGATCCGGGCGGCGACTCGTGGCTGGACCTGGCCGAAGGCAACACCATCAAGGGCGCACGCCAGAACGGCGCGAGCCTGGACCTGCAGAACTGGGTACCGGGGCAAGCCGTTGAAGGCCTGGGCCGTCGACCAACGCTGGTGGACTCGAACATCGGCATGCGCGATGCGCTGCAGATTCGTTATCAGACCGGCAACAAGCTGGTGCTGCACGACAACAACCATGTGGTGGGGATTCTCGGCGACAGCGAGCTGTACCACGCACTGCTCGGCAAGAACCTGGGGTAAGACAGCAGACACAAAAACGCCGCGAGGATCGCGGCGTTTTTGTTAGTACGCAGAACCTGTGGGAGCGAGCTTGCTCGCGATGGCGGTGGGTCAGTCAACATTGATGCTGACTGTTATGCCCTCATCGCGAGCAAGCTCGCTCCCACAAGGATTGCGGTGCATCAATTGCACCGCGTCACTCAAGTCTTAGCTATAGACACGGCCCAGGAGCTGCCGATGGCTTTCAAACTGATCGAGCACATCACGGGTGATCTGATCCTGAGTGAAGCCCATCAAGTCGTACTCCTGACTGCCGTTGTGCAGGTACACCTCGGCTCGGTAGTAACGCGTGCGCGCTTCATCCGGGTTCGGCGATTCGCTCGGCGCCGCCAGATAGCCGTCCAGGCTCACTTCGTAGACAAAAGGGTTGCCCTCTTCCATCTCGATTCGCACGCCCATGCAACGCTTGGCTTTACCCAGCAATGTCTGAACATCCAGACCCTGGGTACGCAATTGCGCCGCCGCATCTTCCAGCGCCGGGCTGACGTGCTTGTCCATGAAACGCTGAACGATCGACTGGCTCGGTTGCAGATCCAGCTGAGTCAAACGCTCGCTGAAACCACGACGACCACGCGCTGCCAATTCGGCTTGTTCGTGCTCGATCTGCACGTCCTGGCGCATGGCCTTGTGCAAGCCGAACATGAAGAACACCAGCACCACCGAGAACGGCAGACCGGCCAGCACTACCATGGTTTGCATGGCTTCGAAGTTACCGGCGAACAGCAGGCCAATGGTCACCAGCGTGATCACCACCGACCAGAAGATCCGCAGCCAGTGCGGGGCGTCTTCGTCGACGTTGCCGCCCTTGCAGGACAGGTTCGCCATCATCACCGCGCCAGAGTCGGCCGGGGTCAGGAACAACACGAAACCGACAAAGATCGACACGCCGATCACGATTTTCGACGCCGGGTAATGCTCAAGCAGCTGGTAGATCGCCATGGACGGCTGTTCCAGCGCAGTCTTCCCGAGCTCCACCGCCCCATGGTTCATCACCAGATCCAGCGCCGAGTTACCGAAGATCGACAACCAGGCCAAAGTGAAGCCCAGTGGAATCAGCAGCACGCCGGCCACCAGTTCACGTACGGTACGACCGCGGGAAATACGCGCGATGAACATGCCCACGAATGGCGCCCAGGAAATCCACCAGGCCCAGTAGAACAGGGTCCACAGGCCCAACCAGCGCTCGGATTTGGCGTTGTCGGCTTCGTACACATACAGGTCGAAGGTCTTCAGCACCACGCCGTTCAGGTAGTCACCGATGTTCTGCACGAAGCCGTTGAGCAGGTGCAGGGTCGGGCCGAACAGCAGCACGAAAATCAGCAGGCCGCTGAACAGCACGATGTTCAGGTTGGACAGACGGCGGATGCCGTTTTCCACGCCCGACACGGCGGCGATGGTCGCCACGGTGCTCATCACGATGATCACGATCAGCAGGTTGGTGTTGCTGTGCTCCATGCCGAACAGGTTCTCAAGACCCGACGACACTTGCAGCGAGCCAATCCCCAGGTTGGTCACCAGACCCAGCAGGGTCACGAACATGCCAAAGCCGTCTACCGCATGACCGGCCGCACCTTTGACCCAACGCTCGCCCACCAGCGGATACAGCGCCGAACGCAGCGCCAGCGGCTGGTTATGACGGTAAGCAAAGTACGCCACGGCCAAGCCGACCAAGGCGTAGATCGCCCAGCCATGCAAACCCCAATGCAGGAACGTCAGTTGCACCGCCTGACGCGCTGCCAGGTTGCTGCCCGCCACGCCTTCCGGCGGATTGAAGTAGTGATCCAACGGTTCGGATGCACCGAAGTACAGCAGCGAGATACCGATACCGGACGAGAACAGCATCCCGGCCCAGGCGCCATAGCTGAAGTCCGGAGTGTCGTCCTTGCTGCCCAGTTTGAGCTTGCCGTAGGACGAAAACGCCAGACCGACGACGAATACCAGATAGGCAGCGATCACCACCATGTAGTACCAGCCGAAGCTGCGCGACAACCAGGCCTGAGCGATCCCCAGCATTCTCCCGGCTTCTTGCGGCGCGGCGATGAGGATGGCAGTCAGCAGCAGGATCAATGCGGTCGAGGTGTAGAACACCCAACCGTTGACCGTCACCTTATCGGGT
Organism: Pseudomonas sp. GW822-FHT06B12; assembly: GCF_058799675.1. NCBI lineage: Bacteria > Pseudomonadati > Pseudomonadota > Gammaproteobacteria > Pseudomonadales > Pseudomonadaceae > Pseudomonas > Pseudomonas sp. GW822-FHT06B12. Next base: position 153,158 of record NZ_JBXALR010000013.1, read on the forward strand.
GGGGTCTTTATAAGAGAGGCAGAACTCATTGCACAGATGCTCCAGGCAGTGCGAGAGAAAGACACAAGGCAAAGCAGTACCCGACCAATCGGTTAGTTGGCAGCCGACCTGCGGGTGATATAAAGACACCCCGAAAAAAGCCCGAAACCGCGGCAGCAGCGTTGAAAACCGACCTCGACGATCGCGCGCGCGTACATGACGCAGCGCATGACCCTGAGCGTCTTGCCCATTCAACACGTCCATTGCAATCGGTTCGCAGCATGCCCCGTGCGGGTTTCGAGCATTTTCGGATGTCGTTTTTCCGCCAACCACACGTAGGAAAAACCTGTAGGCAGCGACGATTTGTCGCAGATCTTATTCTTTGTTGATTGAACGTTCAATCAAAACAAAATAGACTGGCCTTCAATCCGGTAGCCGTTTTTCGTCCACCGGGAGGCCTAAGGAGATGTGCAAGATGCCCAAGGTCGGTATGCAACCCATCCGCCGTCAGCAGTTGATCGAAGCCACTTTGCTGGCCGTCGATCAGGTTGGAATGGGGGACGCCAGCATTGCGCTGATCGCCCGTTTGGCCGGTGTCTCGAATGGCATCATCAGTCACTATTTTCAGGACAAGAATGGCCTGATCGCCGCCACGATGCGGTACCTGATGAGTGTCCTCAGCGAGAACGTCACCGCGCGCCGCCAGGCGCTGGGAGATAACAGCCCGCGGGCTCATCTTCAGGTGATTATCGAAGGCAACTTCGACGCCAGCCAGGTCAATGGCCCGGCAATGAAAACCTGGTTGGCCTTCTGGGCAACCAGCATGCACCAACCGTCTTTACACAGGTTGCAGCGGATCAACGATCACCGCCTGTATTCCAACCTGTGCTGCGAGTTCCGCCGAGTGCTGCCGCTTGATCAGGCACGCAGCGCAGCACGCGGGCTGGCGGCCCTGATTGACGGTTTGTGGTTACGCGGCGCGCTGTCGGGAGACGCTTTCGACACCGAGCAGGCGCAACGAATCGCTTACGAATATATGGATATCCAACTGGCTAAGCAGGAGCTGCTGGAGCACACATAACCGCTCGGCCCCTGAACGGCTACTGATCAGCGATGCCCAGGCTTTACGGCACGCCCAGTGGTTAACGCCAACAACTTTATGCACTTGCGAGGACTCTATGGCCCGTTTCGAACTGCAAAAACTTTACATCGACGGCGGTTACTCCGACGCCAGCGGCGACGCCACCTTCGAAGCCATCAACCCGGCTAACGGTGAAGTTCTCGCCACAGTGCAACGTGCAACCTTCGCCGACGTCGAACGCGCTGTCGTCAGCGCCGAAAAGGGCCAGAAAATCTGGGCCGCGATGACCGCCATGGAGCGTTCGCGCATCCTGCGCCGTGCCGTTGAGATCCTGCGCGAGCGCAACGATGAACTGGCCGCCCTGGAAACCCTGGACACCGGCAAGGCGTACTCCGAAACCCGCTACGTCGACATCGTCACCGGCGCTGACGTACTGGAATACTACGCAGGCCTGGTGCCAGCCATCGAAGGCGAGCAAATCCCGCTGCGCACCACGTCGTTCGTTTACACCCGTCGCGAGCCACTGGGCATCGTGGCCGGTATCGGCGCGTGGAACTACCCGATCCAGATCGCTCTGTGGAAATCCGCTCCAGCCCTGGCGGCCGGTAACGCGATGATCTTCAAGCCAAGCGAAGTCACTTCCCTGACGACCCTGAAACTGGCTGAAATCTACACCGAAGCAGGCCTGCCAGCGGGCGTGTTCAACGTTCTGACCGGCAGCGGCCGTGAAGTCGGCACCTGGCTGACCGAGCACCCACGCATCGAAAAAATCTCGTTCACTGGCGGTACCGACACCGGCAAGAAGGTCATGGCCAGCGCTTCTGGCTCGTCCTTGAAAGACGTGACCATGGAACTGGGCGGCAAATCCCCACTGATCATTTTCGACGACGCCGACCTCGATCGCGCCGCCGACACCGCGATGATGGCCAACTTCTACAGCTCCGGTCAGGTCTGCACCAACGGCACTCGCGTGTTCGTACCGAGCCACCTGAAAGCCGCTTTCGAAGCCAAGATCGTTGAGCGCGTTGCGCGCATTCGCGTCGGCAACCCGGAAGACGAAAACACCAACTTCGGCCCGCTGGTCAGCTTCGCCCATATGGAAAGCGTGCTCGGCTACATCGCCAAAGGTAAGGAAGAAGGCGCTCGCCTGCTGTGCGGCGGTGATCGTCTGACCGAAGGCGAATTCGCCAAAGGCGCCTTCGTGGCACCGACCGTGTTCACCGACTGCACCGACGAGATGACCATCGTTCGCGAAGAAATCTTCGGCCCGGTGATGAGCATCCTGACTTACGAAACCGAAGAAGAAGTGATCCGTCGCGCCAACGACACCGAGTTCGGCCTGGCCGCCGGCGTCGTCACCAAGGACCTGAACCGCGCTCACCGCGTGATTCATCAACTGGAAGCCGGTATCTGCTGGATCAACGCCTGGGGCGAGTCCGACGCCAAGATGCCGGTCGGCGGCTACAAGCAGTCGGGCGTGGGCCGTGAGAACGGCATCAGCTCGCTGAACAACTTCACCCGCATCAAATCGGTACAGGTCGAGCTGGGCGATTACGCCTCGGTTTTCTAAGGCGGCATCTGCTTCGCCCGCGAGGCCGCCATCGCGAGCAAGCTCGCTCCCACAGGAGTCCTCATTCCAATGTGGGAGCGAGCTTGCTCGCGATCGAGTGCGCAGCACTCGCCATGACCTGACCAACTTCAAAAGAGGGTGCATTCAATGTCCCAGGAATACGACTACATCATCATCGGGGCCGGCTCTGCCGGTAACACCCTGGCGACCCGTCTGACTGAAGACGCAGGCGTCACCGTCCTGCTGCTCGAAGCCGGCGGCCCGGACTACCGTTTCGACTTCCGCACGCAAATGCCTGCGGCACTGGCGTTCCCACTACAAGGCCGTCGCTACAACTGGGCCTACGAGACCGATCCAGAGCCATACATGGACGGCCGCCGGATGGAATGCGGTCGCGGCAAGGGCCTGGGCGGTTCTTCGCTGATCAATGGCATGTGCTACATCCGCGGTAACGCCATGGACTACGACGGCTGGGCGAAAAACCCTGGCCTGGAAGACTGGACCTACCTGGACTGCCTGCCGTATTTCCGCAAAGCTGAAACCCGGGACATCGGCGCGAACGACTACCACGGCGGCGAAGGTCCGGTCAGCGTGACCACCCCTAAAGCCGGCAACAACCCGCTGTTCCACGCGATGGTTGAAGCAGGCGTGCAGGCCGGTTACCCGCGTACCGAGGACCTGAACGGCTACCAGCAAGAAGGTTTCGGCCCGATGGACCGTACCGTGACGCCTAAAGGCCGTCGCTCCAGCACCGCTCGCGGTTACCTGGACATCGCCAAAAAGCGTTCGACCCTGAACATCGTCACCCACGCCCTGACCGACAAGATTCTGTTCGAAGGTAAACGTGCGGTCGGCGTACGTTACCTGGTGGGCAGCGCCGAAGAGCCCGTTGAAGCCCGTGCACGCAAAGAAGTGTTGCTGTGCAGCGGCGCGATTGCTTCGCCGCAGATCCTCCAACGCTCCGGCGTCGGCCCGGCCAAGCTGCTCAAAAGCCTGGACATTCCCGTGGTTCACGACCTGCCAGGCGTCGGCGAGAACCTGCAGGACCACCTGGAGCTGTACCTGCAATACGCGTGCACCCAGCCGGTTTCGCTGTACCCGTCGCTGCTCTGGTACAACCAGCCGGCCATTGGCGCCGAGTGGTTGTTCAACGGCACCGGTATCGGCGCCAGCAACCAGTTCGAAGCCGGCGGTTTTATCCGCACGCGTCCGGATTTCGAATGGCCGAACATTCAGTACCACTTCCTGCCGGTAGCGATTAACTACAACGGCAGCAACGGTGTTAAAGAGCACGGCTTCCAGGCGCACATGGGCTCCATGCGTTCGCCAAGCCGTGGCCGCATCCAGGTTAAATCCAAGGATCCGCGCCAGCACCCGAGCATCCTGTTCAACTACATGGCCACCGAGCAAGACTGGCAGGAATTCCGTGACGGCATCCGCCTGACCCGTGAAATCATGCAGCAGCCGGCACTCGACGCTTTCCGTGGTCGCGAGTTGAGCCCAGGCATCGACGTGCAAACCGACGAGCAACTCGACAAGTTCATCCGTGAACACGCCGAAACCGCGTTCCATCCGTCCTGCTCGTGCAAAATGGGCACCGACGAAATGGCCGTGGTCGATGGTCAGGGTCGCGTCCACGGGATGCAGGGTCTGCGTGTGGTCGATGCCTCGATCATGCCGCTGATCACCACCGGTAATCTGAACGCACCCACGATCATGATGGCCGAGAAAATCGCCGACAAGATCCGTGGTCGTCAGCCATTGCCACGCAGCAAGGCCAAGTACTACGTCGCGGGCGACGCCCCGGTGCGTGGCAAGCCGTTGCGTGAAGTGGGTCCTACCGCGCAGTAACACCGCGCCTGCGGCGCATCGCGAGCAAGCTCGCTCCCACACTTGATCTGTGTTGAATGCTGAATAGCGGTTCGACGCAAATCCAATGTGGGAGCGAGCTTGCTCGCGATGGCTTTCTATCAAACAACACACCTCCCCCTTCCTACACCGCTTCACCCTTGATCCCACCCCCCGCGCAGGCCTAATCTAGTCACCGCGCAAACGTTTCACCCCCCGCCCCCCATCGACAAGCCGCCACCTGGCTGGCCACGAGGCTTACTCATGTTTGATGTCGTATCTTCGAGCAAATGGCCCACCGGCTACCTGATCAATCCAAACGTCGAACCCCTCGATCCAAAGTGGTTGAAGGAATTCAGCAAGATCCCCGCCGCCGCTGTCAGCGACTGCCTGGGCCGCAACGTCGGTGGTCTGGGTTTGAAAGCCTTCCACGGCAATGCGCCGATGCTGGGTAGCGCGCTGACCGTTCGCGTGCGCCCCGGCGACAACCTGATGATCCTCAAAGCCATGCAGATGGCCCGCCCCGGCGACGTGCTGGTAATCGACGGCAGTGCCGACCTGACCCGCGCCGTATTCGGCGGCATCATGCGTGCCATGGCCCTCAAGGCCGGGATCGTCGGCGTGGTCATTAACGGCGCCCTGCGTGACCTCGACGAGTGGCAAACCGGTGAACTGCCGGCCTATGCCATCGGCGGCGTGCACCGAGGCCCGAGCACCGACGGTGGCGGCGAAATCAACGTACCGATCTCCTGCGCCGGCATGCTGGTCGCCCCCGGCGACCTGATGATTGGCGACGGTGACGGCGTAGTCGCTGCATCGCGCAGCGAACTGCCGGAACTGTTGGTGCGCTGCCACGACCTGCTCGCGCGGGAAAAGGCTACGCTTGCGGCTATCGAAGCCGGAACGCTGGACCCGGATCGTTTCGACGCCATCCTGCGCGCCAAGGGTTGCCCGGTTTAACCGACCGATGATCGTTCCCACGCTCCGCGTGGGAATGCAGCCAGTGACGCTCCGCGTCACAGATCACGAGCGGACGCAGAGCGTCCATTGATGCATTCCCACGCGGAGCATGGGAACGATCTAAATAGGGAGGTCCCCGCATGTTCGATTTCCACCCCCAGCTCAAGCAGCGTTTCGCTGCTCTGCGCACGGGCGCTGAATTCTTTTCGCTGCGTTATGTGCGCGAGTCGGGTCAGTACCTGTCGGTACGCAAGAACGTTGCGGAGCCGCCACACCTGAGCCGTGACGAAGGCGCGATGCTGACCGCACGAGTCAATGGCGTCGAAGCCTACGCCGCGACCAACGACCTGTCGCCATCAGGCCTGCAAGCCGCCCTCGACCGCGCCGAACAACAGGCCCGCTCGATCGCTGCCCACGCCCTGCTCGACCTGCGCCAGCAGCCGGTTTCCAGCGATCGCGCCGATTACCTGTCACCGGATCTTGCACAACCCTTCCCGTCCCTCAGCGATTGCTACCAACTGCTCGGCGCCGAATCCGCCGCCGTGCCCAAGGACGAGCGACTGGTGAACTGGCAGGTCAGCATCGGCATCACGCACGTCGAGCAGATCTACCTCAACAGCGCCGGCGCCGAACTGCGTCAGGCGCAACGCTTCGTCTACCCAGGGCTGGATGTCACCGCTTATGACGGCAACGACAGCCAGACCCGCAGCCTGGGCCGCGAGAACTTCGGCCAGCAAGGCGGCGCGGACGTGATCAGCCGTTGCGGACTGATCGGCGCCGGGCCGACCGTTGCCGATCAGGCGCTGCAATTGCTGCTGGCACCGAACACCCCGCAAGGCAAACGCGACCTGCTGCTGATGCCGGACCAGATGATGCTGCAGATCCACGAATCCATCGGCCACCCGCTGGAACTGGACCGCATCCTCGGCGACGAGCGCAACTACGCCGGCACCAGCTTCGTCAAAACCAGTGACTTCGGCAGCCTGCAATACGGCTCCAAACTGCTCAACGTGACCTTCGACCCGGACATTCCCGAGCAGCTCGCCAGCTACGGCCATGACGACGACGGCACGGCTGCGAGCAAACAATTCCTGATCCGCGAGGGTTTGCTGATCCGTCCACTGGGCGGTGCGCTGTCGCAATTCCGTGCAGGCCTCGACGGCGTCGCCAACAGCCGCGCCTGCGGCTGGAACCGGCCGCCCATCGACCGCATGGCCAACCTCAACATCGAGCCAGGCAACCAACCGCTGGAACAGTTGATCGGCGGCATCGAGCACGGCGTGCTGATGTCGACTAATCGCTCATGGTCAATTGACGACGCACGGAATAAATTCCAGTTCGGCTGCGAGTGGGGTCAGTTGATTGAAAACGGCGAACTCAAAGGCGTGGTGAAGAACCCGAATTACCGGGGCATTTCCGCGCAGTTCTGGCGCAATCTCAGTGCCGTTGGCGACGTCAGCACCTTCAAGGTGCTGGGCACGCCGAACTGCGGCAAGGGCGAACCGAACCAGGTAATCCGCGTCGGCCATGCCTCGCCGGCCTGCGTGTTCAGCAACATTGACGTGTTTGGGGGAGACGCCTGATGGCGACGGTATTGAGTCAGGTCGAGCAATTCAAAGGACTGGTGGCCTGGTTGCGCGATGCCCTGCGCGAGCCTGAGCAATTCACCTTGAGCTACGCCGCCGAATCGTCGGCGTTCGTGCGCTTCAACCACGCCAAAGTGCGTCAGGCTGGCCAGGTTCAGCAGGCCAGCCTGGGTTTCAAACTGATCGATGACGGTCGGCACGCGGACCTGAGCATCACCCTCGCCGGTGATCCCGAGGTTGACCTTCAGCGCCTGGCCGAAGGCCTGCAACAGCTGCGCGAGACTCTACCGTTGTTGCCGCAGGATCCGTATCTGCTGCTTAACCACACGGACTGGCAGAGCAAGAATGTGCAGGATCACCCATTGCCGGACACCGAGCAGGTGATCGCCGAAATCGCCCGCGCCGCCGAAGGCCTCGATCTGGTCGGTTTCTACGCCGCCGGGCCGATCAGCCGGGGTTTCGCCAGTTCGTCCGGCGCCTTTGGCTGGCATCAGGCCAACAGCTTCAACTTCGATTTCAGCCTGTTCCATGCCAACGGCCAAGCGGTGAAAGCCAGCTACGCCGGGCACGACTGGAACAGCGAAGGTTTCGCCAAACGCTTCCAGCAGGCCCGTCAACAGTTGGAGTTTTTGGGGCGGCCACTGCGCACGTTGGCGCCGGGTCAGTACCGTGCCTATCTGGCGCCGGCGGCGCTGGAAGAAATCGTCGGCATGCTCTGCTGGGGTGGTTTCTCTGCGCAGTCGATTGCCAGTAAAAGCAGCCCGCTGCAAAAACTCTACGCGGGTGATAGCGCGTTCAGCGCGCTGCTCTCGCTGGATGAAAAAGTCAGTGGTTCCCTGAGCCCGGCGTTCTCCGGCGAAGGCTACCCGCGCAGCGATCTCGGCTTGATCGTTGCGGGCAAGGCTGGTGAGCGGCTGGTGGGCTCGCGCAGCGCCGCCGAATACGGCCTGACCGCCAACGGCGCCAGCGGCGGTGAATCGCCAAGTGCCTTGAACATGGCCGCCGGTGCGTTGCCGGAAGCCGAGATCCTCAAGCAGCTCGGCACCGGCTTGTACATCAGCAACCTGTGGTATCTGAACTACTCGGACCAGCCGGCCGCACGCCTGACCGGCATGACCCGTTTCGCGACCTTCTGGGTCGAGAACGGCGAGATTCAGGCACCGGTCAGCACCATGCGCTTCGATGACAGCGCCTACAGCCTGCTCGGTTCGCAGCTGGAAGCACTGACCAGCGAGCGTGAGCTGATTTTGTCGGCCAGCACCTACAGCCAACGGGCCACGGCTTCAGCGTTGTTGCCGGGAGCGCTGGTCAGCCGCCTGACCTTGACCCTGTAAAAAGCATCGCGAGCAAGCTCGCTCCCACAGGATATTCACCGTCCATGTGGGAGCGAGCCTGCTCGCGATGAAGCCACCACGGACTACCTGACTCACTCTCACACGAGGTCCCATGCCCAACCGCCCGGCTCTTGACGCAATCACCGCCCGTTGGGTCCCCTGGGTGGTGGCAATTGCGTTTTTCATGCAGTCCCTCGATGGGACCATCCTCAACACCGCCCTCCCCGCCATGGCCCGCGACCTGGCCGAAGACCCACTGCGCATGCAGGGCGTGATCATCGCCTACATGCTCACGGTCGCCTTGCTGATTCCGGCGTCGGGCTGGATCGCCGACCGCTTCGGCACCCGGAAAATCTTCTTCGGCGCGATCCTGTTGTTCAGCCTCGGCTCCTTGCTCTGTGCGCTCTCCAGCACTTTGAGCATGCTGGTCGGCGCCCGGGTGATTCAGGGCCTGGGCGGCGCGTTGATGCTGCCGGTCGGGCGACTGGTGGTACTACGCGCGTATCCGCGTTCGGAACTGGTGCGGATCATGGGTTTCATCACCATTCCCGGCCTGCTCGGGCCGCTGATCGGCCCGACCATGGGCGGCTGGATGGTGCAATACCTGACCTGGCACTGGATCTTCCTGATCAACCTGCCGGTCGGGTTGGTCGGTTGCTACGCGGTATGGAAATTCATTCCGGACCTGCGGGGCAGTGAGCGCACGCGCTTCGATGGCTTGGGCTTCCTGCTGTTCGGCGCGGCGATGGTGCTGATCACCATTGCCATGGAAGGCCTGGGCGAGCTGCACCTGCCACATTTGCGGGTGATGTTGCTGCTGTTCGGCGGCATGGCGTGCCTGGCGGCTTATTGGCTGCGGGCCGGACACATCGACAATCCGTTGTTCGCACCGGCGCTGTTCAAGACCCGGACCTTTGCCGTGGGGATTCTCGGCAACCTGTTCGCCCGCCTGGGCAGCGGCGCCCTGCCGTTCCTGGTGCCGTTGCTGCTACAGGTCGCATTGGGCTACTCGCCGTCCCTGGCCGGGATGAGCATGTTGCCGCTGGCCGCTGCGGCGATGTTCGCCAAGTCGATTGCCCGGCCACTGATCGAACGTCTGGGCTACCGCATCGTGCTCACCGGCAACACGCTGGCGCTGGGGATCATGCTGGCGAGCATGGGCCTGGTCAGCGAGCAGACGCCTTATTGGTTGCTGCTGGTGCTACTGGCGATACTCGGCGCGATCAACTCCTTGCAGTTCACCGCGATGAACACCGTGACCCTGATCGACCTCGACGACGCCAGCGCCAGCAGCGGCAACAGCCTGCTGTCAGTGGTCGCGCAGCTGTCGCTGAGTCTCGGCGTTGCCTGCGCCGGCGCCCTGCTCGGCGGCTTCACGGCGGAGGTCGGCAATGATGGCGTGGACACGGTGTTGGGCGCGTTTCAGCTGACCTTTGTGACCGTCGGCATCATGGCAATGCTCGCCGCGACGATCTTCTCGCAGCTATCGCGGGAAGACGGACGGCGCGTCAAGCGTCCGGAAGAACACATCGAGCCTTAGGGCGAATGGCCATAGGGCTGGTACACTGCGCGACATTTTGTTTTGCAGGCCAGTCCCGTGACCACCATCGCCACCGCTTTTAATACTTTGCCGCTGTCCGCCGCCATGCTGGCTAACCTCGACTCCCTCGGTTATGCCCAGATGACGCCGATCCAGGCGCAAAGCTTGCCGGTGATCCTCAAGGGGATGGACCTGATCGCCCAGGCCAAGACCGGCAGCGGCAAAACCGCCGCCTTCGGTATCGGCCTGCTGAACCCGATCAATCCGCGCTTCTTCGGCTGCCAGGCACTGGTGATCTGCCCGACTCGTGAGCTGGCTGACCAGGTTGCCAAGGAAATCCGTCGTCTGGCCCGTGCCGAAGACAACATCAAGGTGCTGACCCTCTGCGGCGGCGTGTCGTTCGGTCCGCAGATCGGCTCGCTGGAGCACGGCGCGCACATCATCGTCGGCACTCCGGGGCGCATCCAGCAGCACCTGCGCAAGGGCTCGCTGGTGCTTCATGGCCTGAACACCCTGATCCTCGACGAAGCCGACCGCATGCTCGACATGGGTTTCTACGATTCCATCGAAGAAATCATCGCCCAGTGCCCTGAGCGTCGCCAGACCCTGCTGTTCTCCGCCACTTATCCGGTGGGCATCAAGCAGCTGGCGTCGAAGTTCATGCGTAACCCGCAGCAAGTGAAGGCCGAGGCGTTCCACGACGACACGCAGATCGAGCAGCGTTTCTACGAAATCTCGCCGGAAGAACGCATGGACGCAGTGGTCAAAGTCCTCGCGCATTTCCGTCCGCAATCCACGGTCGCGTTCTGTTTCACCAAGCAGCAAGTACAGGAAACCGTCGACCACCTGACTGCCAAAGGCATCTCGGCCGTTGGTCTGCACGGTGACCTGGAACAACGTGATCGCGACCAGGTCCTGGCGATGTTCGCCAACCGCAGTACCTCGGTACTGGTCGCCACCGACGTCGCCGCCCGTGGTCTGGACATCGATGCGCTGGACATGGTGGTCAACGTCGAACTGGCCCGCGACTCGGAAATCCACATTCACCGCGTTGGCCGTACCGGTCGTGCCGGTGAGAAAGGCATCGCCATCAGCCTGGTGGCGCCGTCCGAAGCCCATCGCGCCCAAGCCATCGAGCAACTGCAGAAGTCGCCGTTGAGCTGGGATCAACTGGACAACCTGACCTCCCAGGGCGGCTCTCCGTTGCTGCCGGCCATGAGCACCTTGTGCATCGGCGCTGGCCGTAAAGACAAGGTTCGCCCGGGCGACATCCTTGGCGCACTGACCGGCGATGCCGGTGTTCCAGGCGCCCAGGTCGGCAAGATCGCGATCTTCGACTACCAGGCCTATGTCGCCGTGGAACGCGGGATCGCCAAGCAAGCCTTGCAGCGCCTGAACGACGGCAAGATCAAAGGCCGCTCGTTGCGCGTACGGATTTTGTAAGAACACCGCATATCCCTGTGGGAGCGAGCTTGCTCGCGATAGCGGACTGACAGACAACATCAATGTTGAATGTACTGGCCCCATCGCGAGCAAGCTCGCTCCCACATTGGTCCACCGGTGAATTTAAAATTTGTGTGAGGACATCGTTTTGCGCTCTACCGAAGTCGTGATCATTGGCGCTGGCGCCGCTGGGTTGATGTGTGCGCTGACCGCCGCCGGGCGCGGGCGCAAGGTGATGTTGCTCGACCACGCGAACAAGGCCGGCAAGAAAATCCTCATGTCCGGCGGTGGCCGCTGCAATTTCACCAACATGTACACCGAACCAGGCAATTTCCTCTCGCAAAACGCGCACTTCTGCAAATCCGCGCTGGCGCGCTACACCCAGTGGGATTTCATCGGGATGGTCGCCAAGCACGGCGTGCCCTACCACGAGAAAAAGCTCGGCCAGCTGTTCTGCGATAACAAATCCAGCGACATCCTCGGCATGCTCCTCGACGAGTGCGATCAGGTCGGCGTCAACCTGCACCTGGACACTTCGATCCAGAACATCGAAAAACTCGAAAGCGGTTACCTGCTGGAAACCACGCTGGGCCAGTTGACCTGCGAATCGCTGGTGATCGCCACCGGCGGCCTGTCGATTCCAACCCTGGGCGCCACCGGTTTCGGTTATCAAGTGGCCAAGCAGTTCGGCCACCAGTTGCTGCCAACTCGCGCCGGCCTGGTGCCGTTCACCATCACTGATCAGCTGAAAGAGCTGTGCACCGAGCTGTCCGGCACTTCGGTGGATTGCCTGGTGAGCTGCAACGATCAGAGCTTTCGCGAGAACATCCTGTTCACTCACCGTGGCCTCAGCGGCCCGGCGATTTTGCAGATTTCGTCATTCTGGCAATCCGGTGACGCAGTCGAAATCAATCTGATGCCCGACCACGACGTGCCGAGCTGGCTACAACAGCAGCAAGTCGAGCGGCCGAACAGCGAACTGAAAACCCTGCTCGGCGAGATCTTCACCAAGAAGATGGCCAACCTGCTGGCCGACAGCTGGTTCGTCTCCAAGCCGATGAAGCAGTACACCCACGCCGAGTTGGCCGATATCGCCGCAAAACTCGCGAGCTGGACACTGGTCCCGGCCGGCACCGAAGGCTATCGCACTGCCGAAGTCACGCTCGGCGGCGTCGACACCCATGAAGTCTCGTCCAAGACCATGGAATCGCTGAAAAGCCCCGGCCTGTACTTCATCGGCGAAGTGCTGGATGTCACTGGTCACCTGGGCGGTTTCAACTTCCAATGGGCCTGGGCCTCGGGTTACGCAGCGGCGCAGTACGTCTGACAAACACCGAACACCTGTGGGAGCGAGCTTGCTCGCGATGAGGCCAGTACATTCAACATTAATGTTGACTGCCAGACCGCTATCGCGAGCAAGCTCGCTCCCACAATGGATCTGCTGTGTTTTTCGAATTGTATTCCGAGACCAATCACACCAAGGAAGGAACAGTTTTTGCTGTCAGATGTGATCGGCGCCATTGCGTCGTCGTCATTACTGGCTCAATTTAGCTGCATTGCCCCGGAAGGCCTCCGCACTTCATGTCATCGACCTCGTTTCGTCAGTCTCTGCGTCGCCTTTGGGCGCTGGATAAATTCAGCTACAGCGTACGGGTGTTCATCGCCCTGACCGGCACCATGGTGCTGTGTTGGTACCAGAATGAAATGGGCCTGCTGATCCCGCTGTTCCTGGGGATTATCGCCAGCGCCCTGGCCGAGACCGACGACAGTTGGCAGGGCCGGCTCAATGCATTGGCCGTGACGCTGCTGTGCTTCAGCGTTGCCGCGTTCTCGGTCGAGTTGTTGTTCCCCTACCCGTACATCTTCGTGTTCGCCCTGGCACTGGCCAGCTTCGGCCTGACCATGCTCGGCGCTTTAGGCGAACGCTATGGCGCGATTGCCTCAGCGACATTGATTCTGTCGGTGTACACCATGATTGGTGTGGACCAGCGCGGTGGCGCGGTCACCGATTTCTGGCATGAGCCGGTGTTGCTGGTGGCTGGTGCGGCCTGGTACGGCTTGCTCTCGGTACTGTGGCAGGCGCTGTTTTCCAACCAACCGGTGCAGCAGAGCCTGGCGCGGTTGTTTCGCGAACTGGGGTTTTACCTGAAGCTCAAATCGTCGCTGTTCGAGCCGATCCGCCAGATGGACGTCGAAGCCCGACGGCTGGAACTGGCGCAGCAGAATGGCCGGGTGGTCGCGGCGCTCAACGCGGCCAAGGAAATCATTCTGCACCGGGTCGGCAATGGTCGGCCGGGCTCGAAAGTCAGCCGCTACCTGAAGCTGTACTTTCTCGCCCAGGACATCCACGAACGCGCCAGTTCTTCGCACTATCCGTACAACGCCCTGGCCGAAGCCTTCTTCCACAGCGACGTGCTGTTCCGCTGCCAACGCCTGCTGCGCCAGCAAGGCAAAGCCTGCCGGGCATTGGCCGAGTCGATCCAGATGCGTCAGCCGTTCGTCTACGACGACAGCTTCGCCGAAGCCCTCAGCGACCTGCACGCCTCCCTCGAACACCTGCGCATCCAGAGCAACCCGGCCTGGCGCGGCTTGTTGCGCTCGTTGCGCGCGCTGGCGGCCAACCTCGGCACGCTTGACCGCTTGCTCAGCGATGCGAGCAACCCCGACAGCCTGGCCGATGCCACCGACAGCAGCCTGCTCGACCGTTCACCGCGCAACCTCAAGGACGTCTGGACGCGCCTGCGTACGCAGCTGACGCCGACCTCGTTGCTGTTTCGCCACGCCCTGCGTCTGCCCCTGGCCCTGACCATCGGCTACGGCATGGTGCACCTGATCCACCCGTCGCAAGGCTACTGGATCATTCTCACCACGCTGTTTGTCTGCCAACCGAACTACGGCGCCACGCGGCGCAAACTCGGTCAGCGGATCCTTGGCACCGCGATTGGTTTGACCCTGGCCTGGGCGTTGTTCGATCTGTTCCCCAACCCGCTGGTGCAATCGTGTTTCGCGATTGCCGCCGGGGTCGTGTTCTTTATCAACCGCACCACCCGCTACACCCTGGCGACAGCGGCGATCACCTTGATGATTTTGTTCTGCTTCAACCAGGTCGGCGACGGCTACGGGCTGTTCCTGCCAAGGCTGCTCGATACCTTGCTCGGCGGCCTGATTGCGGGGCTGGCGGTACTCCTGTTCCTGCCGGACTGGCAGGGCCGCAGGCTGAACAAAGTGCTGGCCAACACCCTGACCTGCAACAGCATTTACCTGCGGCAAATCATGCAGCAATACGCTGCCGGTAAACGTGATGACCTGGCCTATCGGCTGGCCCGACGTAATGCGCACAACGCCGATGCGGCGCTGTCGACCACGCTGGCCAACATGCTCATGGAGCCGGGGCATTTCCGTAAAGAAGCCGACGTCGGTTTCCGTTTCCTGGTGCTGTCCCACACCTTGCTCAGCTACCTCTCGGGCCTCGGCGCACACCGCGAAATCCAGCTACCCGCTGACGTTCGTGAACAACTGATCGACGGCGCCGGCGTCAGTCTGGCAACCAGCATCGACGAAATCGCCCAAGGGTTGGCGAGCAAACTGTCGATTGCGATTCAGAGTGACGAAGAAGAAACCCTGGCCGCCGCGCTGGAACAAATGCCCGACGAGATCGACGAAGGTCAGCGTCTGGTGCAGACCCAACTGGCGTTGATCTGCCGGCAATTGGGACCGTTGCGCACGCTGGCGGCGCATTTGATCAAGGATACGAGCGAGGATTGAGATCTGTGGTGACAGTGCGGGCCCCATCGCGAGCAAGCTCGCTCCCACAGGGGTTCGGCGGCGTACAGAGGTTCTGTGCCCGACACAGATCCAGTGTGGGAGCGAGCTTGCTCGCGATGAGGTCATCCGCCACACCACACAACCCCGACTCTCACATCCCATGCTGCCTGAGCAATCGCTCATAGCTGCCATCTTCCTTCATCGCCGCAATCTCGCGATCGAAGCCGGCGACAATCTTTTCATGATCGGGGTTCTTCAGGCTGACCAGAATATGCAGGCTGTTTTCGCTCAAAGGATTGGGCAGGAACTCCACGGAATTGCGCACCTTGGATGATTCGCGCGCCAGGTAATAGCGGGCAACGTATTCGTCTTCCAGCGTCAGCTTCACCCGGTCAGCGGCGAGCATGCGTACCGCCATGGGGAAGTTGTGCACCTGGACTTTCTGCAAGGCCACGTCGCCGTCAAACTCGGGCGAATAGGCGTAGCCACGCACCACGGCAATCGGATAGGTGTGCAATTGCTGCAAGTTGTTGTATTCGATCGGCGTGTCTTTACGCTTGATGAAACGTATCCGGTTGAGCAGGTATTCGCTGGAAAACTGCCCGATGTGGGTTCGCTCTTCGTTGAACCAGGCATTGACCAGCACGTCGTAACGTCCTTCACCCACACCCAATAAGGCTCTGGCCCAAGGCACCTGTTCGAAATCACTGGCATAGCCCGCCCGCGCCAGCGCGGTGGTGACAATATCAGTCGCCACCCCGCCATTGACCAGCGTGGCATCGGTAAACGGTGGCCAGGCATCGGCCACCAGACGCAGTTTCTCCGCTGTGGCGCTCTGGGTCAGCAACAGCAACCCAATCAAGGCAAAGGCTAGATGCAATCGCGGCATGCTAAAAAATCCTTAGCGGGCGGGCAGCCCAGCGTGTTTTTAGCCAAAACTCGAAGGCCGGTGTACCGAATCACGGCCACAACCCCGGTCCTAACAGTAGCTCATTGAAGCCACAACAAACCGCTACAACGCAGATTACACAAAGAAGACAGAGTCGCGAGAAATGAATGATGGCATTTTGGCCTTTATCACAGATTTTTCTGCCGCAAGACATCCAGCGGCAGGACGCTTAGTATCGGAGCGAGGTTGTTCAAGGAATGTGAAGATGACAATTGAGTGGGTCTGCAAACACCACAGCGATCTGGGTAAAGAACAGCTGTACGCCATTTTGCAATTGCGTGCAGAGGTGTTCGTTGTCGAGCAGAAATGTGTTTATCAGGATATCGATGGTCAGGATCTGGACGGCGACACTTGCCATTTGATGGCCTGGGACGGGGAGCGGTTGGTGGCTTACCTGAGATTGCTCGACCCGATTTCACAGGGCGGTGACGTGGTGATCGGGCGGGTGATTACCGCACCGGAAGCCCGCAGCAAGGGGCTGGGCCACGAGTTGCTGAGTCAGGCTTTGATACAGGCCGAAAAATACTGGCCTGAAGTGCCGATCTATCTGTCGGCCCAAGCGCATTTGCAGGGGTATTACGGGCGGTATGGGTTTGTCGTGGTGGGCGAGGAATATCTGGAGGACGATATTCCGCATATCGGGATGCGCCGTTCTTGAGGGCCCTATCGCGAGCAGGCTCGCTCCCACAGGGGATCTTCGTCGTGCCACAGATCAGTGTGGGAGCGAGCCTGCTCGCGATGGCGTCAGTCGCGACACCGCAAAGTCTCAGGGGTATTCCAGCACCGCTTTGATCTGCTGCAAATGCTGCTCGATCCAGCGCGGATCAATCGCGCCCCAACTCAAAATCCGATAGCGCCCCGCATGGTTGCGCGCGCCCTCTTCCTGCTCGAATTCACACACAATATCCAGATCCGCCAACGCCGCAATCGTGTCCTGGGCGGTACGCCGCGGCATACCGGTCACTTCGGTCAGCGCCGGAACACTACTGGCCAGCCCGCTGTCGATCAGGTACGCCACGTACAGGCGGCGGTAGAAGCTGCTCTTGGTTTTGCTGACGTCCATTCACCTGCTCCATGTTTAAAAGATCCGCTATTGCATATCCCGCCAGGTGAGGTACACCCGCAAGTCGAACTCCAGCTGGTGATAGCCCGGCAGCATATGCTCGCACAGCTTGTAGAAAGCCTTGTTGTGATCGGATTCTTTGAAATGCGCCAGCTCATGCACCACGATCATTTTCAGAAACTGCGGCGCGGCGTCCTTGAATAACGAGGCGATGCGAATTTCTTTCTTGGCCTTGAGTTTGCCGCCCTGCACGCGCGAGATCGCCGTGTGCAGGCCGAGGGCACGGTGGGTCAGGTCGAGGCGGTTGTCGAACAGCACTTTGTCGATGGCCGGCGCATTGCGCAGGTATTCCTGTTTCAACTCCAGCGCGTAGCTATACAGCGCCTTGTCACTCTGCACCGCGTGTTTATCCGGGTAACGTTGGCTCAGGTAATCACCCAGCCGATCCTGATCGATCAACTGGCGCACTTGCTCTTGCAAGGCAGCGGGGTAAGCCTGGAGGTACTTGAGCGTGGTCATGGGCCAACAACAGAGTGACGAAAGGCCGCCAGTGTAGCGAATTCAGGCAGTCAGCGCGCTCCAGTCAAACGGCTGCGCAAAGCTATCGGCATCCTGGGCCATCAACGGCCTGGCCACCAGGAAACCTTGCACATACTGGCAACCGTTGGCCTCAAGCCATTGATACTGCGCAACGGTTTCCACGCCCTCGGCGATCACCAGCATCCCGAATTGCTTGCACAGCTCGATGACGCTGCGAGCCAGCGCCGCATCCCGTGGGGAATCGAGTATCCGGGCAATCAGGTGGCGGTCGAGCTTGAGCGTGTCCAGTTCCAGATCGCGTAAATGGGCCAGCGAGCACGGCCCCGAGCCAAAGTCATCAAGTGCTACCCGCACGCCGAGGTGATGCAACAGGCGCAGCTGTTTACGCGACTCATCAACATTTTGGATCAAGGCGTCTTCGGTGATTTCAACTTCCAGCTGATACGGCTGCAAGTCGTGGCGCTCCAACACCTGACGCAACTCGGTGACCAGGTTTGTCATACCGAACTGGGTGCTGCTCAAACTCACACCGAGCACCAGATCCTCGGCAAACAGGTTTTCCCAGGCCTTTCGCTGCCTGGCACTGTGATGGTAAATCCAGCTGCCGAGACGACTGATCAGCCGCGCTTCTTCCAGCAACGGTAAAAACAACCCCGGCGGGACATCACCGGCACTCGGATGCTGCCAGCGCAGCAAGGCTTCAAACCCGCGTATGCGACCGTCGGCAATCGCCACCTGGGGCTGATACACCAGGTTGAAATCCTTGTTTTCGACGGCCGTGCGCACGCTTTCTTCGAGCATCAGCCGCGAACGCGCGCGACCATTCATTTCATGGTCGTAGAAGCGATACTGCTGACGTCCGGCGCGCTTGGCTTCGTACATGGCGATATCGGACGCGCGTAACAAACCGTCGAGGCTGGAGCCACAATCGGGATAAGTAGCGATACCGATGCTCGCCCCCAGCGCCACATCCAGCCCTTCAATTTCCTGACACATCGATATGCGCTCGATGAGCTTTTCGGCAATCTTCGCCGCTTGCTCGGGAAACTCCAGGTCGAGCAACGCCGTGAACTCATCACCGCCCATGCGCGCCAGAATGTCGAACGGCCGCAAACAGGCCTTCAACTGCTCGGACACCCAACGCAGCACCCGATCGCCAGCATCGTGGCCCAGCGAATCGTTGACCCGCTTGAAGCCATCGAGGTCCAGGTACAACAAGACCCAGGCGCTGTCGGAACGCTCACCGCGCAACAGCAGGTTTTCCACGGTCTGGTAGAAGCCACGACGGTTGAGCAGCCCGGTCAGCGGGTCCGTGACAGCCTGGAACTCCAACTGCTGATGCAGATGGCGCACCACCGACATGTCGAGAACGGTCACCACCATGGCCTTCTGTTCAGACGGAAGCGGCGCACAGGACAGCGCCACCGGTACTTGCTGGCCGGGCGCGGTGCGCAGGAGTGCATCGTGCACGCGCCAGGTTTCACCGCGGCGATAACCGGCATAAATGTCAGAATCTGCCCACACCGGCACATGTGGTTTTTGCAGGAAGTCGACGAACTCCGCGCCTTGCAATTCGGTGACCGTCGCATTGAGCAGGCGCGACATGGCCGGGTTGGCGAAGCGGATCAGACCGTCCTCGCCCACCACCAGAATCCCTTCGGCGGCGTTATCCAGCACCGAGGCATTGAAGGCCCGCGCGGCTTCCAGATCCTGACTTAGCCGCTGCAAGGCCCGGCGATTGCGCTGATGTTCAAGCAGGGCCTGGACTTTCGGTTTGAGGATTTGCGGGTCAAACGGTTTGAACAGGTAATCCACCGCACCACTGGCATAGCCCTTGATCACGGCATCCGGGGACTGTTCGTTGGCGGTAAGGAAAATGATCGGGGTCAGACGAGTACGCTGGCTACCGCGCATCAAACGCGCCACTTCAAAACCGTCCATCCCTGGCATCTGCACATCCAGCAACACCAGGTCGATTTCATGTTCGAGTAACAGGCTCAAGGCTTCAAAGCCGGAAGCCGCGGTCATCACTTGCCAGTCCTGGCGCTGTAACAACGCACGCATACTGATCAGATTTTCAGGGTAATCATCCACGATTAAAAGAACTGAGCTGCCTTCACCTGGCTTGGGTTGCGCGCATTCCATGCTGCTTCTCTTGTAGTGACGTCAGGCCGGTACCGTCGAAAAAAAC
The DNA here is from genome assembly GCF_058799675.1 of Pseudomonas sp. GW822-FHT06B12. Lineage (NCBI taxonomy): Bacteria > Pseudomonadati > Pseudomonadota > Gammaproteobacteria > Pseudomonadales > Pseudomonadaceae > Pseudomonas > Pseudomonas sp. GW822-FHT06B12. The sequence goes on from NZ_JBXALR010000013.1 coordinate 173,007, forward strand.
CGGACAAATACTGCGACTTCACTCTAGACCCGGATCTGCAAAAGCAATAGGTGTCGTCGCGCCATCACTCAGCCAAAGTCTCGACTCCCGACTAACGGTCAGCTCCAAAGGCACTGAAGACCGGCAAAGGTGGCAATTCGACAGAGGGTTGACGCCAGTTATCCGCCAGACGGGCATTAACATGCCTCTCTTCTACGCTTATAAAGATCGCCCTCTAACGCGCGGGCTAGAGCTTCTGGCACGTGCGTGCAGCTAGAATTCGTGGAAGCTTTGATTATGATCGATCTCGCAACCTGGAACCTCAGTGTTCCTGTCGGCAGCCCACCGTACACCGTTGACACCGGCAAACTGGTGAACGGTTTCAAGGATCAATACTTCCACTCCGACACCGGCACACTTTTCTTCTGGTCCCCGGTGACCGGCTCCCGCACCGAAAACGCAATTTACCCTCGCACCGAACTGCGCGAAACCTACAGCAACGGCACCCTGCGCAACTGGCTCTACCCCGATGCCGATAACTTGCTGCACGCGACCCTCGCGGTGAACCAGGTGCCCAGTTCGGGCAAAATCGTCATCGGCCAGATCCACGCCTACAACAGCCAAAAACCGTTGGTGAAAGTCGAGTATCAGTACAAGACCAGCACCTCGACCGGCAACATCGTCGCCAAGGTGCGCATGCACCCGGACGACGATGCTGGCCGGGTGATCACCATCGCCACGGGGGTGAAACTGGATCAGGAATTCTCCTACCTCATCCACCTCAGCCCTGGCGGCGCCTTGGGCATCAGCGCCGCCGGCTACTCATGGGATACCCAGATCAGCGCCACCTGGCGTGACAAACCGCTGTATTTCAAGGCCGGGGTGTATGTGCAGGACAACACCGGGTACACCAGCGAAGGTGGGAAAGTGACGTTCAGCAAGCTGGATATTGATCACGATAAGTAGAAAGATCGCACCCGCCCTGAAAAGATCGCAGCCTTCGGCAGCTCCTTGTATGTTGCACCGGAATCAAACGAGAGGATTTAATCTCGTCGGTGCACACATGCAAATGCGTTTC
>NZ_JBXALR010000014.1:0-158994 GCF_058799675.1 Pseudomonas sp. GW822-FHT06B12
CGACCTCCTCTCGATGTGTCCGGCTGCGCCGTACGGCGCTGCGCGCCCACCCCCTGATGAACACCTCCACTCGGCCTTCCGACGGGGCGGGCAGGTCAAAAGCAAAGCATGGCGGCCTGACAGCCGGCCTGAGTGGTAAAGGCGCGCCACTGGTGATGATCTTCGTAGGAGCTGCCGAAGGCTGCGATCTTTTGGGACACACGGGCATAAAAAAAGCGCGACCTCTGGGAGGGCGCGCTTTTTTGTACAGCTATGAATCAGCTACCAAGTGCCTTCGATGCCAGCCAGAACAAGCCGGCCGACAGGGCTACCGTCGCCGGCAGGGTCAGGACCCAGGCCAGCAGGATGGTTTTCACGGTGCCGCCTTGCAGGCCGCTTTTGTTGGCGATCATGGTCCCGGCTACACCCGAAGACAGTACGTGGGTGGTTGATACCGGCAGGCTGAAGATGTTCGCCAGACCGATCATGCCCGCAGTGGTGATCTGCGCCGACATTCCCTGGGCGTAGGTCATGCCTTGCTTGCCGATCTTCTCGCCGATGGTCAGTACCACGCGTTTCCAGCCGACCATGGTGCCCAGGCCGAGCGCCAGGGCGACCGCCAGAATCACCCAGAACGGGGCGTATTCAGTGGTGGTGGTCAGGTCTTTACGCAGCTTGTCCAGGTCAGCCTTTTCGCGGGCTTCGAGGCCAGGCAACTTACCGACTTTCTTCGCCGTGTCGTCCAGGCAGAGCAGGTAGCGACGCACTTCGATGCGGCTTTCCTGCGACAGCGAGTGGTAGTCCGCTACACCCTTGAGGGTGCTGAGCAGGGCGGAAATGGTTGGTTCGGTCTGTTGCGGATTGCAGCGGAATTTTTCCGGCAAATCGCCATCCAGGCTTTTGCCCAACGCCAGGAATTCACCCAGAGTATCGGCATTGCGCTTATAGAACTGGCTCAGGTGCAGGGTCGCATCGCGAGTCCGTTCGATCTGGTAGGTAGTGCTACTCAGGTCGAGTACGAACTGTGCCGGCACGATACCGATCAATACCAGCATGATCAGGCCGATGCCTTTCTGGCCATCGTTGGAACCGTGTACGAAGCTCACCGCCATCGCCGAGATCACCAGAACCAGACGGTTCCAGAACGGCGGGTGTTTCTTGTCATCAACCTTGCGGCGCTGGTCCGGTGTCTTGTGCATCTTGGACAGTGGACGCCACCATTTCAGGCCAATCAGCACCAACGCGGCCACCAGGAAACCGGCTATTGGCGAGAACACCAAGGATGCGCCGATATCGATCGCTTTCTGCCAGTTAACACCGTCAGCCAATGGAATGTCGTTGATCAGCGCGTTCGCCAGACCCACACCCAGGATCGAACCGATCAGGGTATGAGAGCTGGAGGCCGGGATACCGAAGTACCAGGTCCCCAGATTCCAGGTGATGGCCGCCGCGAGCAAGGAGAACACCATCGCCAGCCCGTGGCCGGTATTCACATTGATCAGCAACTCTACCGGCAGCAGGTGGACGATGGCATACGCCACGCCAACGCCGCCCAGCAACACGCCGAGGAAATTGAACACACCGGAAAAGAACACTGCCAGATGAGGCGGCATGGCTTTGGTGTAGATAACAGTGGCAACCGCGTTAGCGGTGTCATGAAAGCCGTTGATGAACTCGAAGGCGAGGACAAAGGCCAGGGCGAGCAAGAGGCTCACAAGCACCCAAGCATCCAGTCCGCTGAATAAATCGATCATGAAGGTTTTCTGACCCGGTCATAAGGGGGCGCGATTATGCCAGAAAACCCTGCTAATCAATGCACTTGCTGCTCATCGGTTACATTCTTCAACGATTTAGTGTGTAACAAGGCCCTAAACCCCAGCGTTGTCGTAGGTTTTTCAAGCCTTTGATTTCATTGGTGGTTGTGGCGCATGTCGGCATTTCAGTTGCTTCGACGGGAAGCTGAAATGGGTGTGTGAAATATCTGTAAGGAGGGCCAACCAAGCGCCATTTACCTTATTCGGTGGGAATGAGGTGGCAATCGCCCGCTTTTAGCGGGCGCGATATGGAGCGCCAATCCACTCAGCGTGTGGCTGAAGGCGACGCAGGCCCGGAAGATCTCAAACTGGAGCGATTACGGCTCTTCGGCTTTGAGTTCTTTTTCCATCTTCTGCAGTTCCTGGGTAAAGGCCTGATCGAGGATGCTGGCGCGTTTACGCCAAGGTTTACGTTCCGGGTCAGGTTGAGCGGCGTAGGTGGTGACTTCCCCGCCGTAAACTTCCTTGTAACGTTGTTCCTGGCGCTCAAGTTCCGCGCGCAGTTCGTCTTTCGTCACAGTGTTACCTAATTGAGTTGAGATAAATTCTGGTGATACGCACTGCTTTCGTTGTGTCGGTCACAAGCGTCTCGAGCAGAGTGTCCGGCAAGACACCCATTCTGACAGCGTTGTGCTTGACAGCTTCCTTCTTGCAGGCGGCCACGGCACCAGAGCAGAACCACTGACGTAGCATCAGTTTTCTTGTTTTTTGCAAACGCATTGGCCGGGCATTCGAAATGAGCGTCAAGCGCTTGCGAGCAGGAAGCGGGGTTGAAACCTCGCACTACCTGAGTGATTGGATCCGGTAGTTGCAAAAAACGCGGTCATCACTGAAGTGCATTATAGCGGCCGATCGGCAGAACACTATCTCGAATAACTTAAAAGTGCTTCGTCCTGTGAATTTGTTTTGTTGCCCGCAAGTTTTGTGCGCAGTGCACTGTTTGGCAATGTCTTTACAGACCCGTTTCCTGGCGCCATTAAGTCGTCCACATTGAGTGGATTAGAAAGCGGCTGTTATTCAGTGTCAGCAAAAGTGTGAAAACCTGTAATGAAAGATTCCAAGCTTTATAGGAAACGTACACACGGTCGCCCGTAGCCCTCATCCTGTATAGCCCTCCAGTCAGTTGATTGCGATTATCGATTAATGGTTCGATAATCGCCCAACCTTGGCTGCTCATGCTTGTGCTTGCGATCCGGAGCAGCTTGTAATAGCTGTCGAACTCTGGGGAATGACCTGAAATGAACGATCAATTGCGTAATTCCTTTGCTTCAGTGGCGCCGCCGATCGTTGCCTCGCCAGCCAAGCGAATTCAGGCGTTCACCGGCGATCCGGACTTCATGACTTCCCTGGCCCGTGGCCTGGCGGTGGTGCAAGCCTTCCAGGAGCGCAAGCGGCATTTGACCATCGCGCAGATCAGCCATCGCACGGAAATTCCCCGCGCCGCCGTACGTCGTTGCCTGCATACGCTGATCAAACTCGGTTACGCGACCACCGACGGTCGAACCTATTCGCTGTTGCCCAAAGTCCTGACCCTCGGCCATGCCTATCTGTCCTCGACGCCGCTGGCGGTGTCGGCCCAGCCGTACCTGGACCGCATGAGCGAGCAGCTGCACGAGGCCTGCAACATGGCCACGCTGGAAGGTGATGACATCTTGTACATCGCCCGTTCGGCAACGACCCAGCGTTTGATTTCCGTCGACCTGTCGGTGGGCGGGCGTTTACCGGCTTATTGCACCTCCATGGGTCGGATCCTTCTGGCAGCACTGGACGATGCTTCGTTGCACGACTACCTCGAACATGCCGAACTGCAGGCCAAGACCAGCCGCACTCTGCATACGCGCGAGTCGTTGTTCGAATGTCTTCAGGAGGTTCGGCAGCAAGGCTGGTGCATTGTCGACCAGGAGCTTGAGCAAGGCCTGCGCTCGATTGCCGTTCCGGTGTACGACGCATCCGGTCAGGTGCTGGCTGCGCTGAACGTCAGCACGCATGCCGGGCGCGTCAGCCGCAACGAACTGGAACAGCGTTTTTTGCCCGGATTGTTGAGCGCCAGTCGGGAGTTGAGTGCTCAGCTGTTTGCGTAAGCTGTTCGATAAACGCACAGACTCGCGTTTGGCGAATTGACGCTGTTTCCCTTCCCTCATTAATGTCGCGGCAGCGTCATCCGCTGCTGTTGGCCATACAGCCAGGCGCCGGATGACGACCCAATAATAATGAAGCGGCGATTGCCAGCACGTGTTCGCCTGCGTTTCTTGCCTGGAATAAAAATAATGAACCAGCCTCAATCCGCTGTCGGGAATTGCCTCGATGTGCAGTCCTTTATCAATGCCCAACCGCTGTCGCGCTATCAATGGCGGGTGGTGATCCTGTGTTTCCTGATTGTGTTTCTCGATGGTCTGGACACAGCGGCTATGGGTTTTATCGCACCCGCGCTGTCCCAGGATTGGGGCATCGACCGCGCCAGCCTTGGCCCGGTGATGAGTGCGGCGCTGATCGGCATGGTCTTCGGCGCACTGGGCTCTGGACCGCTGGCTGACCGTTTTGGGCGAAAAGTCGTATTGGTCGGCGCAGTGCTGTTGTTCGGTGCTTTCAGTCTGGCCTCGGCTTACAGCACTAACGTCGATCAGTTGCTGGTACTGCGTTTTCTGACCGGACTCGGCCTGGGCGCCGGTATGCCGAACGCCACCACGCTGTTGTCGGAATACACCCCGGAACGCAAAAAGTCCCTGTTGGTGACCAGCATGTTTTGCGGCTTCAACCTGGGCATGGCTGGCGGCGGTTTCATTTCGGCCAAGCTGATCCCGGCGTTCGGCTGGCACAGCCTGTTGCTGATTGGCGGGATTCTGCCGTTGATCCTCGGGGTGGTGCTGTTGCTGTGGTTGCCGGAGTCGGCGCGTTACCTGGTGGTGCGCAATCGTGGAACCGACAAGGTGCGCAAGGCGCTGGCGCCGATTGACCCGGCGGTTGTCGCCCAGGCATCGAGTTTCAGCGTGCCCGAACAGAAAACCGTAAAGGCCCGCAACGTGTTCGCAGTGATTTTCTCCGGCACTTATAGCACCGGGACTTTGTTGCTGTGGCTGACCTATTTCATGGGGCTGGTCATCGTCTATCTGCTGACCAGTTGGTTGCCGACCCTGATGCGTGACAGCGGCGCGAGCATGGAGCAGGCGGCGTTCATTGGCGCGCTGTTCCAGTTTGGCGGCGTATTGAGTGCGGTGGCGGTGGGTTGGGCGATGGACCGGTTCAATCCGCACAAGGTGATCGGCACTTTCTACTTGTTGGCTGGGGTGTTTGCCTACGCTGTAGGGCAGAGCCTGGGCAACATCACGCTGCTGGCAACGTTGGTGCTGGTCGCCGGGATGTGCGTCAACGGCGCGCAATCGGCGATGCCGTCGCTGGCGGCGCGCTTCTATCCGACTCAAGGCCGGGCGACTGGCGTGTCGTGGATGCTCGGGATCGGCCGTTTCGGGGCGATTCTCGGCGCCTGGATGGGCGCTACGTTGTTGGGCCTGGGCTGGAACTTCGAACAGGTACTGACCGCGTTGGTGATTCCGGCCGCGCTGGCCACCACGGCGGTGGTGATCAAAGGCATGGTCAGCCATGCGGATGCGAATTGAGTCGCGATCGTTCCCACGCTGAATGTTGATCGTTCCCATGCTCCGCGTGGGAATGCCTCAATGGACGCTCTGCGTCCGCTCTTGGGACGCGGAGCGTCCCTGGCTGCATTCCCACGCGGAGCGTGGGAACGATAGGGAGGCAACAATCTGTTCGATAAACGAACACTTAGTCGATTATCGGATTGTTTGGGTTTTTTCGGCGGCTTAATCTTCAGTCATTCCGGCGCTGCTCATCGCGCCTTGTCCTCCACATCGGTTTACTGAGAATCGGGAGTCCAACCCCATGGCTGAAATCCTTTCGCTGCACGACGCGGTGAAGCAATTCGTCAACGACGGCGATACCGTCGCGCTCGAAGGCTTCACTCACTTGATTCCGACCGCAGCGGGTCATGAAATCATTCGTCAGGGCAAGAAAGACCTGACGCTGGTGCGCATGACCCCTGATCTGGTCTACGACCAGTTGATCGGTGCCGGTTGCGCTCGCAAGCTGATTTTCTCCTGGGGCGGTAACCCGGGCGTGGGTTCGCTGCACCGTCTGCGCGATGCCGTCGAGAAACAGTGGCCGCATGCGCTGGAAATCGAAGAACACAGCCACGCCGACCTGGCCAATGCCTATGTTGCCGGCGCCTCCGGCCTGCCGTTTGCAGTGCTGCGGGCCTACGCCGGTTCCGACTTGCCAAAGGTCAACCCGTTGATCAAGACCGTGACTTGCCCGTTCACCGGCGAAGTGCTGGCGGCGGTGCCATCGGTGCGCCCGGACGTCACGGTGATCCACGCGCAGAAGGCCGATCGCAAGGGCAACGTCTTGCTCTGGGGCATTCTCGGTGTGCAGAAGGAAGCCGCATTGGCCGCCAAGCGCTGCATCGTCACGGTCGAAGAAATCGTCGACGACCTGAACGCGCCGATGAACGCCTGCGTCTTGCCGACCTGGGCCTTGAGCGCCGTTTGCCATGTGCCCGGCGGCGCGCATCCGTCCTACGCCCACGGTTACACCGAACGCGACAACCGCTTCTACCAGGCCTGGGATCCGATTGCCCGCGACCGTGAAACCTTCACCGCGTGGATCAACGAATACATCCACGGCAGCGCTGACTTCAGTGAATTCCAGGCCAAGCTGGCCGCGGCAATGGAGGCTCAATAATGGCTTACTCCACCAATGAAATGATGACCGTCGCCGCCGCTCGCCGACTGAAGAATGGCTCGGTGTGCTTCGTCGGCATCGGCCTGCCGTCGAAAGCGGCCAACCTGGCGCGTCTGACTTCCTCTCCAGACGTAGTCCTGATCTACGAATCGGGTCCGATCGGTGCCAAGCCGACGGTATTGCCGCTGTCGATCGGTGACGGCGAGTTGGCGGAAACCGCTGACACCGTCGTCCCGACCGGTGAGATTTTTCGCTACTGGCTGCAAGGCGGGCGCATTGACGTCGGTTTTCTCGGTGCTGCTCAGGTCGACCGTTTTGGCAACATCAACACCACCGTGGTCGGCGATTACCATCAGCCGAAAGTCCGTTTGCCGGGTGCCGGTGGCGCGCCGGAGATCGCTGGCTCGGCGAAAAGCGTGTTGATCATCCTCAAGCAGTCGGCTCGTTCGTTTGTCGACAAACTCGACTTCATTACCTCGGTCGGTCATGGCGAAGGCGGCGACTCGCGTAAGCGTCTCGGTCTGCCGGGGGCCGGTCCCGTGGGGATCATCACCGACCTGTGCATCATGGAACCGGAAGCCGGCAGCAACGAATTCGTGGTCACCGCGTTGCACCCAGGTGTCACCCGCGAGCAAGTGATCGCCGCCACCGGCTGGGCAATCCGCTTCGCCGAGCAGGTGGAACACACCGCCGAACCGACCGACATCGAGTTGACCGCGCTGCGCGATCTTGAAGCGCGTACCGCTGCCGCCCATGGCCAAGCACCGGGAGAAGCCTGATGCGCGAGGTTTATATCTGCGATGCGATTCGCACCCCCATCGGCCGTTTTGGCGGTGGTTTGTCGACGGTTCGTGCTGACGATCTGGCCGCCGTGCCGATCAAGGCACTGATGGAGCGTAACCCGAGCGTCGATTGGAGCGCAGTCGACGAGGTGTTCCTCGGTTGCGCCAACCAGGCCGGCGAGGACAACCGCAACGTGGCGCGCATGGCATTGCTGCTGGCCGGGTTGCCGGAAAGCATTCCCGGCGTGACCCTCAATCGACTGTGTGCCTCGGGCATGGACGCCATCGGCACCGCGTTCCGGGCGATTGCCAGCGGTGAGATGGAGCTGGCGATTGCTGGCGGCGTCGAGTCGATGTCTCGCGCACCGTTCGTGATGGGCAAGGCCGATGCGGCGTTCTCACGCAACATGAAACTGGAAGACACCACCATCGGCTGGCGCTTCATCAACCCGTTGATGAAGGCTCAGTACGGCGTCGATGCGATGCCGCAGACCGGCGATAACGTGGCCGACGATTACGCGGTTTCCCGCGCAGATCAGGACGCTTTCGCACTGCGCAGTCAGCAACGGACGGCGGCCGCGCAAGCTGCCGGCTATTTCGCCGAAGAAATCGTCCCGGTGCGCATTGCCCACAAGAAGGGTGAAAGCGTGGTCGAGCAGGACGAGCATCCACGCGCCGACACCACCCTGGAAACCCTGAGCAAACTCAAACCGGTCAATGGCCCGGACAAGACCGTCACCGCTGGCAATGCCTCGGGTGTGAACGACGGAGCGGCAGCGCTGATTCTCGCGTCTGCCGAAGCCGTGAAAAAACACGGTCTGACCGCCCGCGCTCGGGTATTGGGCATGGCCAGCGCCGGCGTCGCGCCACGGGTGATGGGCATCGGCCCGGTGCCGGCGGTACGCAAGTTGACCGAGCGCCTGGGCGTGGCGGTCAGTGATTTTGATGTGATCGAACTCAATGAAGCTTTTGCCAGTCAGGGTCTGGCGGTGTTGCGTGAACTCGGTCTGGCCGATGACGCGGCGCAGGTCAACCCGAACGGTGGCGCCATCGCTTTGGGCCATCCGTTGGGCATGAGCGGTGCGCGGTTGGTGCTGACGGCGCTGCATCAGTTGGAAAAAACCGGCGGCAAGAAAGCGCTGGCGACCATGTGCGTTGGCGTTGGCCAAGGTCTGGCACTGGCAATCGAACGGATCTGACGCGCACCAGCGCTATCGAACAAGAAAAGAGGACAGTTTCATGACTGACAAGCCTGGTTATCGTCGCCCGCAAGCGGGCACTCAGCCGGAATATCTGCACCCAGCCTATCAATCGACCAACCGCCGTTCGCCTTCCAGGCCGTTGGTGTTTTTGCCTCACTCATTGTCGGAAATCACCGGCCCGACTATCGGCGCCGAGTTCCTGCAAGAGCGGGACAACGACCTGACCGCCCAACATCAGGGTGAGCCTTTGGGTGAGCGGATCATCATTCACGGCCGCGTGCTGGATGAGAACGGCTTGCCGGTGCCGGGGATTCTGCTGGAGATCTGGCAGGCCAATGCGGCCGGTCGCTACAACCATGACCGTGATCTGCATGACGCGCCGCTGGACCCGAACTTCACCGGTACCGGTCGCACCGTGACCGACGCCGATGGCTGGTACCAGTTCCAGACCATCAAACCTGGCGCTTACCCGTGGGGCAACCACCACAACGCCTGGCGCCCGGCGCATATCCATTTCTCACTGTTCGGGCCGAGCATTCTGACGCGCCTGGTCACGCAGATGTACTTCCCGGGTGATCCGTTGCTGGCCTACGACCCGATTTACAACTGCGTGCCGGATACCAGCGCCAAAGAACGCTTGATCGCCAGTTTCGACCTGGAAAAAACCATTCCGTCCTACGCCCTCGGTTATCGCTGGGACATCGTTTTGCGCGGCCGCGATGCCACGCCGATGGAGAAATAAGATGACGCTGAACGCGACTACTTCCCACACCGTCGGGCCGTATTACCACATCGGTCTGACCTGGTTGAACCGCGAAAACCTGACCATCGAAGAAACGCTTGGGGAGCGTGTAACGATCACCGGGCAGGTGGTCGATGGCAACGGCGATTTCGTCAACGACGCGATGCTGGAAGTCTGGCAGGCCAACGCCGCTGGCAAGTATGACCATCCAGAAGACGAGCAGGACAAACCGCTGGACCCGAATTTCGAAGGGTTTGGCCGGGTGCCGGTAGACGCAGAAGGACGGTTCCGCTTCACCACCATCAAACCGGGGACGGTGCAAGGGCTCAAGGGCAGCACACAGGCGCCGCATCTGGTGGTACTGGTTTTTGCCCGAGGCCTGGTCAAGCACTTGCTGACGCGGATCTACTTTGACGGTGAACCGGCCAACGTCAGCGACCCGCTGCTGGCTTGTGTGCCGGAAGAACGTCGCACGACCTTGATGGCGAAAGCCGATGGGACGGGCACGTTGCAGTGGAATGTGATCTTGCAGGGCACCGATGCCGAGACCGTGTTTTTCGATTATTGAAGTTAAGGTCAAAAGATCGCAGCCTTCGGCAGCTCCTACTGGAGTTGCCGCAGGCTGCGATCCTTTTCGGCATCTGTGGAAAGGGGCTGTTGCAAAGTATGTCTAGACTCTCACTGTCCCCATTGAGTGAAACAACATGACAACAATAACCAGTCTCTACACCGCTGAAGAGCGTGGCAAAAGGATCTTTGCGATTGTCGGGGCGTCTTCCGGCAACCTGGTCGAGTGGTTCGACTTCTATGTGTACGCCTTCTGCGCGATCTATTTTGCCCCGGCGTTTTTCCCCTCCGACAACCCCACGGTGCAACTGGTTAACACCGCCGGGGTGTTCGCCGCCGGGTTTTTGATGCGTCCTATCGGCGGCTGGCTGTTTGGCCGGGTGGCCGACAAGCACGGGCGCAAGAACTCGATGATGATTTCGGTGCTGATGATGTGCGCCGGCTCACTGCTGATTGCCTGCCTGCCGACCTACAAGGACATCGGCGTCTGGGCACCGATCCTGCTGCTGGTGGCTCGCCTGATCCAGGGCGTGTCGGTGGGCGGTGAATACGGCACCACCGCGACCTACATGAGTGAGGTCGCGCTCAAGGGCCAGCGCGGATTTTTCGCCTCGTTCCAGTACGTGACTTTGATCGGTGGCCAACTGCTCGCGGTGTCGCTGCTGGTGATCCTGCAACAGTTCCTGACTGAGGACGACCTGCGTGCCTGGGGCTGGCGGATTCCGTTCGTGGTCGGTGCTGCAGCGGCATTGATTTCGTTGTTCCTGCGCCGTTCACTGAAAGAAACCACCAGCAAGGAAATGCGCGAAAACAAAGATGCCGGCAGCATGGCCGCGTTGTTCAAGAACAACACCGCCGCCTTTATTACCGTGCTCGGCTTCACCGCTGGTGGTTCGCTGATTTTCTACACCTTCACCACCTACATGCAGAAGTACCTGGTGAACACTGCCGGGATGCCCGCCAAGACTGCCAGTTACATCATGACCGGCGCATTGTTTCTATATATGTGCATGCAGCCGTTGTTCGGCACGCTCGCCGACAAGATCGGCCGGCGTAACTCGATGCTTTGGTTCGGTGCTCTGGGAACACTGTTCACCGTGCCGATCCTGCTGACCTTGAAGTCGGTGACCAACCCGTTCCTGGCGTTTGGGCTGATCACCGTCGCACTGGCAATCGTCAGTTTCTACACCTCGATCAGCGGTCTGGTGAAAGCCGAAATGTTCCCGCCGCAAGTCCGTGCGCTGGGGGTGGGCCTGGCCTACGCGGTGGCCAATGCGATCTTCGGCGGTTCGGCCGAGTACGTGGCCTTGAGCCTGAAATCGGTGGGTATCGAAAACTCCTTCTACTGGTACGTGACGGCGATGATGGCGGTCGCCTTCCTCTTCAGCCTGCGTTTGCCGAGACAGGCAGCGTATCTGGAAAACGATCTTTGACTTGTCGGCGCGCGCCTGAATCGGGCGCGCGCCGCGTAAGGAATCCCCTATGCAACGACCGGGCAATCAATTGTTCGATGCCTATTTCACGGCTCGAAATATGCGTGAGGTGTTCAGTGATCAGGGCCGGGTTCAGGCCATGCTCGATTTTGAAGCCGCATTGGCCCGGGCCGAGGCGCGGGTCGGACTGATTCCGGCGTCTGCGGTTGCACCGATCGAGGCGGCCTGCCAAGCCGAGCACTATGACTTTTCTGCCCTTGGCGAGGCGATAGCGATTGCCGGTAACTCGGCGATTCCGTTGGTCAAGGCGCTGGGCAAGCAGATCGCCGCGCATGATCAGAACGCCGAACGTTACGTGCATCTGGGCGCGACCAGCCAGGATGTGATGGACACCGGCCTGGTGCTGCAACTGCGTCAGGCACTGCACTTGATTGAGACCGATCTGGCGCGACTTGGTGAAGCGTTGGCGATCCAGGCCCGGCGCCATGTGCTCACGCCAATGGCCGGACGTACCTGGCTGCAACATGCGACGCCGGTCACGCTGGGGATGAAAATCGCCGGTTGGCTGGGAGCGGTGACCCGCAGTCGGCAACGTCTGCAAGTACTCAAGCCGGGCCTGTTGGTGCTGCAATTTGGTGGCGCCAGCGGGACCCTCGCGGCCCTCGGCGAGCAGGCCATGCCGATTGCCGAAGCGCTGGCGCAGGAGCTGCAACTCACGTTGCCGGAACAACCCTGGCACACCCAACGTGACCGGCTGGTGGAGTTTGGTGCAGCGCTTGGACTGATCGCCGGCAGCCTCGGCAAACTGGGCCGCGACATCAGCCTGCTGATGCAGACCGAGGCGGCGGAAGTCTTCGAACCTTCAGCACCGGGCAAGGGCGGTTCCTCGACCATGCCGCACAAACGCAACCCGGTGGGCGCGGCCGTGCTGATCGGTGCCGCGACGCGTGTTCCCGGTCTGCTGTCGACACTGTTCAGCGCCATGCCGCAAGAGCACGAGCGCAGCCTGGGGTTGTGGCATGCCGAGTGGGAAACCTTGCCGGAAATCTGCTGCCTGGTGTCCGGCGCGTTGCAGCAAGCGCTGTTGATAACAGAAGGGCTGGAGGTCGACGCCGAGCGCATGGCGAACAACCTCGAGTTGACCCAAGGCCTGGTGCTGGCCGAAGCGGTGAGCATCGTTCTCGCCCAACGGATCGGTCGCGACAGCGCGCACCATCTGCTGGAACTGTGCTGCAAGCGCGCGGTGGCCGAGCAGCGACATTTGCGTGCGGTGCTCGGTGATGAACCGCAAGTGACCGCCGAGCTGTCGAGCGCTGAACTCGATCAATTGATGAACCCTGCGCACTACCTCGGTCAGGCTCAAACCTGGGTTGAGCGTGCGCTGGCCGAACATTTTGCCTTGACTGCCTGAAGGAGAATTTCTGTGGGATTCGTACAACTCGCCGACGGCGAACTGAACTACCAACTCGACGGTCCGGAACACGCCCCGGTGCTGGTGCTGTCGAACTCGCTGGGCACGGACCTGCACATGTGGGACGTGCAGATTCCGGCGCTCACCGAACACTTTCGGGTGCTGCGTTTCGACACCCGCGGGCATGGCCGTTCGCTGGTGACGCCGGGGCCGTACAGCATCGAGCAGTTGGGCCGTGACGTGCTGGCATTGCTGGATGCCCTGAAAATCGAGCGCGCCCATTTTTGCGGTCTGTCCATGGGCGGGCTGATCGGTCAGTGGCTGGGGATCAACGCCGGCGAGCGTCTGCACAAACTGGTGGTGTGCAATACCGCGGCAAAGATCGGTGATCCTTCTGTGTGGAACCCGCGTATCGAAACCGTCCTGCGCGACGGCCCGGCAGCGATGGTTGCACTGCGCGATGCATCGATTGCCCGTTGGTTTACCCCGGACTTCGCCGAGGCCAATCCGGCAGTGGCGAAGCGGATCACCGACATGCTCGCCGCCACCTCGCCACAAGGTTACGCGGCCAATTGCGCAGCGGTACGCGATGCCGACTTCCGTGAGCAACTGTCATTGATCAACGTGCCGACCCTGGTCATCGCCGGCGCCGAAGACGCGGTCACGCCACCTTCCGGCGGGCACTTTATTCAAGAGCAAGTGAAGGGCGCCGAGTACGCCGAGTTCTACGCTGCGCATTTGTCCAACGTTCAGGCCGGTAGTGCGTTCAGTGACCGGGTGCTGAGTTTTCTGTTGGCTGAAAAGTCTATCTGAGGAGCGATTTGTGGACGAGAAACAACGTTACGCCGACGGCATACAAGTGCGTCGCGCAGTGCTCGGCGATGCCCATGTCGATCGCAGCCTGGCAACCCTGACCGAGTTCAATTCGGAATTTCAGGACATGATCACCCGCCACGCCTGGGGTGACATCTGGACCCGCCCTGGCTTGCCACGCCACACCCGCAGCCTGATCACCATTGCCATGCTGATCGGCATGAACCGCAACGAAGAGCTGAAAATGCACCTGCGTTGCGCGGCGAACAATGGCGTCACCCGCGCCGAGATCAAGGAAGTGCTGATGCAGAGCGCGATCTACTGCGGCATCCCGGCGGCCAATGCGACCTTCCACCTGGCCGAGTCGGTGTGGGACGAGTTGGGCGTTGAATCGCGCGAGTAACGACCTCAGGTCCTGACACGGTGCGCCCTCAATGGGAGTTGCTGTCCCAGAACCAACTCCAAATGCCTGGCAAATGCACCGGTTGGTTGGCATCACGAACCGTGCGGGCCAGAGCCGCATCTCGCAAGGCTACATGTTCGTCGTAAAAAGGTTTGGTGGCGGTGGTCACGCCCGTCTCGCGGGCGCTGTCGAGGAGTATCTGTAGATACTCCTCCATATGCCAGGACGTGTAGCGATTGAGGTCGTGAAACGTCACCACCACCGGAATGACGCCATCAACCGTCGGCAGTTCTCCGGCCGCTATCCGTTCGCGCACCTCGGACATTTGCCTCAGCATGTTGGCACGTCGGCGTGGGCTGCCATTGAACCCCCAGATTTTGCCGTCATTGGCGCTCAGGTCGGTCAGCAACACCTGCAAGCCATGTTGTTGATAGGCGGCGAACGTGCGCTTGTCGTAATTCCAGAACGGTGGGCGCAACAGCATCGGCGGGCTGCCGGTGATCGACGCTATGTCCGCAGAGCCTTGGGTGAGCGACCGTTCGAGTTCTTCCGGGGAGAGCGAGCGGTGATTGGTATGCCCCGGCGTAGCGGTATGGAAGCCCAGGATGTGACCTTCAGCATGTTCACGCCGCATGATTGTGCGGCCCAGTTCGCTGCCACCGGCGCGGGAGGCCTGTGTCTGCACGAAGAACACAGCCTTGATGCCCGGCTCAATCGGGTTGTTGGCCAGCACGTCGAGAACGGCAGTTGTTGGATTGAAAAAACCGGACGCGCTTGGACCGTCGTCGAAGGTCAGCAGAAAACGGATCGGCGGGGTCGAGCGCAGAATCTCTTCGGTCTTCGGGGTCAATTCGATCGGCGGGCCGATGCAGCCGCTGAGGCCGACCGTAAGGGCAAGGACTGATAAGACAGCAGCGATCAGTTTCATGATTTTGCTTTGGCCTACGACAGATCAGGATGAATGCAGACTGTCGGCGCGCAGTTATTCACCGCACCGCAAGACCGTCGCTCCTATGGAAGTCTCCATAGGAGCATAACGGTGCTGAACGGTTCATGTACTCGCGGTATTTTTATCGAATCAGAGCAGGTTGATCGGATAGCTGACGATCAGGCGGTTTTCGTCGAATTCGTTGTTGCTGTAATCCCGACGCATGGTCGAGTTGCGCCACCGGACGTTGAGGTTTTTCAGGCTGCCGCTTTGCACGGTGTAGCCGACTTCGGTCTCGCGGCCCCATTCCTTGCCGTTGGTGACGGTCCCGGTGTGTACGTTGTCACCGCTGATGTAGCGGTTCATCAGGGTCAGGCCGGGAATGCCGGCGGCGGCGAAGTTGTAGTCGTGGCGCAATTGCCAGGATTTCTCCTGGGCGTTGTCGTAGCTCGAGTTGTAACTATCGTTGGCCAGCGTCCCGCCGCTGGTGCCGTTGACCCGCATCCAGGCGTTGTCGCCGGTGAGTTTCTGCAAGCCGACATAGAAGGTGTTGCCACCATATTTGGCCGAGAACAGCCCGGACCAGGTTTTGTTATCGAGGTCGCCGGCCCGTGCGCTGCCATCTTCCTTGCCATAGAAGAAGCCCAGGTTGGCACCGAGGGTCCAGTCACCCAACGGCTGGGAGTGGACCAGATTGATAAATTGCTGACTGTAGATGTCCTTGAGTTGGGCGTTCCATACCCCGATTTGTGTGCGTTTGTCGTTGAAGCTGTATTCGGCGCCCTGGAAGTTGAAGCGGTCGGACGTGACGGCGGGTTTGCCGGTCATCGACATGTCGCTCATGCTGCTGTCGTCACGCGGGCTGTTGCCGCGCATCTGACCACCGTAGAGCGTCAGGCCGTCGATTTCCTTCGAGGTGATCTGCCCACCGCGAAAGGTTTGCGGCAACGAACGCCCATCGTCCGAACGCAGGATCGGCAACACCGGCATCCACTCACCGACTTTCAACTCGGTCCGGGACAGCTTCGCCTTGAAGGCCACACCCAGACGCCCGAAGTCATCGGCCGGGCGCCCATCGTGGTCCAGCGGCAGTAACTGCGTGCCCCCGGTGCCGCGTCCGCCATCGAGTTTCAACGAGTACAGGCCCAATACGTCCATACCGAAACCGACGGTGCCCTGAGTGAACCCGGATTTGGCATCGAGGATGAAGCTTTGCGTCCATTCTGCCGCCGTGTGTTGCGCATGGGTCGGGTTTGTAAAGTTGCGGTTGAAGTAGAAGTTGCGCAGGTTCAGGTTGGCGCTGGCGTCTTCGAGAAAACCCGACTCCTGAGCCATGACGGGCAGAGTCGCGGTCAGCAGGCTCGGCAGAATAAGGGCGGTTGTCAGAGTGAATGGCTTCATGTGCTCGGTTTCTCTAATTGTTAGGGATGCAGCAGGGCGCAGCCGCAACCTTGGGGTTGCAGTCAAAAAAAAGAATTCGCGAAGGGCGTGGTCGGCGTAATTAGCCGGAGCGGGCGGGGTGCGCAATCATGGTGTCGAACCTGTTGTTTTTGGTTTTTGTAGGTGCGAGGGAATGGTGCAGGGGATCGACGAGGGGATTCAATCAGATGAACGGGGTTTTGGGCGATTAACGAACACTAATCGACACCGGCCCGGTCGCATGGCGGTATGAAATATTGTTAATTAAATCCCATAGTTGTCCGGGTCAATAATGGGTGTTCGGCGTTGTGTTCTATTAATGGCGCTGGTGTTCTTTGGCTGCTGTTAAATAGAAGTGCTTATTACTTTGGTTGTAAGCGGTTTCCTACAGTTATTACTGTCATTAAACGACTGTCGATAATCGCCAGTTAGCCTTAAGAAACGGTGTTATCGATTATCGTGAAACGGTTTAAAGGGAGCCATGGGTATGGCTGGAAAAGAGCAGAGGCCTTGCTATATTCAAAGTCCTCAGGGCGGGCAAGGAAAAGTCTCATGCGTCGTCAGGAGGTACGTTTTCGTCATGCGGAAATAACAAGGAGAAGTACCATGAGCAATAAAGTCAATCAGCAGACCCTGGCCACGGTTGTTGGACGTGCCGTGCTGGATCCGGGGTTTGCCGATGCACTTCACAATGATCCTGCCACGGCAGCTAAAAATATCGGTGTGCATCTAAGTGCTGATGAAATTGCGGCGGTTAAAGGCATTGACGCTGCAAAACTGACGGCCGCCTCTGCCGGTATCCGAAGCAATTTGGGTATACGTGCGGTGTTTGATGTACAGCAACAGCAAGCGCGCATGGATTAAAGGCCGGTGATGTCATTTGGCGTGCCCCGAAAGGTGGGTCTTTCACGGTGGTACGCCGAATGGCTTTATGAAATGTCATGAAGCAAAGCGGTCGAGCGCGGAGTGAATGACTGATGTCTGTCACCTTGGCTCCAATGGATAACGCGGACTTTGTCAGGTTCGCCGAAAGAGCCGTTGCCGAATATGGCGACGGTATGCTCGTCGCGGGTGAATGGGCCCGGGAGGAAGCGGTGCAAAAGGCCCGAAGTGTATTCGAGCAATTATTGCCGCAAGGGCGACTGACTGAAAAAAACCAGCTCTGGGTGATCAAGGATCAAGAGCGTCGCATTGGCGAGTTGTGGGTCGCCGAGCGACGCACCGGTGCCGGCAAGAGTGCCTTCATTCTGGATATTTACATTGACCCCGGAGAGCGCCGCCAGGGTTATGCAAAGCAATCACTGTTGGCCCTCGAGTCCTGGGCACGTCAGGCGGGATGCGAAGAAGTGCGACTGCATGTCTTTGGTCGCAACGCTGCGGCGCGTCGTCTTTATGAACAATCAGGGTATGGCATCGCCAGTCTGACGATGGCGAAGCCGTTGCCGCCTACCTAAGGGAAGGTTGAAAAATGGAAATCGGGAACAGTGGTCTGCGTGAGCTATCCGATGACGAGTTGTTTCAGGGCACGACATTCCTGCCGGACACGGAGCTTTCACGATTTGAAGTATTGCTGGAGCGTGTCAGTCGAAATCGCTACACAAGCTTTGTTGCGCTGTACACCGAACTGTTTCAACTGTTTCCCGATGCTCCGCAGGTGGCGGAGTTTTTCGAGCAGGCGTTTAATCTTATCGTGCCGCCGACCCGCGAGCAGCGCGTGATTATTAATGATCCGGTGTTTCAAGTGTGGAGTGTGTTGACCACTCATTATGCCAACTTGGTCATCACGAAAAAGGCGGCGAATACCGATGCGTTAGAGCAACTGTTGATCGAGTTCCCACTGATGTTGGCGCGAGTGAAAAAAACCGACAGTGTTCACATGAATGATTATTGCCCTCCCGTGTATCGGTTTGATGTTGATCCGTTGGTGACGAGAGTGGCGCCGCCTAGTTATGAATTTCCGGAAGATGAAGCCACCCGTAAACAATTGGAGCGTCATGGTCATTCCGTACATTTTTTTTGCGATGTGGTGAATATTGCCTTGTTGCGGATAGAACACACGTGGCCCGCCTGCCGCGAACAGTTTAGAAAACTGGTCAAGTCCATTTGCTATTTGCCTGATGGTTTATTTCGAAGCTGTTCGGCTTCGCGCTTCACCGGGATCATTCTCGTATCAAGCCGGGATGATTCGATACTCGATCTGGAAGAGTCGCTGGTGCATGAGGCCACTCATCAGTTGCTCTACAACATTGTCGAAGTGTGCCCGGTCGTCAAGGATGAGACCTCGCGGGAGGCGTTGTTCACCTTGCCGTGGTCGGGGCAGAAGCGTGACCTCTATGGCTATTTCCATGCGTTTTTCGTGTATGTCGCGCTGGTCAAATACCTGGGACGGGTTCGCTCGCGCTCGCCTCATGAGCTGCAACGGGCGCAAAAACGGCTGGTGTTCATTCTGCAAGGCTTGATCAAGGCGTTGCCCGATTTCGACGCCAGCACGGATTTCACACCTCAAGGGCGCCAACTGCTGGGAAACCTGATCAAAGAAGTCAGAGCGCTGGAAAGTCAATACGCCGGGCTATTGGCGATATCGGGGGCTGCGGCGGGGGCTAATCGCATGCTGGGCCTGACCGGTTGACGCCTGGGAGGCAAACATGGCGATGTTTGATGCTTCGCAATTTCCCGAGGCCGGCGTCGGGCTGGAATACCATTTGCCACGGCACACGCTGCAGGATGAGTTATCGGAGGAGGGGCTCGACCCGACCGTCGAACGGATTCTCGCTGAGGGTTTGCCATACTTCGATTACCTCGAGTTTCAACCGACGCACTGCATTCTGGAACCGCGTCTGCTTGAGCTCGGTGCGCAAGTACCGAGCTTGCTGCATTCTTCCAGTTTGTCCCTGGGCAGCGTGGGCATCGCGATGGACCGCGAGTTTCTGCAAATGACTCGGCGGCTGTGCGAGAAAACCCGCTCGCCCTGGCTGGCCGAGCATATTTCCTGGTCACGGTTTCACGGTGGTGACACTCAGCACTTCATTTTACCGACCCTGGCCCAAGAGGTGGCTGACACGGTGGTGGCCAACGCCATTGAATTGCGTGACCTCACGGCAACGCTGCTGGTTCTGGAAAACGCGCCGCGGTTGTTTTCGTTGCGCGATGCACAAGAACAATCTGAAGGAGCGTTTATCTCCAGGGTGGTGGAGCGCAGTGGCTCGGGCTTTCTGCTGGACCTCGACAGCGCGATCGCGACCGCCAGATCCCTGGGTTACGACCTGAACAACTACTTGCGTTCGCTGCCGCTGGACCGGCTGATTGAAATACATACCGGCCATCCGCGGCGGGATTGGGACATCTTGCGTCACTTGTTTGATTCATCACCGGTGAAAGCGATCACCTTGGAGTGGGACATTTCTCACAAAGCTGAGGACGGAGCGCTGTTGTCGTTGATCAATGCGATCAAGTCCCTGCAGCCCAAAACCTTGTTCTGGAAGGGCTGTGACCGGCAGGAGCGGCAAACGCAACCCGAGCAGGGGGCACAAACCCTGTTGAAACTCAGGGAAAACACTTGGCTCAGCGTCGGCTCGGCGTCGTTTTTTATCCGCGATCGGCAGTGCAACCTGGATCTGGAGTTTGGCGTAGCGTTTCTGCCGTTGCTGCGCCATTTTCTGACGCCTCAGACGCTGGGTAGTGCCTTGTTGCTGCCGGGTGTTTTGCAGAGTCCCGAGCAGGACGACAATCTGGCGTTCCTGCGGGAACTGATCAGCCTGGGTGTCTTGCAGCCGGTCGAGACGCCATCTGGTACTGACACTTCCGTTGAGCGTAGCCACCCGGCCAGCCTTTGGGCCCATTGGGACGCGGCGCTGGAGTTTTACCTGAGTACCCGGACCGGGTCGCACACGCCCTACATCAGCGTCAGCGATCTGGAAACGCAGCTTGAGCAAAAGGCTTCGGCGCGACGTCAGCCGTCGGCGTTCAAGGATTATTTGTCCCATCCGTTCATTGCCCTGGAAAACCCGCTGCTGGTGCCTTCCTGCGCGATCGCTCAACCGGCGTTGCTCGATTCGCTGTGCGATCGCCGCACATCGCGAACCTTCAGTGATCAACCGTTGAGCGCGCAGCATCTGTCCCTGTTGCTCTACTACTCCTGGGGTGCGACGGTCATGGAACAGAACCGCATGGGGGATTATTTCCTGAAGAAAACCTCACCGGCCGGCGGTTCGCTGCAGGGCACCGAGGTGTATGCGGTGCTGATGAATGTGCAAGGTTTCGAACGCGGTCTTTACCACTATTCGGTACGCCGTCATGGGCTTGAGCTGCTGTCACGGGAAGACCCGCGAGTCTGGATCAGCGAAGCCTGTGGCGAACAGCCGTGGATCAAGGGTGCAGCGGCGGTGTTTGTATCCACAGCGCGGGTCGAGCGGATGTCCTGGAAGTACGAGTTCAGCCGGGCACTGCGGGTGGCGCTGATGGATGCCGGGCATCTGAGTCAGACCTTTTCACTGGTGGCCACCGCCCTGGGCCTGGGCTGTTTCACCACCGCGGCATTACGCGATGAACTGTTCGAAAACCGGCTGGGACTCCACTATCTGGAAGAACCGGTGTTTCTGGTCAATGGGGTTGGAGGTTGAGGCGTTCTGTCAGTTGAAATGGGCCCCATAAAAAACGGTGATAAAGGCTAATACCAGTCAGTTAAGCCGTAACGCGACCCGTAGCAGCTGTCGAGCCTGCGAGGCTGCGTTCGAGGACGCAGTCCTCGCAAATCCTGTATACGCGGTACGTCTGAAAAAACGTGTTGCCTGATTTTACGACCGCTTCGCGGCCGAACGCAGCCTCGCGGGCTCGGCAGCTGCTACGGGTGTTTAAGCTTGCCTACGCAGTGCCCATCAGAGGCTACAGCGCCTTGCGTCACGGCCTACACCTGCGCCAGAATCCGCCGGCTTGTGCGCTTTGGTCGTCGCCTCTATTGTTTCCGTGTCACTGCTCATCAGTGATCGGGTTTAGTAGCCCGCGTTAACTTTCCAACGGCTGCATGAGCGTCATCCAGTCAGGGCTTCCCTGCACTTGATGGTAGCTGTGCGCATGGCGCCCTCGGGCGCGCCGGTTTTGGTGGGTTACCCGGTCTACTAACTTGCGCACAGCTGCCACCCTAATGAGATGGTCAGCCCAGTACGGGAACCCCGATAAATCTAAACTTACCGGGGTTCTCACTTACTTGCGGAGACCTCTCATGGACACCTTGGACTTGCTCGGCCTGGATATTGGAAAAAGTACCTTTCATCTCATAGGGCACGACGCCAAAGGCAAGGAAGTATTGCGCAAGAAATTCAATCGCAGCCGCTTGCTTGAGTTTGCCGCAAGGTTGAAGCCCTGCACCATAGCGATGGAGTCTTGTGGCGGTTCACACTGGCTTGCCAGGAAGCTCTTGTCCTTCGGTCATCAAGTGAAATTGATCGCGCCGCAGCATGTAAAACCTTACGTCACCGGCAACAAAAACGACTACATCGACGCTGAGGCCATCTGCGAAGCCGCATCCCGTCCTAAAACGCGTTACGTCGCCATCAAAACCGTGGAACAGCAAGTGCTATCGACCCAGCACCGTCTACGGGAGGCGCTGGTAGGCCACCGGACTCAAACGATAAATCGCATTCACGGGTTCTTACTTGAGTTCGGGATCGCACTACCTGCAACAAAAGCGGCTATGAATCAGGTTCACCAAATTCTGGACGACCCTACCGCAGAGTTACCGCAACAGCTGAAGTCCTTTATTGAACATCTACTGGAAGAGATGAAACGGCTCAACGACGAGATTAAGGCGATTGACCGAAGTATCAAAGAGCAAGTGGACACTGATGATGCGGGAACACGCCTGATGAGCATCCCCGGCATCGGCCCTATCATCGCTAGCGCGCTGCTGGCCGACGTCGGCGACGCTTCCAATTTTCGCCCATCGCGAGACTTCGCCGCTTCGCTGGGACTGGTGCCGAGGCAGTATTCAACAGGCGATCAAACCGTCCTTTTGAACATCAGTAAACGAGGTGATAAATACCTTCGAAAGCTTATGATTCAAGGCTCGCGTGCAGTTCTGGTGCACATAGATAAACGTACCGATGCTTTAGGGACTTGGTGCAGAGGCCTACTGATACGAAAGCACCCGAACAAAGTCGCCTGCGCCTTGGCCAATAAATTGGCAAGGATCGTATGGGCTGTTTTAGCTCGCGGAGTTAGCTACAACCCACAATCCATGGCTTGATCGAAATTCACTACCGGCTTTTGCGACGACAAGATGATGACGATAAACAGCTCAACTCCTGCATGAAAACCTGGTAAACGAGACAGCTCTCGAAGCTGGCACCCTTTTTAAGGACAGGCAGGAGCGACTACTCATCAAGGGCCAGACGGCAAAACTGCCGACCATGAGCCCGGATACATTAGCGCAAGCATGCTTTACCGCTCATCGCTCGTGGTTGTAGGAGATGGGCTGACCATACATTTCGTTTAGTAGCGCAATGGTTGCAGCCCTACTTACGGATGACCCCCAATGTTCAAACCTACGCCAAATCCTCCAGAAACCGACACTGTTTCCCCCTACGCCTCTCTCGATTCAAAAGAGCTACACGCCGCCGCGCACCGCGCGCTCGACCATTACCTGGTGCTGCCCGAGACCAAGCAATTGTTAGCCGACCGACGCCCCGGCTGCATTTTCGTGATCGCCCCCGACGTCGACAGCGAAACCCTGCTGGCCCACGCCTGCGAGACCCTCGCCTCGGCCAATGTCATGGCCAGCGATCTGGCGTTCGACCTCGAAGGCCCCAAGCGCAATACCGCGCTGGCGATTCAACAGATGATTTCTCTGGCCGAACTGGCGGTGAATCGAGCGCTGGATCACCTCGATCCACCGGACTCACCGCAGTAGCACGCCAAAACGCTGATCGTTCCCACGCTCCCGCGTGGGAATGCAGCCCGTGACGCTCCGCGTCACTGGACGCGGAGCGTCCCTAGAGGCATTCCCACGCAGAGCATGGGAACGATCAACGAAATACCGCGCTGGCGATTCAGCAGATGATTTCTCTGGCCGAATTGGCGGTGAATCGGGCGCAGGCTCCTACGCGGGACACAACTCAAAAAAAAGCCCACCAAATGGTGGGCTTCGTTTTTGCTTCAGAACATTGCTATCAGAACATCTTCAGCTTCGGTGCTTCTTCTTTCACCGGTTCGTTCTTCGCGGTTTGCGCGTTCCAGCCACCACCCAGTGCCTTGTACAGGTTCACTTCGCTGACCAGTTGTGACAGGCGGTCGGTGATCAACGATTGCTGTGCGCTGAACAACTGACGCTGGGCGTCGAGGAAGGTCAGGTTGCTGTCGACACCGATGCGGTAGCGACGCTCGGCCAGGCGGTAGTAGTTCTGGTTGGCGGCAACCAGATCACGCTGGGCCTGCAACTGTTCGTTGAAGGTCAGGCGTGCGGCGAGGCCGTCAGAGACTTCCTGGAAGGCGGTCTGGATCGACTTCTCGTACTGCGCGATCGTGATGTCTTTCTGGATTTTCGAGTAATCCAGGCTGGCGCTCAGGCTACCGGCATTGAAGATCGGCAGGTTGATTTGCGGCTGGAACAGCCACGTCCCCGAACCACCCTTGAACAGACCGGAGAGGTCTGGGCTGAGGGTGCCGGCATTGGCGGTCAGGCTGATGCTCGGGAAGAACGCTGCCCGTGCCGCGCCGATGTTGGCGTTGGCGGCCTTGAGCTTGTGTTCGGCTTCAAGAATGTCCGGGCGACGTTGCAGCAGGTCGGACGGCAGACCGGCTGGCACTTCGCTGAGCAGATCATCGGACAACGGCTGGCTCGCTGCCAGGTTGGCCGGTATGCCGGTGCCCAACAGCAGCGCCAGGCTGTTTTCATCCTGGGCAACCAGGCGAGTGAATTTCGCCTGTTGTACCCGGGCAGTCTCCACGGCCGTACGCGACTGGCTCAGGTCCAGCGCCGAAGCCACGCCGACTTCGTTGCTACGGCTGGTGAGCCGGTAGCTTTCTTCGAAGGTGGCGAGGGTGTCCTGGGACAGTTTCAGCTGTTCCTTGTCGGCCTGCCAGGTCAGATAAGCGTTGGCCACGCTGGCCACCAGGCTGATCTGGGTGCTGCGGCGTGCCTCTTCAGTGGCGAAGTAGTTTTGCAGCGCTTGTTCGTTCAGGCTGCGAACGCGACCGAACAGGTCGAGTTCATAGGCGCTGACGCCCACGGTAGCCGAGTAGCTGGCGCTGATGGCCTCTTTACCGGTCTGCGAGGCTCGCGCCGGAATCCGCTGACGGCTGCCGGTGCCGGTCGCCGAGACGGCCGGGAACAGGTCGGCGCGCGAGATGCGGTATTGAGCCGCAAAGGCGTCGATGTTCAGCGCCGCGACACGCAGGTCGCGGTTGTTTTCCAGAGCGGTCTGGATCAGCTGTTGCAGCGCCGGGTCATGGAAAAACTGCTTCCAGCCTTGTTCGGCGGCTGCCTGGTTCGCGGCCTGGGCCGGCGAGTACGCCGGACCTTGTGGGTATTGCGCCGCAATCGGTGCCGCGGGCTGCTGATAATCTGGTATCAGCGAGCAGCCACCGAGCACGAACGCGGCGACGGCTAGGGAGAGTAGCGACTTGCTCATTGGCCAGCCTCTTTAGGAGTTTCTATAGCGCCGTCATCCTGATCCGCAGTTTTGCGTTGACCCATCGACGACACGGTGACAAAGAACAGTGGGACCCAGAAGATCGCCAGAACCGTGGCCGTCAGCATACCGCCGATGACCCCGGTACCGATCGCATGCTGGCTACCCGAACCTGCGCCGGTGGAGATGGCCAGAGGTACCACGCCGAGGACGAAGGCCAACGAGGTCATAATGATCGGTCGCAGACGCATCCGACACGCTTCGATGGCGGCGTCCGCCAGGCTGCGCCCTTGTTCATGCAGTTCCTTGGCAAACTCGACAATCAGAATGGCGTTTTTCGCCGCCAGACCGATGGTCGTCAACAGACCTACCTGGAAGTACACGTCGTTGGACAGGCCGCGCAGGCTGGTAGCGAGCAGGGCACCGATGATCCCCAGCGGTACAACCAACATCACCGCAATCGGAATCGACCAGCTTTCGTACAGCGCCGCCAGACAGAGGAAGACCATCAGCAACGACAAGGCGTACAGCGCAGGTGCTTGCGAGCCGGACAGACGTTCCTCGTATGACAGACCGGTCCAGGAAATACCGACACCGGCCGGCAGTTTCTGGGCCAGGGCTTCGACTTCGGCCATCGCCTCACCGGTACTGTAACCAGGCGCCGGAGCACCGAGGATTTCCATCGCCTCTACGCCGTTGTAACGCGCCAGCTTCGGCGAGCCGTAGATCCACTCGCCCCTGGCGAACGCGGAGAACGGAACCATGGTGCCCTGGCTGTTGCGTACGTACCATTTCTTCAGATCTTCAGGGCTCATGCGAGCACCTGGCTGGCCTTGTACGTAAACCTTTTTCACTCGACCACGGTCGATGAAGTCGTTGACGTAGCTACTGCCCAGCGCAATCGACAGGGTGTTGTTGATATCGCTCATCGTGACGCCCAGGGCGCTGGCTTTTTCGTCATCGATTTCCAGTTGGTATTGCGGCTCGTCGTTCAGGCCGTTCGGACGCACCTGCGACAGCACCTTGCTCTGCGCCGCCATGCCGAGGAACTGGTTGCGGGCAGCCATCAACTTGTCGTGACCGATGCCGGCGCGGTCCTGCAGGAACACGTCGAAGCCGGTAGCGTTACCCAGTTCCAGTACCGCAGGTGGCGCGAAGGCGAACACCATGGCGTCACGGAAGGTGAAGAAGTGTTGTTGGGCGCGGGCAGCGACCTTGAACACGCTGTTGTCGGCGTTACGTTCGTCCCATGGTCTGAGCATGATGAACGCCATGCCCGAACTCTGGCCACGACCGGCGAAGTTGAAGCCGGTCACGGTAAACACCGAGTTCACCGCATCGCCTTCACCGCCATCCTTGCCAGGACGCAGCAGGAATTCTCGCATCTCGTCCACGACCACTTGGGTACGCTGGGAGGTGGAGCCGGCCGGGGTCTGGACCTGGGCAAACAGTACGCCCTGGTCTTCTTCCGGGAGGAACGCTGTCGGGATCCGCGCGAACAGCCAGATCATGCCGACCACGATGACCAGGTAGGCCAGCAGGAACGGGGCCTTGTGCTTGAGCATGTTGCCGACACCGCGCTCGTAGCTTCTGACGCTACGGTCGAAGTTGCGGTTGAACCAGCCGAAGAAGCCGCGTTTCGGAACGCCGTGCTCGCCTT
This sequence comes from Pseudomonas sp. GW822-FHT06B12, assembly GCF_058799675.1. NCBI lineage: Bacteria > Pseudomonadati > Pseudomonadota > Gammaproteobacteria > Pseudomonadales > Pseudomonadaceae > Pseudomonas > Pseudomonas sp. GW822-FHT06B12. The sequence continues at coordinate 26,533 of NZ_JBXALR010000014.1, forward strand.
TCGGAATCGCCTTGAGCATGGTGGCGCAAAGCGCCGGGGTGAAGATCAAGGCCACCATGACCGACAACGCCATGGCCGACACGATGGTGATCGAGAACTGCTTGTAGATCACCCCGGTCGAACCGCTGAAGAACGCCATCGGCAGCAGTACCGCCGACAGAACCAGGGCGATACCGACCAGTGCACCCTGGATCTGGCCCATGGATTTCTTGGTGGCTTCCTTGGGTGACAGTCCTTCTTCGCTCATTACCCGTTCGACGTTTTCCACCACGACGATGGCATCGTCCACCAGCAAGCCGATGGCGAGCACCATGCCGAACATGGTCAAGGTGTTGATGCTGAAACCGAACGCCGCGAGGATCCCGAACGTACCCAGCAGAACCACCGGTACGGTCATGGTCGTGATGACCGTGGCACGGAAGTTTTGCAGGAACAGGAACATCACCAGGAACACCAGCACGATCGCTTCGACCAGGGTTTCAACCACACCCTTGATCGACTCGGTTACCACTGGCGTGGTGTCGTACGGGAACACCACTTCCATCCCTTCCGGGAAGAACGGCTTGAGGTCGTTGATGGTCTTGCGCAGGGCTTTGGCGGTGTCGAGGGCGTTGGCACCGTTGGCCAGTTTCACCGCAAGACCGGAAGCCGGGCTGCCGTTGAACTGGGCGCTGATGCTGTAGTTCTCGCCACCGAGGCCGACATCGGCGACGTCAGACAGGCGAACCTGTGAGCCGTCCTTGTTGACCCGAAGCAGGATTTCCTTGAACTGCTCGGCCGTCTGCAAGCGGGTCTTGCCGATGATCGTGGCGTTCAGTTGCTGACCGGGCAGGGCTGGCAGGCCGCCGAGCTGGCCGGAGGAGACCTGGACGTTCTGCGCGGCGATGGCGGTTTTGACATCGACCGGGGTCAGGTTGAAGTTGTTCAACTTGGCCGGGTCGAGCCAGATACGCATGGCGTACTGGGCTCCGAACACCTGGAAGTCACCGACACCCGCAGTCCGCGAGATCGGGTCCTGCATGTTCGAAACGATGTAGTTGGACAGGTCGTCCTTGGTCATGCTGCCGTCGCGCGAGACCACGCCGATGACCATCAGGAAGTTTTTCACGGACTTGGTCACGCGGATACCCTGTTGCTGCACTTCTTGTGGCAGCAGCGGGGTGGCCAGGTTCAGTTTGTTCTGGACCTGGACCTGCGCGGTGTCGGAGCTGGTGCCCTGCTCGAAGGTCGCGGTAATGGTCATGCTGCCGTCGGAGTTACTTTCCGAGGACACATAACGCAGGTTATCGATACCGTTGAGCTGCTGCTCGATCACCTGCACCACGGTGTCCTGCACGGTCTGTGCAGAAGCGCCCGGGTAGGTGACGGAAATGGCGATCGCCGGCGGGGCGATGCTCGGGTACTGGTTGATCGGCAATTTGAGGATCGATAGAGCCCCGACCAACATGATCACCAGGGCAATTACCCAGGCGAAAATCGGACGGTCGATAAAAAATTTCGACATGATTTACTCCCCTTTGCCGCCTGCTACTTTGTTTGTTGCCTGCGCAGGGGCCGGGTCTTTCGTGGCTACGTTAGTGGCGTCGCTGACTTTGACGACAACGCCCGGTTTGACGAACTGCAGACCTTCGGTGATCAAGCGATCGCCGGCCTTGAGGCCGTCTTCAACCAGCCATTGGCTGCCAACGGTGCGGCTGGCCTTGAGCTGGCGCAGTTCGACCTTGTTGTCCGCACCGACCACCAGAGCGGTTGGCGTGCCTTTTAGGTCGCGAGTCACGCCTTGTTGCGGAGCAAGAATCGCCGCCGCGTTCACACCGGCTTGCAGCTGTGCATGAACGAACATGCCCGGCAGCAGGGTGTGGTCAGGGTTCGGGAACACCGCGCGCAAGGTCACGGAACCGGTGGTCTGGTCGACCGACACTTCAGAGAACTCAAGCTTGCCCTGTTGCTTGTACTGGCTGCCGTCTTCGAGAGTCAGCTTGACCATGGCGGCATTCTCGCCAGCCTTTTGCAGACGACCGCTTTCCAGTTCGCGGCGCAGTTCCAGCAGCTCGACCGAGGACTGGGTAACGTCGACGTAGATCGGGTCCAGTTGCTGGATCACGGCCATGGCGTCGGCCTGACCATTGTTGACCAGCGCACCTTCGGTGACCGAAGAGCGGCCGATGCGACCGGAAATCGGCGCGTAAACCTTGGTGTAGCGCACATTGATCTGCGCGCTTTTCAGGGCCGCTTCCGATTGCAACCGGTTGGCCACGGCCGTGTCGTATTCCTGACGGCTTACGGCTTGCTCGTTGACCAGTTGTTTGTAGCGATCGGAAATCGACTTGGTCGATTGCAGATTGGCTTGCGCACTGTTCAGCGTGGCTTCATAGACCGAAGGATCGATCTGATAAAGCTGTTGGCCTTCCTTCACTTCGCCGCCTTCTTTGAACAGGCGCTTGAGAATGATGCCATTGACCTGAGGGCGAACTTCCGCGATGCGGTAGGCCGTGGTGCGGCCCGGCAGTTCGGATGTCAGGGTAAAGGCTTGAGGTTGAAGGGTTACGACGCCGACCTGAGGGGCTGGAGCGGCGGGGGCCGCCTCTTCCTTTTTACATCCGCTGAGCAGCGATGCCAGGGCGACGGCAGTAACCAGAGCGGTAACAGCTGGCTTGAATTGCATGAAGATCCTCGGGTCAGGCGCGCTAAATGCGCACAAGAAAGGTGGAAAGGTAAAAAAACTGTGCCGGGTGGATAAGTAGCTTGCTAAGGAATATACTTACGTTCATGGTTGTTTGTAAATAGCCTTGCTCAGTACCCACCCGGTTACAAAAGTCGATGCAAGGCATGAATTGTAGGCCGGGGACGAGACCCAGAGAGCTCGCCCCACATTTGTTCAGACGGTGCACAGACATCGCTGAAGCATTCCTGATTGAGGTTTTACTGGCATGGTCCGTCGCACTAAAGAGGAAGCTCAAGAAACCCGAAGCCAGATACTCGAAGCGGCAGAGAAAGCCTTTTACGAACGGGGCGTGGCGCGCACGACGCTGGCGGATATCGCCACCCTGGCCGGCGTTACGCGTGGGGCCATCTACTGGCATTTCAGCAACAAGGCGGATCTGGTTCAGGCCATGCTCGACAGCTTGCATGAGCCGCTGGATGAGATGGCCAGGGCGAGCGAAAGTGAAGACGAAGCGGATCCGCTGGGATGCATGCGCAAACTGCTGATTCATTTGTTTCATCAAGTTGCCCTGGACCCGAAGACTCGACGCATCAATGAGATTCTGTTTCATAAGTGCGAATTCACCGATGAAATGTGTGATCTGCGCCAGCAGCGCCGTGCGGTCAGCCTGGATTGCAATGTGCGTATCGAACTGGCGTTGCGTAATGCGATGAAACGGGGCCAGCTCCCGGACACGCTTGACGCGGCCCGCGCGGCGATCAGCGTTCATGCCTATATCGACGGTATTCTGTACCAATGGCTGTTGGCGCCTGACAGCTTCCAGCTGCACGCTGAAGCCGCGCGTTGGGTCGATACCGGGCTGGACATGCTGCGCTTTAGCCCAAGCCTTCGACAAAATGCGTAATTGAGTCCGGTTGTGTCAACACATAAGGCGAGCGAAGATCTTGTCTTCGTTCGCCTTGTTACGATGGAGTGCTTTTATATACGCACGCTCGCCAAGTTGATAGATAGCGAGCTACGTATTTTGTAGGGAATTTGTTGCGGGTTTGTGAATGAGTGTGAGTAACCAGATTTTGAATAGCTTTGCGATTGCCGGGATCGCCATCATTTGCTTGAGCGGTCTGGCGGTGGCGTGAGGGCAGCGCAAGCGCTAGCCCTGAAATGATCAAAATGCCAAAAGCCCCGGCTCGCGAGAGTCGGGGCTTTTGTTTTTAGCGCGATTTACTTACAGCGTTGGATAGTCGATATAACCGACCGGCCCTTTGCCATAGAACAGTTCCGGACGCGCTTCGTTCAACGGCGCATCGGCCTGCAAACGCGCCGGCAGGTCCGGGTTGGCAATGAACGGCACACCGAAGGCAACCGCATCGGCCTTGCCACTGGCGAGCCAGGCGTTGGCGCTGTCTTTGGTGAAACGCTCGTTGGCGATGTACGGGCCACCAAAGGCTTCTTTGAGTTGTGGGCCGAGGCTGTCGCCGGCTTCTTTCTCGCGGGAGCAAATGAACGCGATGCCGCGTTTGCCCAGTTCGCGAGCGACATAGGTGAAGGTTTCGGTCAGGTTGTCGTCGCCCATGTCATGGGAGTCGGCGCGTGGAGCCAGATGCACGCCTACGCGGCCCGCGCCCCAGACTTCGATCGCGGCGTCGGTCACTTCCAGCAACAGGCGAGCACGGTTTTCCAGGGAGCCACCATAGTTGTCGGTGCGCTGGTTGGTGCTGCTTTGCAGGAACTGGTCGAGCAGGTAGCCGTTGGCGCCGTGGATTTCCACGCCGTCGAAACCGGCGGCTTTGGCGTTTTCCGCACCGACGCGGTAAGCGTCGACGATGTCGGCGATTTCAGCGGTTTCCAGTGCGCGCGGCGTTGGGAAGTCGGCCAGTGGGCGAACCAGGCTGACGTGGCCTTTTGGCTGGATGGCGCTTGGTGCAACCGGCGCTTCGCCGTTCAGGTAGGAAGGGTGGGAAACCCGGCCAACGTGCCACAGTTGCAGGAAGATTTTGCCGCCGGCGCCGTGGACCGCTTTGGTCACGTTGCTCCAGCCACGGACCTGGTCATTGGACCAGATGCCCGGGGTGTCCGGGTAGCCGACGCCCATCGGCGTGACCGAAGTGGCCTCGCTGAGGATCAGGCCGGCAGAGGCGCGCTGCACGTAGTATTCAGCCATCAGCGCGTTTGGCACTCGGCCTTCGTCAGCGCGGCAGCGGGTCAGCGGCGCCATGATGATGCGGTTCGCCAGTTGCAGGTCGCCAAGTTTGATCGGATCGAAAATAGTCGTCATGGGATACAACCCTCGTTAGTGATCAGTTAGTAGCAGGAGCCAGCTCGGCATTGCCGCTCTGACGGAAAGTAATCAGCGTCACCAGCAGCGCCAGGATCGCCAGCGCAGCGGCCGCAAGGGGCACGCTGGCCAGCCCGAAACCGTGGGCGATGACGCTGCCGCCGACCCAGGCACCCAAGGCGTTGCCAAGGTTGAAAGCGCCAATGTTCAGGGTCGACACCAGGTTTGGCGCGGCTTTGCCGAAGGTCACCACGTTGACTTGCAGCGCCGGTACGGCGGCGAAGGCGGCGGTGGCCCAAAGGAACAGCGTGATTTCGGTCGGAATCACGGCGACGCTGGTCCAGCTCAGCGCGGTCGAGACCACCGCCATGGAAATGAACACGCCGATCAAGGTCGCGGCCAGGCGCTTGTCCGCCAGTTTGCCGCCGATGATATTGCCCACTGTCAGGCCGAGGCCGATCAGCAGCAGAGTCCAGGTCACGCCTTTGGGCGAAACTCCGGTGACGTCGCCCAGCAGCGGTGCGACGTAAGTGAAGAGGGCGAACATGGACGCGGAGAACAGTACGGTCATGCTCAGCGACAGCCAGATCCCGGCGCCTTTGAGGGCGGCCAGTTCGGCACGCATGTCGAGTTTTTCTTCGTCGCGTTTGGCCGGCAGGAAGCGGATCAGGCCGATCAGCGCAATCACACCGATTACGGTTACCGCCCAGAAGGTCGAACGCCAGCCGGCTTCCTGACCCAGCGCAGTGCCCAGCGGTACGCCAAGCACGTTGGCCAGGGTCAGGCCGGTGAACATCAGGGCAACCGCCGAAGCACGTTTGTTGGCGGGCACCAGACCTGCCGCCACCACTGAGCCGATACCGAAGAACGCACCATGGCACAGGGCGGTGACGACACGGGCGAACATCAGCACCTCGTAATCACTGGCCAGGGCGCAGAGCAGGTTGCCGACGATGAAAATGCCCATCAACGCGACCAGCGCAGCCTTGCGTGGCAATTTGGCGGTGGCCATTGCCATGAACGGCGCACCGACGGCGACGCCCAGGGCGTAGCCGGTCACCAGCCAGCCAGCACCGGGGATCGACACACCGAGGTCGGCCGCCACATCGGGCAGCAAGCCCATGATGACGAACTCAGTGGTGCCGATGGCGAAGGCGCTTAGGGCCAGAATGAGGAGCGAGAGGGGCATTGTTGATTCCTTATCGGCGTACTGACGTAAAGGGTCAGAGCTCTTTGCTGAAGGTGCGGAGGAATTCCTGAATGGTTTCCTCGTTGCGTTTGAAAAAATGCCACTGGCCGACTTTACGGCTGCTGATCAGGCCGGCGCGTTGCAGGGTCGCCAGATGGGCGGAAACAGTGGACTGCGACAAGCCGCAACGTTGATCGATCTGCCCGGCGCAGACACCGTGCTCGTTGCTGTGGGACTGGTCGGGGAATTCGACGGTCGGGTCTTTGAGCCAGTGCAGGATTTCTCGCCGTACTGGGTGTGCCAGGGCTTTTATTATTTCGTCGAGGTCGATGGTGGACATGGCAGTGCTCGGGTTGGGTAAAACGTTATATCGCGATGAAGCGAACTTTAAATCGGTATTTCGCGATATACAAATATGATTTTGGTCTGAGGTCAGCCTAAATCGGTATATCGAGTTATAACGATATGGATGGCGCGGTGCTAAGCTACGCGGCATGAACTATCTCGCACATCTTCACCTCGGTGGCCAGCGTCCCGGTCAATTGCTCGGCAGTTTGTATGGCGATTTCGTCAAGGGTCAGCTGCATGGGCAGTTCAATCCAGAGATCGAAGCGGCCATTCAGTTGCATCGCAGCATCGACGTGTTTACCGACCGCCATCCGTTGGTCGATGTGGCGCTGTCGCGGTTTACGCTGACGCGACGGCGGTACGCCGGCATCGTGCTCGATGTGTTTTTCGATCATTGCCTGGCGCGGGACTGGGCGTTGTATGCCGACCTGCCGCTTTCGCGTTTCACTTCGGATGTCTATCGGGTGCTGGCCGCCGAACCGCAGTTGCCGGGGCGGCTGGCGCAGATCGCTCCGTACATGGCAGCGAATGACTGGCTCGGTTCTTATCGGGAATTTGCGGTGCTGGACCAGGTGCTGCGGGGGATTTCACGGCGCCTGTCGCGGCCTGAAGAACTGGCCGCGGCGATGGATGAACTGCGACGGTTGTATGAACCGTTGAGTGATGATTTCCGGTTGTTCTATCCGCAGTTGCAGGCATTCGCTGCAACGCCGCGAAACTAATGTGGGAGCGAGCCTGCTCGCGATGAGGGCCTGACAGCCAACATTGTCGGTGACTGACAAACCGCTATCGCGAGCAAGCTCGCTCCCACAGGGTACAGCGTCAAGCGGCTATGGCCGGACGTAACGGAGTTGGCTGTGTTTCTGGCAACGCTCCAAACAGCGCCTTCTGCACCGCTTGCTGCGCCGCAAAGGCCAGCGCCGCACGTTCCTGGCCGTGGCAGGCAATCGGTTTGAGCAGGTGGATTTCGACGTCACCCTGATCGTTGGCGAACAAGCGCATCAGGTGTGAGAGCAGGTCGTCATCGCCAATGAACGGTGCGAGCGGGTCGATCTGGCCGTCGCGCAGATAACGAACGGCCACCGGTTGCAGCGCCACGTCTGCGTCGATGGCAGCGGACAACAAGCGACCGTGGAAGGTGCGCAACGAGCGACCGTCGGTGGTGGTGCCTTCCGGGAACATCAGCAGCGGATGGTCTTGTTCAAGATGACGGCTCATCTGTTTGCGAATCAACTGGCTGTCACCCGAACCCCGACGTATGAACAGGCTGCCGGCCTTGGCCGCGAGCCAGCCAGCCACCGGCCAGGTGCGTACTTCGGCCTTGGATAGAAAGGACAGCGGCGTGAGCATGCCCAACAGCGGGATGTCGGTCCACGACACATGGTTGCTGACCCAGAGCATCGGTTGTTGCGGCAGTTCGCCGTGAACCGTCACGCGAAAGGGCAGGGCATTGCTCAACCGGGTCATGAAAAACCGCGACCAGCGTTGGCGCCGGACCATCGAGTTGGCCACGCCCATGCGCTCGAACAGCCCGAACACGCTGGCCATGCTCAAGCCCAGCGCAACCACCAGCAGCACTCGCGCGATCCGCGCGTACACCCGTAACCGGCGCATTACACGGCCGCCTTGAAGTGTTTGGCGTAACGCGGGCACAGTTCGTCGCGCTTGAGCAGGATGAACACGTCGGCGACCTGGAAATCCTCATCCCAGCACGGCTCGCCACAGATCTTCGCGCCCAGGCGCATGTAGGCCTTGAGCAGTGGCGGCATTTCGGCGATCACGTTGGACGGGATGTCGAGGGCCGGCAGCGGTTTTTTCGGCTCGGCACGCAGGTGTTCGGTGCATAGATAACGTTCACGCAAGCGCTGCATGATCGCCTGGGCCTGAATCCCGCCGTCCTGCATCGGGATGCTCGCGCAACCCATCAGGTAGCTATAGCCGCCCTGATTCAGCACTTCGGCCAGTTCGCCCCAGAGCACGGCGATGGTGCCGCCGTTGCGGTAGGCCGGGTCGACACAGGTGCGACCGATTTCCAGGATCGGCCCTTGCAAATGCACCAGGCCGTGCAGGCTGAATTCTTCTTCACTGTAAAAACGCCCCAGGCTGCTGGCGGCCTGGTGGTCGAGCAAACGCGTGGTTGCTACCAGGCGTCCGGTATTCAAATCGCGTACACCGATGTGCGCGCAGTGAACATCATAGTCATCCATGTCCAGACCCAACTCTGCGCCTTTGAGCTTGGCGTTGAACTCGCCGCTGAAAACGTTGAAGCGCAGGGCCTGGGCTTCCTGCAAAGCTTGCGCGCCGATCAGGCGTTCGGCTTGCAGGCGGCGTTCATTGCCGGTGTCGCTGATGCGGGCGATCTGAGTCATTGCGAATCTCCGTACGGGCTGCTCACCCGTCTTGGGTTGCAGTCGATCGACTTTGTTGTGCAAAGTCAGGCTATGTAGCCCCGGTGTCATCGCCATGAAGCTTTGGTGATGCTTGTGTGACAGCCCTTGAGGATCCGTTTATGCCATGGCAAGCCCTGTTGAACTGCGACCAGCGCCAGCCCGAAAACCTTGATCTGGCAGAGGGTTATGCGACGTTGCTGCATGTGTTGGGCGCGGTGACGCCGTTCGAGTTGGCGGTGCGCGGCGGGCGGATGATGGCAACGCCGGGGTTGGCCTTTCTGGTGGGTTACCAGGCTGCGTTGCGCATGCTGTGGCCCAGCGCACCACCCAGTCTGGGGGCATTGTGTGCGACCGAACAGCGCAGCCTGCGCCCGGCGGACATGCAAACCCGCCTCGCGGATTTGCGTTTGAGCGGACGCAAGGATTTCGTCACCGCTGGCGATGCGGCGGATTGGCTGCTGATTGCCGCGCGCAGCGAGGAGGCGGGCCAGTCACCGCGTTTGAGCCTGGCGGTGGTGTATCCCGGCGAGCCTGGCGTACGGGTTGAAAAGCTTCCGGCAATCGCGTTGATGCCGGACATCAGTCACGGTCGGCTGTATCTGGACAACGCGCTGTGTGAACTGCTCGCCGGCGATGGATGGGACGCGTACGTCAAACCGTTCCGCACCCTTGAAGACATCTATGTACTCAGCGCCATGAGTGCCTGGTTGTTCGGTGTCGGTCGCGACAGCGAGTGGCCGCAAGGTCTGCAACTGCAGTTGCTGGCGCTGTTGGCCGGGTGCGCGGAAGCCAGCCGCCAACCGCCGAACAGTAGCGCCGGGCATGTGTTGCTGGGTGGGCTGTTTGCACAGTTCGAAGGGCTCAAGGCGTCGCTCAATGAAGCCTTTGCCGACGGACCGCCGCAATGGGCAGCGTTGTGGAAACGCGATCAGGCGGTGCTGGAGCTGGCGGCGGGCGCGCGAGCCAAGCGGTTGGCCAAGGCGTTGGCGGGATCTTCGCTGAATTGAAGGCCCCCATCGCGAGCAATCGAGCGTCGACCGGCTGCTCCCACACTGGATGGTGGCGTGCCGCAGATCCATGTTCTACATAGTTCCCTGTGGGAGCGAGCTTGCTCGCGATGACGGTCTCACTGACAGCGCATTTCTCGAACTGTCATTTATCTCGACTACGCTCAGAGGGTTAATCCCTATGAGCGTCTGCCGTGTTCAAACGCCTGCCTCTGCTGTTCATGTTGCTGGTCAGTCTTCCTGTTCTGGCGGAAAACTGGCCTGCCGAGCACTGGTCGCCCGGCCCGAAAACCACTGGGCCGGCGCTTCAGGCGTTGGAAGAATATGCCTTTACGCCGCGCGACGACGTTACCCGCAAAGGCGTTCGTACCGATGCCTTGCTGGTGATTCGTGACGGGCAATTGATCTACGAACGTTACGCCGGCGCCACGACGGCTGACACACCGCACCTGACCTGGTCCGTCAGCAAAAGCCTGATGGCCGCGGTGCTGGGCGTGGCCTATGGCGAAGGCTTGTTCAAATTGCAGGACCCGGCAGCGAAGTTTTATCCACCCTTGCAAAGCCATCCGAATGTTTCCATCGCCGATCTGCTGCATTGGGCCTCGGGGTTGGACTGGCAGGAAAATTATGAATATGCGCCGCTGAATTCTTCAGTGGTGGCGATGCTCTACACCCATGGACGCCAGGACATTGCAGCGTTCGCCGCCGCCCATGACGAGTTCAGCGCAGCGGGCGAGGCGTTTCGTTATTCCAGCGGTGACAGCAATCTGCTGTCCGCAACGCTGAAGACCATGGTCGGTGCGCAACGCTACGCCGACTATCCATGGAGCGCATTGTTCGGTCCCTTGGGCATTCGCAGTGCAGTTTGGGAGACCGATGCCACAGGGACTTTTGTTGCCTCGTCCTATACCTATATGACGGCTCGCGATCTGGCGCGGATTGGCCTGCTGATGCAGCGCGACGGTCGCTGGGGTAACCGGCAGTTGCTGCCAAAGGACTGGGTCGAGTTCAACCGCCAACCGTTCAATCGCTTCAAAGCCAATCAGGATGAAGCCGTTCCCGGGGGGCATTGGTGGCTCAATCGTGCGGTTGACGGCGCCGAGAGGCCCTGGGAGGACGCACCTGATGACACCTTCGCCGCACTCGGCCATTGGGGGCAGGCGCTGTATGTGGTGCCCAGCGAGAATCTGGTGATCGTGCGTTACGGCGATGATCGCGACGGCAGTTACCGGCATAACGAATTGCTCAGGCTGGTACTGGCGGCATTTGCGCAGAAGGTGCAGCCATGAACCTCGGTTTTATTCGCCGTCGACCAAGGCTCAGCGTGTTGCTGTTGTTGATCGCCGTGTTGCTCGGCTGGATCTGGCAGGAGCGGGTTGCGTTATGGGCCTTCCCGGACATCATCAGCGCCTACACCGCCAAGGAATATTGCTCGTGTCGTTACGTCGAGAACAACCCGGCGGACTATTGCCAAGGCTATGTGAAGCAGTACGTACCCATTAGCGGGTTTCTCGATGACGCTCCAAACAAGCGTGTGACGGCCAGCGGCATGGGACGCAGCCATACCGCCGCATGGATCGGTGCGCGTCAGGGTTGCCGGTTGACTCCATAGGGGCGATCTTTTGACTTGTGCAGTTTGCAAGCGCGTTCACTCAGGCTAAGGTTCGGCTCAGGTTTACTTGCCCATGAGTGTTTATGTTCAAGCGGTTTTGCTGCACAACCCTGGCTTTGCTGCCGTTAGCTTTCGTTACCTTGCCTGCACACGCCGACTGGTACCTGGACGGAGAGTCCTCACGTTTGTCGTTTATTTCCACCAAGAACGCCAGCCTTTCCGAAGTTCAGCGTTTTCTGGTGCTGCATGGCAAGGTCGACGCCAAAGGCCAGGCGCAAGTGCAGGTCGAACTGGAGTCGGTCAACAGTGGAATTGCGCTGCGCGATGAGCGCATGCGCAAGGAGCTGTTCGAGATCAAGACGTTCCCTGAAGCGCTGATCAGCGCGCAGATCGATCTGCGGCCGATCAAAGACCTGGCCCCCGGCGCGCAACTCGAACTGCGCTTGCCGCTCACCATCAGCCTTCATGGCAAAGAGCAGGATTACAACGTCGAGTTGCTGGCGACACGGCTCGATGATCGACGCTTTCAAGTGGTGACCCTGGAACCGCTGGTACTCAACGCTGCGGATTTCGATCTGCTGCCAGGGCTGGAAACTCTGCGCACAGTCGCCGGTCTGTCGGCCATCAGTTTGTCGGTACCGGTGGGTGCGGTACTGATTTTCACGGCGCGCTGACATGAAGGGCGCAGTGTTTCCCTGGCGCGAAGGCAATCGCTATGAGCTGTTGATTGACGGGCCGCAGTTTTTCCCACGGATGCTGGCGGCGATTGCCAATGCACGGGAACAGGTTGAACTGGAGCTGTACCTGGTGGAGGCGGGCGTCTGCGCCGAGGCGCTGGTTCAGGCGCTGGTGCAAGCGGCTGAGCGCGGTGTGCGCGTACGTTGCCTGTTCGATGATTACGGCAGCCTGGCGTTCACTCTGAGCCTGCGGCGGCGCTTGATCGAAGCTGACGTGGAGCTGCGTTTCTATAATCGGTTGAGCTGGCGGCGCTGGGTGCGCAATCTTTACCGCGACCATCGCAAGTTGCTGTTGGTCGATCAGACGCTGGCGGTGGTCGGTGGCACGGGTGTCACCGACGAGTTCTGGACGCCAGGCCATGACACCAGCGAGTGGCATGAAGTGATGGTGGAAATCATCGGTCCGCTGGTGCTCGACTGGCAGTTGCTGTTTGACCGTCAATGGATCGCCAACCGCCACCGCCGTGCCTGGAAACCTGCCTCACACTTCGGTTTACCGCGCTTGCCACGGGTGCCGTCGATGGGCGAAGGGATGGGCCGGGTGGCGTATGCCGACGCAAGGCAACACCGGGACATTTTGCAGTCGCTGTTTCGTGCCTTGAACAGCGGTCAGCGGCGAATCTGGCTGGCCACGCCTTACTTCCTGCCGACCTGGAAAGTCCGCCGTTCGCTGCGCAAGGCCGCCGCCCGGGGCATCGATGTGCGCCTGCTGCTGACCGGGCCGCGCACCGATCACCCGTCGGTGCGCTACGCCGGGCATCGCTATTACCCACGCCTGCTCAAGGCCGGGGTGAAGATCTTCGAATACCAGCCGTGTTTCCTGCACCTGAAAATGGTCCTGATCGATGACTGGGTGAGCATTGGCTCGTGCAATTTCGATCACTGGAATCTGCGCTTCAACCTGGAAGCCAATCTGGAAGCCCTCGACCCAACGCTGACCCTGGCGGTGGCGGCAAGTTTCGAGAAGGACTTTGCCCTGAGTCAAAGGGTCAGTCTTGAGGAATGGCAACGCCGGCCATTATGGCGACGGGTCAAGCAGCGGGTGTGGGGATGGGTGGATCGGCTGGTGGTGAATTTGCTGGATCGGCGGGGATGAACACAATCCCCAAACACCAAAAAACAATGTGGGAGCGAGCTTGCTCGCGATGAGGCCATAACATTCAACATCTCTGTTGCCTGTTATATCGCCATCGCGAGCAAGCTCGCTCCCACAGGTACTTCATGTAACTTCAGGTTTAAAGCAACTCGAAGCTCTGCTGCGTCACGTCCTCGGAATCGAGGCCGATCTGCACGTTGAACTTGCCAGGTTCTGCCGCGTATTTGAGCTGGGCGTTGTAGAACTTCAGGTCGTCCTCTTCGATGGTGAAGTGGATGACTTTCTGTTCGCCAGCCTTGAGCATTACCTTCTGGAAGTTCTTCAGCTCCTTGAGCGGGCGAATCATCGAACCGACCACGTCCTGAATGTACAGCTGTACCACGGTTTCGCCGTCGCGCTTGCCGGTGTTTTTAACGGTCACGCTGGCGTCGATCTTGCCGGTCTTGTTCAGTGTGGTCGACGACAGGGCCATGTCCGACAGGCTGAAGCTGGTGTAGCTCAGACCATAGCCGAATGGAAACAGAGGACCGGTGGTGTCATCGAAATACTGCGAGGTGTAGTTGCCCGGTTTGCCTGGGGTAAACGGGCGACCGATACTCAGGTGGTTGTAGTAGGTCGGAATCTGCCCTACCGAACGCGGGATGCTGATCGGCAGCTTGCCGGACGGGTTGTAGTCGCCGAACAGCACGTCAGCAATCGCGTTGCCACCTTCGGTGCCGGTGAACCAGGTTTCGAGGATCGCGTCAGCCTGTTCCTTCTCGTCGAGAATCGTCAGCGGACGGCCGTTCATCAGCACCAGCACCAGCGGTTTACCGGTGGCTTTCAGGGCCTTGATCAGGTCGCGCTGGTTGGCCGGGATGTTCAGGTCGGTACGGCTTGAGGACTCGTGGGACATGCCACGCGACTCACCGACTGCTGCCACGATGACATCGGACTGCTGAGCCGCTTTCACCGCTTCGTCGATCATGACCTGCGCCGAGCGCGGATCATTCACCACTTCCGGAGCATCGAAGTTGAGGAAGTTCAGGTAATCGAGGACTTTCTTGTCCTCGGTGATGTTGGCGCCACGGACGTAAGTCAGCTTGGCCTGATCGCCGAGGGCATGGGTCATGCCATCCAACAGGGTGACCGATTGTTCCGGTTTACCGGCAGCCGCCCAGCTGCCCATCATGTCGATCGGTGCCTTGGCCAGTGGACCGACCAGAACGATTTTTGCGGTTTTCTTCAGTGGCAGGGTTTCGTTCTGGTTCTTCAGCAACACCATGCTGCGACGGGCAACGTCACGGGCTTCGGCGCGGTGCAGACGGCTGTCGGCGTAGGTGTCGGCCGGGTCATCCTCAGCCTTGCCGATCCGCAGGTACGGGTCTTTGAACAGGCCCATGTCGTACTTGGCGCCCAGCACTTCACGCACGGCGTTGTCGATGTCGCTCTGCTGGATCTCGCCGGACTTCAGCAGCCCCGGCAATTCCTTACCGTACAGGGTGTCGTTCATGCTCATGTCGATGCCGGCCTTGATCGCCAGCTTCGCCGCTTCGCGACCGTCACGGGCCACGCCGTGCTTGATCAGCTCGAAGATCGCCCCGTGGTCACTGACTGCCAGGCCCTTGAAACCCCACTCTTTACGCAGCAAGTCCTGCATCAGCCACAGGTTGGCAGTGGCCGGTATGCCGTTGATCGAGTTCAACGCAACCATCACCCCACCGGCGCCGGCATCAATGGCGGCGCGGTACGGTGGCAGGTAGTCCTGGTACATCTTCACCGGGCTCATGTCGACGGTGTTGTAGTCGCGACCGCCTTCGACCGCGCCGTACAGGGCGAAGTGCTTGACGCTGGCCATGATGCTGTCGGCCGCGCTCGGGGTCTCGCCCTGATAGGCCTTGACCATCACTTTGGCGATGCGCGAGACCAGGTAGGTGTCTTCACCGAAACCTTCGGAGGTGCGGCCCCAACGCGGGTCGCGCGCGATGTCGACCATCGGCGCGAAGGTGATATCGAGGCTGTCGGCTGCGGCTTCCTTGGCGGCGATGCGCCCGCTGCGGCCAATCGCATCCATGTCCCAGCTCGAGGCCAGGGCCAGCGGGATCGGGAAAATGGTCCGGTGGCCGTGGATCACGTCATAGGCGAAGAACATCGGGATCTTTAACCGGCTGCGCATGGCCGCGTCCTGCATCGGACGGTTTTCCGGACGAGTGATCGAGTTGAACGTGCCGCCGATGTTGCCGGCGGCGATTTCCTTGCGGATCAGCTCGCGGGGCATTTCCGGGCCGATGCTGATCAAACGCAATTGACCGATTTTTTCGTCCAGGGTCATCTGTTTCATCAGATTGCTGACGAAAGCATCCTTGTTCTCAATAGGGGCAGGCTTGGTTTCGGCCCATACCGAGTGACTGGCCAGACCGATGGAAAGGCCCAGCAAACACAGCTTCTTCATGAATAGTGATCTCAAAAGCCTAAACGGACGCAGTGGTTACGCGCCGGTCAGCCAAAAAATAGGGAGCGTCTGTTGTTGTTCGGATAAATGCAGCAAACTTCTGAACTCTTTTCGCGCTGGGCATCTTTTAGCCGATTGGCTCGATGCAATCCAGTGGCGGGGGCAGATTATGCCCCAAACGCTCAAGGGGCATGAACCTGTGAAGACCAAGGACTGGGGGCATGGTTTCTGGGGCAGCAGGCGATAACAATAATGAACGAGCATTCAACACCATGGCATTACTGAGTGAGTACGAACAGCGTCAGGTCGCTGAAGCGATTGCCCGTGTCGAGCGCGACACCGACGCTGAACTGGTCACCGTGCTCGCGGCGCGGGCTGACGACTACGCGTATATCCCTTTGCTCTGGGCCAGCCTGCTGGCGCTGATCGTGCCGGGTATCGTGCACTACGTTTCCGGCTGGCTGAACATGCACACCTTGCTGCTGGTGCAATGGGCGAGTTTCATCGTGTTGTGCCTGGTGTTCCGGATTCCATCGATCACCACGCACCTGATCCCGCGCTCCGTGCGCCATTGGCGCGCCTCGAACCTGGCGCGTCGACAGTTTCTGGAGCAGAACCTGCACCACACCGTCGGCAGCACCGGCATGCTGATTTTCGTCTGCGAGGCCGAGCGTTATGTGGAGATTCTGGTGGACGAAGGGATTTCCAGACGCCTGGACAACAAAACCTGGGAGCCGATCGTCGCAGCCTTCACCCGACAGGTGAAACAGGGCCAGACGTTGCAAGGCTTTGTGACCTGCATCGAAGCCTGCGGCGAACTGCTCAAGGTGCATGTGCCGGTGACACATGTGCGCAATGAGTTGCCGAATCGGTTGGTGGTGTTGGGGTGAAGGGGGATTTCAAACCGTTCGGTAAATAACTGCGTGTCCCGACGCGCCATCCCCCCTAAAATACCCACCATTCCCCGATCCGCACCGCCCGAGGCGTTTTTTACATGTCTGTTACCGCAACTCCCGCCAGCCTCACGCCGGATCATCATGCGCAATTCATCGACCTGCTGAGCACCAGCCTGGCGCAGAACGCCTTCATCAAACTGGTGCTGGCCAAGTACGTCGGCGCTGAAGTCGACTTGCAGCGCATTATCATCAAGCAACTGACGGTCAAGGAGCAGCCGTGCCTGTCCTTCGTCTACCGCTACAAGACGCGCGACATCACCAAGAATTTCCCGATCGAAGAGGGCATCGCGACGATTGCTGCGCTGTTGCCGCAGGACTTCAAAAACGCTCACCTGCTGGCGGTGACCGATGAAGCCCAGCTCGAATACAGCAAGAAGGGCAAGAGTTCGCTGTTCAAGAGCAAGCCCCAGCAATTGCGCGAAGTGCCGTCCGCCGAACACAACCGTGAGAAGAACCGTTTTCTGGACCTGACCCGGCCGTTCCTTGCGGACCTGGGCGTGACCAACAAGCAGCATGAACTGATCCCGGCGATGTCGCGCAAGTGGAAGCAGATCAACAAGTTCATCGAAGTCTTCAGCCATGCGCTGACGTCGTCACCGCTGGCGCTGGATAAACCGGTACGAGTCGCGGACTTTGGTTCAGGCAAGGGTTACCTGACCTTCGCCATTCACGATTACCTGCGCAATACCTTGCACGCCGAAGGCGTGGTCACCGGTGTCGAGCTGCGTGAAGACATGGTCACCCTGTGCAACACCGCTGCCGCGCGCCTGGAGCATCCGGGGCTGGTGTTCAAATGTGGTGACGTGCGCAGCGTGGCGCCAAGCGAACTGGACGTGATGATCGCCTTGCACGCCTGTGACATCGCCACCGACTATGCGATCCACACCGGCATTCGCTCCGGTGCGGCGATCATCATGTGTTCGCCGTGCTGCCATAAGCAGATTCGCCTGCAGATCCAGAGTCCGGCGCTGCTCAAGCCGATGCTGCAATATGGTTTGCACCTCGGTCAGCAGGCAGAAATGGTCACTGACAGCCTGCGGGCGTTGTTCCTCGAAGCGTGCGGTTATGAAACCAAGGTCTTCGAGTTCATCTCCCTGGACCACACCAACAAGAACAAGATGATTCTGGCGGTCAAGCGCGCTGAACCGGTGGACCCGGCCCAGCTGTTGGTGAAAATCCAGGAGCTCAAGGCGTTCTACCACATCACCGAGCATTGTCTGGAAACCCTGCTGCGGGCTGACGGCTACCTCTAACCCTGTGGGAGCGAGCTTGCTCGCGATGGCGGCGCTACATTCAGCATAAATGTTGAATGCTATGGCCCCTTCGCGAGCAAGCTCGCTCCCACATTAGGTTTGATGGCGGTCTTGCGCCCGAGCATCACGGTGACGATCACCCCGACCGCAAACAGCCAGGTAATCGGTTCGATGTGTTCACCAAAGAACAGCGCCGAGAAGGCGATGGTGAAGAAGATCTGCAGCAGCTGGATCTGACTGACCCGGGCGATGCCACCCATCGCCAGCCCGGCGTACCAGGCGAAGAAACCGATGAACTGCGAGAACAACGACACGTAGCCGAACGCCCACCAGGTTTTCGCCGAAATCTCGCCTTGGTGCTGTAGCGCCAAATACGTCACCGGGCCGATCAACAGCGGTGTCGACAGCACCAGCGCCCAGCAGATCACTTGCCAGCCGCCCATCTCCTTGGCCAACCGGCCACCTTCGGCGTAACCCAGACCACCGATGGCTATCGCCCCGAGCATCAGCAAATCACCGGCCTGAATGCTGCCGGCACCGCTGATCAACGCATACCCCAAAACCAGCGCGCTGCCCAATGCGGCACAGGCCCAGAAGGCTTTCGACGGTCGTTCATGGGACAACCACGCTGCATACAACGCCACGCACAACGGCTGCAAACCGTTGACCAGCGCGCCATGGGACGCTGGCAGGGTTTGCATGGCCCAGGCCGAGAGCACCGGGAAGCCGAGAATCACCCCGGCGATCACCAGCATCAGGCCATTGACCTGTTTCCAGGTTGGCCATTTCTCCCGTCGCCAGAGCAACAACATCGCCGCCGGAATCGCCGCGAACAATGCTCGGCCCAGACCATTGAGCAGCGGATGGACTTCCTGCACCACGATCCTGGTGAAGGGCAGGGTCAGGCTGAAGATGACGACGCCGAGCAGGCCCAGAGCCATGCCGGTGTTTTCGCGCGAGGACATAACAGTAACCAGAGTTGTAAAGTGGCAGGAGAGTTTTCATCTAGCCATAAACCCCGGACTTACGCGCTTACAGCTGAGTACAAAGTTATCCGTACAGTTGGGGGTAATCCCCCCAACGTAGGAACTGCCGAAGGCTGCGATCTTTTAGCGACTCCAGCAGCGCCACAGATCAAAAGATCAAAAGATCAAAAGATCAAAAGATCGCAGCCTGCGGCAGCTCCTACAAAAGCGTGGCGTAGGCGTAGTAGCTGGTTATTACCCATCCCACCGGATTCGGACTACCTTGAATACTCCTTCCTGCCCACGTTTTTACCAGAGGAGTCATCCCCATGGCCGCGAAAAAAATTCTGATGCTGGTCGGCGATTACGTCGAAGACTATGAAGTGATGGTGCCGTTTCAGGCGCTGCTGATGGTCGGTCACACGGTACACGCGGTGTGCCCGGACAAAACCGCCGGGCAGACCGTGCGCACCGCGATCCATGACTTTGAAGGTGATCAGACCTACAGCGAGAAACCCGGTCACCTGTTCGCGTTGAACTTTGACTTCGCCAAGGTCGATGCGGCGGATTACGACGCGTTGCTGGTGCCCGGTGGTCGTGCGCCAGAGTACTTGCGCTTGAACGAAAAAGTTCTGCAACTGGTGCAAGCCTTCGACAAGGCAGGCAAACCGATTGCGGCGGTCTGCCATGGTGCGCAATTGCTGGCGGCGGCGGGAATTCTTGAAGGCCGCGAATGCAGCGCGTATCCAGCCTGCGCGCCAGAAGTGCGTTTGGCCGGTGGTACGTTTATCGATATTCCGGTGACTGAAGGCCACGTACAAGGCAATCTGGCGACTGCCCCAGCCTGGCCGGCGCACCCGAGCTGGCTGGCCGGTTTCCTCGGTCTGCTGGGCACCAAAATCACCTTGTAAGCGGAGGTCTGCGCATGTGCGAGCTGTACGTCAAAGCCGACCCGATCCTGTACGAGTCACGCTCGCGCTCGCTGCGCATCTGCGGAGTGGTGACCACGCTACGGCTGGAAAACCAGTTTTGGGACATCCTCAGCGAAATCGCTGAAGTCGATGGCATGACCACCAACCAGTTGATCGCCAAGCTCTACGAAGAGGTGATGGACTACCGGGGCGAAGTGGTGAATTTCGCCTCGTTTTTGCGGGTCAGTTGCACGCGTTACCTGAGCCAGCGTCGGGTGACGGCGCCGGAGTTGTCGGTGGTGCGCGCGGTGGTGAAGTAGGGTGGCCTGGTCTTTACTCTGAAGCGCGCAACCTCTCAATCGACAAGGAGAACGAGCATGTCTGGATGGTACGAGTTGAGCAAAAGCATCACTGGCCAATTCCGCTTTGTGCTGAAGGCGGCCAATGCCGAGACCATTCTCACCAGCGAGCTGTACACCACACGCAGCGCCGCCGATAGCGGCATCGCCTCGGTTCAGAGCAATAGCCCACTGGATGAACGCTACGAGAAAAAGTCCACCAAGGATGGCCATCCTTACTTCAATCTCAAGGCCGCCAACCATCAGATCATCGGCAGCAGCGAGGCTTATTCCTCCGACGCCGCGCGGGAAAAAGGCATCGCCAGCGTCAAGGCCAACGGGCCGACCACGGTGATCAAGGACAAAACCTTGCCGGTCTTCTGATCACACCTCTTCAAGACCTGTACAGATATCCTGTGGGAGCGAGCTTGCTCGCGATGGCGGCATAACATTCGACGGATATGTTGAATGTCAGATCGCTATCGCGAGCAAGCTCGCTCCCACAATGGTTATGTATGCGCCTGAAGATCAGCGCAACGTGTTCAACAACCCTTGCAGCTGGCTGCGACCGGTTTCACCCAGTGGGAATATCGGCAGACGCGGATCGCCAGCTTCCAGCCCGGTCATGCGCAGACCGGCCTTGATGGTCGCCGGTAAACCGCCCTTGAGGATGAAGTCCAGCAGCGGCAACTGGCGATAGAACAACTCCCGCGCCTTGCTCAGGTCATTGGCCAACACCGCCTGATGCAGCGCGCCAGTGAGCTGCGGGATCAGGTTCGGTGCCGCCGTGCACCAGCCTTTGACGCCCGCCGCGAAAGCCTCCAGCGCCAGCGTATTGCTGCCGTTGTAAAACGGCACCTGACCTTCGCCGAGCCATTGCAGTTTGTGCATGCGCTGGATATCGCCAGTGCTCTCCTTGACCATGGTCACGTTTTCCACAGCATTGAAAATCCGCAGGATCAGCTCCACCGACATGTCGGTGCCGCTGGTGGCCGGGTTGTTATAGAGCATGATCGGCACGCCGATGCTTTCGCCGATGGCGCGGTAGTGGGCGAGGATCTCGGCTTCGCTGAGTTTCCAGTAGGACGCCGGCAACACCATCACCACGTCGGCGCCATGCGCCTCGGCGAAACGCGCGCGGCGCACGGCTTTGGCGGTGGTCAGGTCGGAGACGCTGACGATGGTCGGCACGCGCCTGGCCACATGCTTGATGCTGAACTCGCTGACCTGATCCCACTCCGCATCGCTCAGGTACGCACCTTCGCCGGTACTGCCCAGCGGGGCGATGGCGTGTACGCCACCGTCGATCAAACGATCGATGGAGCGACCCAGCGTATCCAGATCGATGCCTTCGCCATTCGCGGTGAACGGGGTGATGGTGTAGCCGATGATGCCGTGAATAGAAGGGGTAGACATGAGGTCTCTCCGTTTAAGCAAAGGGGGTGGGTTCAGTTCAGGCAATCGGCGTGTTGACGCAGGTTCTGCCGAGCGTAGTAGTTGAAGGCGGCGCCGTGGCGTTTGGGTTTGGAAATCCAGTCATGAGCTTCGCGACCGAGCGCCGGCAGAATCGGTTTGAGTTCACCGGCCGACATCGCCAGCAGTTGCAACTTGGCCGCACGTTCGATCAATTGCGCGATGACACAGGCTTCCTCGATGGTCCGCCCGGTTGATAGCTGACCGTGGTGGGAAAGCAGAATCGCCCGTTTGTCACCCAGGGCGCCGGCGATGATTTCACCTTCTTCGTTACCCACCGGCACACCTGGCCAGGCTTCGAGAAAGGCGCAGTCTTCATAGAGCGGACAGAGGTCCATGTGCGAGATTTCGAGCGGCACTTCCAGCATCGACAACGCCGCAATGTGCGTTGGGTGCGTATGAATGATGCAGTTCACATCCGGTCGAGCGCGGTACACCCAGCTATGGAAACGGTTGGCCGGGTTGGGCATGCCGTGACCTTCCAGAACTTCCAGGTCTTCGTTGACCAGCAGCAGGTTGCTCGCGGTGATTTCGTCGAAACCCAGGCCCAGTTGTTGGGTGTAATAGGTACCGGGTTGCGGGCCACGGGCGGTGATTTGCCCGGCCAGACCAGCGTCGTGGCCGTTCTCGAACAGAATGCGGCAGGTCAGCGCCAGCTTTTGCCGGTCGGTCCACGTATTATCCGCCAGCGTGTTTTGCATCTGCGAAAGCGCCTGCTTGATGAGTTGGTCCTTGGGTAGTGCTAATGTCTTGGCCATATCGGGTGTCCTTTGCAGTAATCAATGGACGTCGGATGTGTTTCTCCCACTGCTCGCAAAGTCGTTGGGTGAACACAAATGACACTTAAGAGGCTATATGACACTTTGTGTCATTGGCAAGGACTAATCGTTGCCTCCTTGATGGATTAATCGCTCCACATGTCTATCCGTTTGAAATTACTGCGAAAAAAACTCGGTGTTACGCTGGAGGCCCTGGCCGAAAAATCCGGCATGACCAAGAGTTATCTGTCGAAAATCGAGCGCGGGCTGAACACCCCGTCCATCGCTGCGGCGCTGAAACTGGCCAAGGCGCTGAACGTCAAGGTCGAGGAATTGTTCTCCGAGGAAACCATCAGCCTCGACAGCTACAGCCTGGTGCGTGCCGAAGAGCGCCAGTCGCTGGCGGCCAATGACCAGGCTCCGGGTTACGCGGTGCTGGCCCATCAGGTCAGCGAGCGCAGTCTGCTGCCGTTCATTATTTATCCGCCCAAAGAGTTCAGCGACAAGACCTTCAAGGAGCACATGGGCGAGGAGTTTCTGTTCGTCCATGAAGGCCAGGTAGAAGTCGACTTCATGAGCGAACGAGTGATTCTGAACCGTGGCGATGCGCTGCACTTCAACGCGCAAAAACCCCATCGCCTGCGCTCGGTGGGCGAGTTGCAGGCGCAGTTGCTGGTGGTGGTGCATAGCGGCGAGGAATGAGTCGATTTCAAAAGCATCGCGAGCAAGCTCGCTCCCACAGGGGGTGTGTACGTCGCAGATCAAATGTGGGAGCGAGCTTGCTCGCGATGGCGTCAGCCCCGGCGCCGCTAAACCTCGACTGGAACGGATAGTTTCGGGCTACCCAACGCATGGCTCTTGGAATCAAAAAACCGCAGCTCCACCGCAGTCCCCTCAAACACCTTCGCATAATGCCGCTTCTGGCTCTGGATGAACGCGGCGCTGCGCGGGTAAATCGAGACCGCCACAGTCTTCGGTTGCGCCTGACGCAGGGCATGAATGATGTGATTGTCCTGCTTGCCAAGGCTGTGGCCGAAGATGCACAGCGCGTCGCTTTGCTTGAGCAACTGGTCGTAGCAGAACGACAGGTAATCCGAACTGCGGATGGTTTTGAGCTTGTCTTCAGAGCTGCCTTCGCTGACGAACAGCGGTACATCGTCCAGCGTCTTGATCGTGTTGTTGATCGCAAAACTGCCCAGCAGCGTGCCTTCGGTCGAGGTCAGTTTGCGCGCTGTGCCGTCCTGGTTGCGCACCAGGTGCAGGCCGCCGTGCAGGTAGAGCAGGCGGGTTTTATCAGCGGCGCTGGCACTCAGCTCAAAGCTCGGCTCAGAGCCATGGAACAGGTCGCTGATGGTGTCGGGGTTGTGCTGGATCGCCCAGTAATTGAGCAGGTCGTAGTTGGTGGTGAACACCGTCGGATACGTGCTCAATTCCTGATGGATCGCTGCCAGGCTTGTGGCCTGCACCAAGCGCCACGGGATGTGCACGGCGTGCACGGTGTTGATCAGCGCTTCCTTGATCGCGTAGTAGCGATTGCGCGGTGCGGCGGAACTCACGGCCAGGGCCTTGTTCACTCGGCTGGTGGTTTTCAGCGCCCCCAGCACTTGTTCGAAACTGCGGGTTTGCATCGCGTCGAACACGCTCAGTTCGGACTGGCTCAACGGCTTTTCTTCGACCGTGCGGGCGTTGTCGAACAGCGAGTCGTAACCGAAGTCATCCCACACCGCGCGACTGGCGCCGTTGCCCACCAGCAGGCCGCTGAACGAGGTGGTTGCGCGCAACGCATTCCAGTCTTCTAGTCGGGCATCAAATTCCTGGAAATCGGTCATCGCGTCGGTCATCTCAAGCAGGTGGAGTGCAGGGCGCAGACTTTATCACGACCGGGTGTTGAGCCAGATCAACATGCGCGGTAACTGATGGGTCGATCCTTTGGGTATCCGCTGAATCGGGGTTGCCGGTTCGGCCCTATCGAAGAGGATCGGTCATGACCAGCACGTTTTTCATTCCCGCCGTGAACATCATGGGCACCGGTTGCCTCGACGAAGCCGTGAACGCCATTCGCAACTATGGCTTTCGCAAGGCCTTGATCGTGACGGACGCAGGATTAGCCAAGGCTGGCGTGGCAGCCCTGATCGCCGAAAAACTCGCGATGCAGGACATCGACTCGGTGATTTTCGACGGTGCCAAACCGAACCCGAGTATCGCCAACGTCGAGAGCGGCCTAGAACTGCTCCAGCGCAGCCAGTGTGATTTCGTGGTCTCCCTGGGCGGCGGCTCGCCGCACGACTGCGCCAAGGGCATCGCGCTGTGTGCTACCAACGGCGGGCATATCAGCGACTACGAAGGTGTCGATCAGTCGGCCAAGCCGCAGCTGCCGCTGATCGCGATCAACACCACAGCCGGCACCGCCAGCGAGATGACCCGTTTCTGCATCATCACCGACGAATCGCGTCACGTGAAAATGGCCATTGTCGACCGCAACGTTACGCCGCTGCTGTCGGTCAACGACCCGGCGCTGATGGCCGCCATGCCCAAAGGCCTGACCGCCGCCACCGGCATGGACGCCTTGACCCACGCCATCGAAGCCTACGTTTCCACGGCGGCCAACCCGATCACCGACGCCTGCGCGCTGAAAGCGATCGAGCTGATCAGTCGCAACCTGCGCCTGGCCGTACACGACGGCAGCGACATGATCGCCCGGGAAAACATGGCGTATGCGCAGTTCCTCGCGGGCATGGCGTTCAACAATGCATCGTTGGGTTTCGTGCATGCCATGGCTCACCAGTTGGGCGGTTTCTACGACTTGCCCCACGGCGTGTGCAACGCGGTACTGCTGCCGCACGTGCAGAGTTTCAATGCCGCCGTCTGCGCCGAACGTCTGACGGTAGTGGCGCACGCTCTGGGTGCCGACACGCGCGGCGTCAGCCCGGAAGAGGGCGCCCAAGCGGCCATCATGGCGATCCGCGCGTTGGCCAAGGATGTGCAGATCCCCGGCGGTTTGCGCGACCTCGGCGCCAAGCTGCAAGACATCCCGATCCTCGCCGCCAACGCCTTGAAAGACGCCTGCGGCCTGACCAACCCACGGGCGGCGGATCAGCGGCAGATCGAGGAGATCTTTCGTAGCGCGTTTTGAATGGCGGCGTTGAACGGGTTGAATCGACAGACCGGGCAGGCGATAGTGCATGGCCGATTTTTATCGATTGATGATGTTCACAAGGAACAGGGAATGACCTTGAAATACAGCTGGTTGGGATGTGTGGCAATGAGTGGTGCGCTGGGCGCCACCCAGGCGTATGCCGAATGCGAAAAACCGCCGTTACCCGAGGGTGTACCGGGCTATTCGGTATGCAAGGACTGGCCGGCTTACGATGGTCAGACCATCACCGCGCTGTCGCAGATTGAGCCGGATCCCACCCAGAGCGATGAGCCTGATGGCATGGGCATGTACGACTTGAAACTGGCCGTGATTTCCAATGTCGACGGCAAGCCGCTGGCCCGCTACTCCAAAGCCTCGGTGTTCAGTTCCGATGCCGTCCGGTTCGATGGGCTGAGCATCGACACAGCGCGCTACAAACTCACCTCCGACCTGCGAGCGTTTGGCGTGCGTGCAGGCTTCACCGGTTCGTCGCGGGCCAACCCTTTCGACGAGGCCTGGCTGTCGCTGTATGTGCGCGAAGGCAACTCGTTGCGCCCGGTGCTGGAACAACTGGTGATCGAGTCGAGCAACGGTGAGTGGGATACCAACTGCGCCGGCGAGTTCTCGCATACCAAACGCACTCTGGACATGGCCAAAACCAGCAGTCATGGTTTCGCCGACCTGATCGTCAAATCGGTGACCACCGGCTCACAAAACTCGGTGAAGAATGGCGATTGCGAATCCAAAGATACGGTGGGGAAAACGGTACTGACGACGCTACGGTATGACGGTCAGCAGTATGTTGTGCCGAAAGAGTTAAAAGGGCTCTGAACCGATGCTCTCAGGCCTCAACCACCTGACCCTGGCAGTCACCGACCTCGACCGCAGCGTGGCGTTCTATCAGGGCCTGTTGCAACTGCATCTCGACGCCACGTGGGACAGTGGCGCCTATCTGTCGTTGCCGGGGTTGTGGCTGTGTCTGTCTCTCGATCCGCTGCGCGAGCCTGAGGCGGCGGTCGATTACACGCATTACGCGTTCAGCGTCGGCGCCAGCGACTTCCCGGTGTTCGTTGAACGACTGCGAGCAGCCGCAGTTCTAGAGTGGCGAGACAATCGCAGCGAAGGCGCGTCGTTCTATTTTCTGGATCCGGATGGGCACAAGCTCGAAGCCCATGTCGGGGATCTGGCGTCGCGGCTTGACGCGTGTCGCCAGAAACCCTATGCCGGGATGAAGTTTTTCACACCGTAACAGGGCGGTATCGCCGCATACGCTATTCTGATCGGCAGTGTGGGCACTCGTCGGGTGCGCACGCTGTATCAGCGTCATGAGCTGGCAATTACCCGGATTTGCGGGGTAATGTTCATCGGTTTCGCCGTCAACACCTTGCTGCATGCGGTGCCGGGGTTGTTGGCGAACAAGGTTTGAGGCTGCACGCAAGGCTGCGACAGCTGCATCAGGACATCCTGTTTCGCGATGGCCGGGTCCAGGGATTGATACTCACGGCTGTACCTTTGGACAGTGTCTATCTTTGATGACCACCAGTAATTCCGCGCCGCTGGCAAGTTACATCGATCTTTTGCTCGACGTCGTGTGTGCGGTCGATAGCCAGGGGCGTTTCGTATTTGTCAGCGCCGCCTGCGAGCAAGTGTTCGGGTACACCCCCGACGAGCTGATCGGCCAGCCGATGATCGAGATGGTCCACCCGGCCGATCGCCAGCGAACCCTGGACGCTGCCAGGGAAATCATGCGCGGCCAGCCGAACCCGAACTTTGAAAACCGCTACCTGCGCAAGGATGGTCAGGTGGTGCATCTTCTCTGGTCGGCGCGCTGGTCTGAAGTCGACCAATTGCGCATCGCCGTAGCCCGTGACATCACCGAGCGCAAACAGGCTGAGTCCCGACAGGCCGCACTGTACGCGATCTCCGAAGCTGCCCATGCTGCGGAGGATCTGCTGGCGCTGTTCAAACGCATTCATCAACTGATCGGCGAATGGTTGCCGGCGTTGAACTTCTCGGTAGCGCTCTACGACGAGCACTGCAAGCAATTGAATTTCCCGTACCACGTCGACGATCACGAGCACGATCCAGTGTTTACCGTTACTGGCCAGCTCTGCGCCGAGGTGATTCGCACGGGGCAGTCGGTGCTGGTGACGCCCGACCAACCTGCCGCGATGCCCGGACTTTGCGAGGTCATGAACGGCCAGGATGCACCCTGCTGGCTGGGTGTGCCGCTGAACTCACAGAAAGGCACCATCGGTGCGCTGATTGTCAAAAGCGTACCCGGTGGCGAACGCTATACCGAGCGCGACAAGGAGCTGCTGCAATACGTCTGTGCCCAGGTCGCGGCGGCCATTGAGCGCAAGCAATTGCACACCCGGTTGCAATACATGGCACAGCACGATCAATTGACCCGTTTGCCTAACCGCGAACTGTTGCGTGAACGCATGACCGCCGCCCTTGGTAAAGCCAGAATAGAGTGCGGACGCATGGCGTTGCTGTACGTTGACCTGGACCATTTCAAACAGGTCAATGACACCTACGGCCATGGTGTCGGCGACATGTTACTGCAAGCCGTGGCTAATCGACTGCAAGGCTGCGTGCGTGAGTCCGACACGGTAGCGCGCATTGGTGGCGATGAGTTTGTCGTCCTGCTCGACAGTGTTCAGGCGGCCGAAGACGCGGCGCGGGTGGCGAGCAAAATCCGCCAGGTACTCGGCCAGCCGATGCGTCTGGACAGCCATAGCCTGAACATCATGCCGAGCATTGGCATCGCGCTTTACCCCGAGCATGGCAGTGAGGAGAAGCAATTGTTCAAGCACGCAGATGAGGCCATGTACGCTGCCAAGCGCTTGAGCGGGCGCCTGGACCGCACCTGATTCGACTTTGGCACGGGCGCCGTTCGTCGCGGCAGGCTCAACTTTTCTAAACCTTTGTGGTGTTTTAACTTCAGACGTCAGGCGGGGATGCCCGCTGCACTCATTTGCCTGTTCAGGAGGGCGTGACCATGAAACGTATGGCCAGCCGGTTATCGACCATCAGTTTTGCCGTGTTGCTGGGCCTGGGCGCCAGCAGCGCTTTTGCCCAGTCGCCAACCGAATTCATCAATGACGCCTCGGCCAAAGGCATGGCCGACATTGAAGCCAGCCGCCTGGCTCACCAGAAAACCGAATCCAAAGAGGTCAAGGATTACACGATTGTGGTGATCAACGACCGCACCACGGCCAACCAGCACCTGGCGAAAATCGCCAAAAAACTCGATCTGCCCGTTGCCCCTAGAGACGAGGTGGCCAGCAAGGCCAAGGCGCTGATTCCTGAGGTCAAGGACGGCGACTCGTTCGATGCGGCCTTTGCCGCCAGCCAGGTACAGACCACCCAGGAAGCCATCGAGCAGCTGAAGCAGGAAGCACAAACCACCAACGTACCGGAGATCAAGGCCTTCGCCGCAGAGACCCTGCCCAAACTCGAAAACCACCTGCAAATGGCCAAAGCCCTTCAGGCCAGCCGTCAATCGGGGCGGGTGGATGGCTGATGCAGGTGCTGATCAGCACTGATTCAAATCCTGCTGTTGCTTGTCAGCAGCAGGTGAACCTTCCTGCGAAATCGTCTCGCTGTCACCGATGCTGTGTTTCCAGCCCTGCATCTCGTTTTGCGTTTCGTTGGTAGAGCGCGGTCATTCATCTTCCTAAACGGCTATAGGACCATCCCTGTCTTTCGTATTCGTAGGAACGCTCTTCTTCTGACCCTTATCCACGTTCGGTTTCTTTCTTTGTGCCGGTTTGTGTCTAGTATCAATGGCAGTCAATTTGCCAGCATGCACATACACGGATCGGAAACAGATAAGAGGCCACTCATGGAATTTATCGAAAAGCTTGCAAGTCTCGCCGCGAAAGTTCGCTTGCAAGGGGCTGCCATTCAAACGGAAGAGGCGACCAAAAACGCCTTTGTCATGCCTTTTATCAGCACAGTGCTGGGCTACGACGTTTTTGACCCGTCGGAGGTAACCCCTGAGTTCGTTTGCGATGTTGGAACTAAA
Source organism: Pseudomonas sp. GW822-FHT06B12 (assembly GCF_058799675.1). Taxonomy (NCBI): domain Bacteria; kingdom Pseudomonadati; phylum Pseudomonadota; class Gammaproteobacteria; order Pseudomonadales; family Pseudomonadaceae; genus Pseudomonas; species Pseudomonas sp. GW822-FHT06B12. Next base: position 56,106 of record NZ_JBXALR010000014.1, read on the forward strand.
AAGGGAGAAAAAATCGACTACGCGATCATGAAGGAAGGGGAAGTTCAGATTCTGATCGAGTGCAAAAAAATTGGTGAGCCACTGCACATCAATCACGCATCGCAGCTGTTCCGATACTTCCACGTCACCAGCGCCCGAATCTCGATCCTCACCAATGGCCAGGTCTACAAGTTCTTTACGGACCTGGACGCCCCCAACAAGATGGACGAAAAGCCTTTTCTGGAACTCGATCTGCTCGATATTGACGAGTATTCAGTTCCGGAACTGACGAAGCTGACCAAGTCCGCATTCGATGTCGACTCGATTATCAGCGCAGCGGGCGAGTTGAAATACGTCAGTCAGATCAAGAAAGTGATCGCGGCTCAGGTCAGCAAACCTGATGACGATTTCGTCAAAGTCTTTGCCTCCCGGGTTTACGACGGTGTGATTACACAAAAAGTCCGGGAGCAGTTTCAGGAACTGACGAGAAAGGCCGTCGTGCAGTTTCTCAACGACCAGATCAATGATCGTCTCAAATCAGCCATGAGCGGGGCCGTCCAGCCCAGTCTGTCCTCACTGCCGGCGACAGGTACAAATACCTCTGAACCGAGTGAGCGTAATGATTCGGATGACAAGGTGTTGACCACGCTCGAAGAGCTGGAGGGTTATCACATTGTCCGTGCGGTGGTGCGTTCGGTCGTCGATGCAAAGCGCATCGTACAGCGGGACACGCAGAGCTATTTCGGTATCTTGCTTGATGATAACAACCGCAAACCGATCTGCCGTCTGCATTTCAATCGGTCACAGAAATACATCGGTATCTTCGACGAAGAGAAGAACGAAACCCGCCATCCGATCAATTCGGTCGATGATATTTACGAATATTCGGATCGGTTGAAAAAGACCGTTGGGTATTACGACTGATCGCAGCAGGCAAAACTGAAAACCGGCTATTGAAGCCGGTTTTTTGTTCAGCTCGACAGCTTCACCCCAACCGTCCAGCTGAAATACCCCAGCGCCTCACAACTGCTGTTCACCAGCATGAAACTCAGCTCGCACTGCTCGACACCGGCGCTCAGTTGCTGGCAGTGCCAGTAGTGGTCATCGGCTTTCACTGCGAGCGGTTCGGTGGGGGTTTCGGGGTTGGGGGCGGGCAAGGTCTGGCCGTTGTGCACCACCAGTTGCGGTTTTGATAACACACCGGCGTTGCTCACGGACAGGGCATAAAACACCACACTGTGTTCGGCCTGCAGGCCGACGGTTCGGCCACGCAAGTGGAAGGTTTTTGCGGAGTTCGCGGCCAGTTCAATGCAGGTGCCCTTGGCCTCTGGCGTTGTCCCTTGGGTTATGCCAAAGGTAAAAATGAAACCGTCTTCGATCACGGTCGGGTTCTGGGGATCGAGGCTCGGTTTTGGGTAGCGAGTGAGCAGGGATTCGGCGTCGACAATAAGCAACACATTAGTTGCCTGCTCAGTGGTGGGTGACGGGCTTGCACTGGTATCTGTGGACATCACGGCTTCCTTTCATGATGTGGGTGGATCGCGGCGCACCGCTGCGGCTTACGCAAGACATCCAGTTCCAGTCGGGGCGCGAGACAGGGGGAGAAAGCCCCTTGTCGCCAAGGGGCCGTCCAGATCAGTTACGGATGGTGATGAACGGATCCCACGAGCAGCAACCTACAATCTGGCAGTCCCGGTTCACAATCAGGAAGTTGAAGTGATAGGTCACGCTGCCGGTAGAAAGGGTTTCCGAAGACCAGTAATGGTTATCGACTTTCTGGCAGCTAGGCACTGACGGGTTGCTGGTGTTTGGCACGGCAACACACGCGGTGGCCTTGCGCGGAGTCGGTGTCGAGATCAGCTCATTACCAGCATTGCCGATGAACTTGTAGAAAATCACTGCCGTTTCGAAGCTCTGCGACAGGCTGGTTTCGCGCCAGCGAATCAAGTCACCGACCGAGGCTTTCAAATTCAGTTCGCCACCGGCCTGGCCATTGATCACGTTGTCCCGGTTGGTGACCATGTACACATGACTGACATCGATAAGCGTTGGCGCGTTAGGGTTTTTGCTGATGTTCGGGTAGTTTTTCAGAATGGATTCGGTGTCGATCGAAACAAGCACATCCGTGACTCGAGACATAGTAAAGCTCCTTGATCATAGTGAGCGCCTGGCATCTACCAGACGCAACAACGCTTGATTGCCTTGCGGCTGTTGTAAGCGCGCTACTACGGGGAACCCACCGATCACAGGGTACGAGCTGGCCTGGCTCCTTGCCTATAAAAGTGACCGGCCAGGGTTCCTTCCAACGGGCCGCGTCTGCACTATAGATGCCGATATGAGGCTGTCAAAACAGAGGGCGCTTCACTCGACGAGCGGTCGTTTTGCTTCTAACTTCCGATGATTTGGCGATAAGGAAACAGCAATCCAGAACGTTTCCCAGGTGTTGATTTCCCTCTAAATCGTGTGCCATTGAGCAACGATTACCGACCCCGGCAGCTTCACTTCCAGGGTGTCGTCGAATTGACCGTCGATGGCTTTGAGCAGGCCTTGCGCAGGTGTACGACCCAAGCTGATGGCCTTGAGTCCGGAGCTTGCAACCATCAGCGCCTTGAGGTCTTTCAAAGGGCCTTTGATGGCTTTGGCACTGGACAGATCCTTGGTGTGCAGCAAATCGGGCGAGGCGAAAAACTCCGCATTCTCCAGTCCCGCCGCCGTCATCTGCTCCAGGTTGTCCGGGTCAATCTCCGCGTAATGTGTTGCGCCCCCGAGGAACTTTCGGTTCGCTACCTCGCCGTCGATCGCCAACAGAAAGAAGGTAAACGCCGTGTTGCCCAAGCGCACCCAATCATCCTGATTGGTGTTGCTGCCCTGGGTTCTTTGCAGGGTTTTGATCTTGCGGTGCACCAATTCAAAGTTTGATGAAATGGTGTTGAACGGCGGGGGGCCTTCCTTTGACGTGGTGTAGTGCCGGAGGGTGAATTTCTTGTCCGCGACTTTGGCGAGCTCAGCGTCGGTCGCTTTCTTGTTGCTGAATTTCAGACTGTCGTCCGTGACCGATTGCATGATCTCGAACGGCTGAGTCCGGTTCTGTGGCTGGTAGTTCGTCTGGTGCTGTTCATACATGTCCAGCGCTGAAGCCGGCTTTTGCGAAGAAGTCGAGGCAGCGCTGGGTGGTTGAGTCAGGCAGGGGCCTTGGTGATTGGATTTGCACACGGCACATAGCTTGGGGACTAAAAACGCTGTGGGTTTGGGGGCGATGGCGGGCGCTGCTCGAGGGGGTGGTGCGGATGCGTTTGATGAAGAGGCCTGGGGACTTTCGACTCGGGGAAAGACGCTGCTGCTCCTGGGCTTTTGACCCGCAGGCGGCGTGTTTGGCGTTGCCGGAGACGGCACGATGGGCATGGGGCCCTTGCCCGCATTCGATCCAGAGGTTCTCGGCACAGTAGTCACTCTCTTGTTGTAGTAGACGGAGCTCCATTACAGCTTGAAGCGATCGCCCACGTTTATAACCGAGGTCTGTGTGAGGGTTGCCGGGGGAATTGTTAGATGAAATTTCCTACGTGGGGTGATGCATGTTTCTTACGCTGATCACAGCAACTGCAATGCATCCGGACGCGCTCCTGGAAATACGTTCTGCAACTGCGAAGCGGACAAGCCCCATGTCCTGCCAAGCAAACCACCGAGCAGGTTCCGGTAATTGTTGAGCACCGGGTAATCGCGGTTTTGCAGCAGGCTTTGCGGATTGACCACCACCTGTTCGCCAACGATGCGCCCGCCGCGAACATTGCCGCCGAGTACCCAATAGACCGTGCCATGCCCGTGGTCGGTGCCCCTGGCGCCGTTTTCACGAAAGGTGCGGCCGAACTCCGAAACCACTACCACGGTGGTGTTGTTCCATTCATCACCCAGAGCCTGGGCATAGGCGACCAGACCTTCACCGAGGTTCGCCAGGTTATTGGCCAATTGGCCGCTGGTGCTGCCCTGGTTGACGTGGGTATCCCAGCCGCCGACATCGACGAAACCCAGTCGGTACTGGTCGCGCATCAGTGTTGCCATGCGCCGGGTCTGGGCAGCAAAGTTCTGCGCATTCGGCGCACCACGATTGGCCTTGATCATCTCGTCCTGCAGATCCCTTGACACCTGCTGGCGCAGTTCAAGGCCATCGGCTGCGGAGGCGGCGTAGGGTGTGTTTTTGTACATCGACGAGAGAATCGCCGATTGCCGAGCATCGAAGGCCGGTTTCGAGGCACCGCGCAACGAGATGTTGGGGATGGCGTTGCCGCCCTGAAAACTCAGGGGCAAGGCATCGGTGAAGGCAATGGGCGCACTGTTCGGCAGCTGACGCGACAAGCGTGCGAGAAAGCCCGAGTCGTAACGGTTGCGCTGTTGGGTCGGTTCGCCAGACTCGATGTTGTCCTGCGTTTCGAAGTGGCTGCGGGACAGATCATCGGTCCCGGCGAACGGCACGAAGGCGATCTGTTTGCGTTGCCACAACGGGTAGATCGAATCACGTAAAACCGGGTTCAGGCCCCAGTGGCTGTCCAGTGCAATGGCGCTGTTGGGGTTATGTGAGTCCGGCCGGGCAATGGCGAGAGTCGGACGCGACTCGTAGTAAAAATCGCTGGAACAGGGCACCAGCAGGTTGTTGCAGTCGTAGCCGCCGCGAAGAAAAACGATCAGAAAACGTGGCGCCGAAACGGGGGCGGCGAACAGCTTTGCACTAAACGACAAGGACGGCAGAGTCGCGGCTGCCGCAGCGGCAATCAGCAGTTCTCGACGATTCATGGCAGCACCTCATTACGCTACTTAGCGGTTATTGAAGTCAGGTGAGGCGAGCAAAAAGGTGTTCCACTCCTGAGGCGACACGGCCTTGTTCAGCGCACCAAGGGTCGCTGCTGAAAGGTGTGGAGAGATGACCTCGTAGAACAACGGTGTGGTAATCAGCGGAAATCCGGGGCCGGGCAGGTTGCTACCTTCCGGAGTAAACAATCGGTTATCCCCACGCCCGATTGCCCGGGCGATTTCGAAGCGTTTGGACATCTGCCCCGAGCTCGACCAACCGCTGGATGCAAGCGGCCAACCATCCGGTGTCACGCGACCGAACACCGGTTGCCCCAACTGATTGAGCCAATTGATCATCGGCCTGGCGTTGGCCAGCGGTTTACCGTCATAGGCCAGCCGCACCGCCGACACCACAAACTGCATTGGGTCCTTGAACTTGGTGCCGGCACTTTGCAGTAATTCCCTGGACTCGAACAACGTGCGCATCACTTGGGCGATATCGCCGTCGCTGTCCTGGAAGGTCTTGGTCATCCGGTCCACCAGCGCCGGCGGCGGCTGATCGGCCACGAAGTATTCAGCCAGCTGTTGCGAGACAAAATGCGCACAGGCTTTCTGCCGGGTGATCAGCTCTACGGCCTGACGAATCTCGTCAAAGCCGCTGCCTCTGATCGGTTGGCCGAGTAGCACCTTGTCGCTGAAATCGTGACGACGCGGATTGAATTCGAATACCCCTTCGCGCACCACCAAGGCCTGTAACCGAGGCGCAAACTTCTGCGTACGGCCATCGAGCGGCATCAGCCCGGCGCCGGTCAGAATCAACGCCAGTTGCTGGACGTCTTGCTGGGTATAGCCGGAGCCGACGCCCAAGGTGTGCAGTTCCATCAGTTCGCGGGCGTAGTTTTCGTTGAGTTTGCCCCGAGCGTTTTGCGCGTTGTCGAGGTACTCAAGCATCGCCGGACTCTTGAGGGTGGCCATCACCAGATCCTTGAACTTGCCCAAGGTATGTGGACGGATCGTGTGTTCGGCGTAGTCCGCCGTCAGCACCCGTACCCGAGCTTTGCCCTGAAATACGCTGAAGTGGTTGAGCCAGAAACCCACCAGCTGCTCCTTGAGCTGATTGGGCCCATACACCGCACGCAACAGCACGGCTTCACGCGCTTGCTCTGCGAGTTCGTTGGCTTGTTGTTGCAGGTCTTTTTTCGTGGCGTTTTTGGCGTCGCCTTCGGGCATGGCCTTGAGCTGTTCCTGCTGGCTCTTGAACGCCAGCAACAAGGATTCGGGCGGCGTGCTCAATACCGGATAGCTGTGCAGCAGCGCGTTGATCGCGGGTGGCAGCGGGTCGTTGATACGGTCGGCCAATTGGGCTTGAAGCAGCCCCTCGCGGCCCATGCTGCGCAAACGCGCCAGGTTGGCGGCATCCAGATCGAAGCCATCGCGGCGTAGCCAGGCAATATCGCTCGGGTTGAGCGCGGCGGGTGTACCGGCCGAGGCCAGTGTGGGAAACAACAAGCAGGCCGACAGGCTCAACGGGCGCAAAACGGTAGATGGCACGTGCATGTAGGAGGTTCCCGAGTATCAAGAGAGACGTCGACAGCAGCCAGTGTAGTTTCCACTCGTGTAGCTGACGCGATGCTGAAGAACGTGCATTTAAAACGGCTGGCAACCGGCGCGTTCCGCGATCGTGCGAAGGCTCTACGCTGCTGGTCGGTCAACTTTTCTTTACATACTTCCTATGGGTGGGTTCAGGTATTAGACAGATATCTGCTGGTACAAATATTCATACGCCAAGCAGGAGCGCGGCGGTGAAGGGGGCATGGTTTTACGGGGTTACTCTATTGGCCGATGAGCCTCAGGAGGCAGCATCATGTTGTTACGTTACGCGGCATTGGTAGCAGTGGTCATCGCGGCGTCCGGTTGCGTACAGGAGCGGGTGGTTCATGACCGGCGCCCACCGCCACGAGAGTACGTCGAAGTGATCGCACCGCAGCCGCCACCGGCGCGGGTCATTGAGGTGGAGCCAGAGGGTCGGCCGGGTTATGTCTGGTCGCGCGGTTACTGGCGCTGGGAAGGGGGACGTTATGTCGCCGTTCGCGGGCACTGGGAGCCGGAACACCGAGGCTATCGTTACGTGCACCCGCATTGGGAACAGCGCAACGATGGCTGGCATTGGCAAGGCGGCGGCTGGGTCCACTAGATCCAGCGTTTTGCCGATTCAATAAGAGCGACCTGTGCAGGTTAATGCCTGTCAGTTAAGGCACAAACCTGTGGGAGCGAGCTTGCTCGCGATAGCGGTGGGTCAGTCAACATTGATGTTGAATGTAATGCCGTCATCGCGAGCAAGCTCGCTCCCACATGGATTGCGCTTAACTGACAGGCATTGCCTGCACCGGTCGCTCTTTTTTTGTGCCGGTCTTTTGATATGAACCTGCGGGCTTGTCTTTCGATCGCGCTTGCCCGACATCGGCGTAAGCACCTTCACCACATCATCCACCCGAGTCTTGACGAACTTGGCAGTGCCGTCGCTTACTGGCGCCCCACGAGCGAAACGCAGAGTCTAGCGCGTCGCTCACATCCTGACCCGTCACAGGAGTACGCGATGAGCTGGTCTGCCAAACAGTATGTAGCTTTCGAAGATGAGCGCACGCGGCCGGCGCGCGACTTGCTGGCTGCGATCCCCAACGCCGATGCGCGTTCGGTGATCGATGTCGGTTGCGGTCCCGGTAACTCCACCGAATTGCTGGTGCAGCGCTTTGCCAACGCCACGGTGCGTGGGCTCGACAGCTCGGTCGACATGATCGACGCTGCCCGCAAACGCTTGCCGGACGTACGTTTCGACACCGCCGATATTGCCACCTGGAGCGAGCCTGGCCCGTTCGATGTGATCTTTGCCAACGCGGTGTTCCAGTGGCTACCCGACCACGCCACGCTGTTGCCGTCGCTGGTAGCCAAACTCGCGCCGGGTGGCAGCCTGGCAATTCAAATGCCCGACAACCTCGATCAACCGTCGCATCGGATGATGCGTGAAGTCGCCAACAGTGGTCCTTGGGCCAGCAAGCTTGCGGACGTCGCCGGGCAACGGACGACCCTGGACGATGCCAACGGTTACTACCAGATACTGCGCGCCTGCTGCTCGCGGGTCGATGTGTGGCGCACTACCTACCACCACCCGCTGGCAGGTGGTCCTGCGGCCGTGGTCGAGTGGTTCAAGGGCAGCGGCTTGCGGCCGTTTCTTGAACCGCTCGACGAGGCGGAAAAAGCGCAGTACCTCGCGCACTATCTGGAAGCACTTGAACCGTTCTTCCCGGTACTGGCCGATGGTTCGGTGCTGCTGCCGTTCCCGCGTTTATTCATTGTCGCGACTCGCTAAGCGCCGCTAACCTCAGCCCTGTTGCAACACTTTCAACGCCGCCGAGGCCAGAAAGCCGGAGCGGCTTTTCTCTTCCGGGTGGTGCAGCACGTATTCGTCAATCCGTGTCAGCAAATAGCCGGGTAGGGTGATGTTGAGTTTCTGTGCCTTGCCCAGGTACTTGGTGACGTCGATGTCCACCAATGCCCAGGTGACGCCGGCGTACTGCGGATTGGCCGCGTGCACGGTGACTTTGTTGGCGGGCGGAATCGCCGAGCCGTCTTCGGCGAGTATCTCGAAGTGGCCTTCGATGGCTTCGCGCGCCATGGCGATTGCATCGTCCAGGTCATCGCCAGCCGAGAAGCAACCCGGAATGTCCGGCACTTCCACGCCCCAGGCGTGTTCGTTATTGCCCATTGAAATCGCAATTGGGTAAAGCATGTTCGTTGTCCTCTGGGTGCTGTGCGCCGATTCAATACAGCAGGGCTTGTTGCAAGATGCTGACGGCAGTCTTCGTCAGTAAATCCTTTTTCGGATGTGGGACAGTGACCAGGCCGGGCTTCGTGGGATGCTTGAAGTGGTGGTGACTGCCCCTGACCCGTACCAGATACCAGCCGTCTGCGACGATTTGGGTTATCAAATATCGGCTATTCACATCACTTCCCTGTGCTGTGTAGGTGGTTACTATACCTACTGAAATTTAGTTATCAACACTATAACCACCACTGTCGGCGGCAGAGCGGATGAATGGTAGGGAACAGTGTAGGAACCACAGCAAGGCGTGGCGTTCGGGAGCAGTACTGGAGTGTTTCTGATTCCTTCAACGCCAGCGCAACGCGTGTTTTTGCTGAACGGCGGGCATAAAAAAACCGGTCACTGAGGACCGGTTTTTCTTGTCTCTGCATCCCCCACAGAGAAAAACCGATGCCGAGAATCACGTAGTCGCTACTCAAGCAGCTGATCAATCAACACCGCATTGGTGTAGATCAAGCTTCCATCGCTCGCTCGATGCCCGACCAGATGGAACTGACCGCGCGAGTGTTGCAGATAGACGCGCATTTGGCAGTCGGACAAAGGGCCGTATCCCTCTGGAATGACCAAATCCATTGAACTCATGTCCACATCGACCATGGCTTCAGGTTCATGGGTCGTCTGCAGGCGTTCTTCAGCTTCCTCCAGGCGCAGATGGAGGGGGCCGTCGACGTCAAAATGGATCTCCCCCACCGGTATGGACTTTTGGTTGCCGCTGATTTTGCACCAGCCTTCGATCGTCAAGGCGCTCATGACGAAACCTCCGTAGTGGACTGCTGGACTCTGTAGCTCGGGCCGCTTCTGGTCGATCTCTACCGTCCGTAATCAGAAATTAAGTATAGCTGGCAACCGGGACTCGCTTGGGGGAGGTCGGGCTCGACCCTAATCATTTTGACTGATTGGAAACAAGTCGCTACGCCTGATTTAGTCCCGGGAGACGTTAGGCTGAATACCGACAGTCATAGATAGCGAACAGGTTTAAACAATTAACTTGATGTTGAAGTTGGAATATCCGGGTGTCAGGTTCTTCAGGAAAAGCGCTCGTTCCGTTCCTGAACTATACTTCTTGCTGACTTTGCCATCGGGAGTGGTGGTACTTGTCGATCCTGCTGGAACGTCAGATTGATATTAATTTGACGATGCTGTTGAGTGGCGATGCTTATGCGTAACCAGCGAGTAACAGGAACAGGATGAAGAGAAAATGGCAACAGCAATTATCTTGATTCTAATCGTTGTTGCATCAGTGTTGTTCAATATACTGGCGCCTTGGCATGCGACCCCGGCAGCTTCCAACTGGGGGTCAATAGACACCACCCAGTTCATCACCCTGATCATGAGTGGAATATTTTTCATCGCCGTCACGGTATTCATGGCGGTAGCCGTGATGCGTTATCGTCACAAGGAGGGTGCCAAGGCGGCCTACCAGCCGGGAAATAAAAAGTTGGAAGTATGGTTAATTATCGTTACGTCGGTTGGTATTGCCTTGATGTTGGCGCCAGGCCTGGTTGTTTACAGTGATTTCGTCCGGGTGCCGAAAAAAGCTTATGAACTTGAAGTGGTCGCCCAGCAGTGGCAGTGGGCTTTTCGTTTTCCCGGCCAGGACGGGAAACTGGGCAGATCGGATATCAAGTTTGTTGATTCCACCAACCCCTTCGGTCTTGATCCCAAGGACCCTGCCGGGCAGGACGATGTGCTTGTACTAAATAGTGAAGTTCACCTTCCACTCAATCAACCGGTAAAAGTTTTACTGCGTTCTAAAGATGTACTGCACGATTTCGATGTACCGCAAATGCGCGGCAAGATGGACATGGTGCCAGGGATGGTGTCGTACTTTTGGTTTACGCCAACTAAAACCGGGACATATGAAATTATCTGTGCTGAATATTGTGGCGTGGGGCATTACAACATGCGCGGCCATATGATCGTGGACGAACAGGAGGCTTTCGATCAGTGGCTGAGCAGCCAACCGACTTTTGCGCAGACATTAGCGACAGCTGCCAAGCCCAGTCGGGACAGCGTGCTGGAAAAAGGCCGCCTGTTGGTCGAAAAGCTCGGCTGCGGTGCCTGCCATAGCCAGGATGGCAGTCCCAGTCTCGGCCCGGGATGGAAGGGGCTGTACGGCCGCACCGAACAGCTTGCCGATGGCTCCAGTGTGCTGGTCGATGAGGCCTACCTGAAAGCGGCGATCCTCGATCCGAAGGCCCGACGGGTGCAGGGCTACCCGCCAGTCATGGTGGCCTATACTCTCAATGAAGATGAACTGGGTGCTCTCGTCGCCCTGATCAAATCGCTGGGTACTGCGCGCCAAGGCGATGAACTTTCTACCGGCGAAGCGTCGGGCTCAGGTGACGACCTGGTAGCGCAGGGACAGCGGCTGGCCAAGTCGTTCGGCTGTCTGGCCTGCCACAGTGTCGATGGCAGTAAGGGCGTCGGTCCCAGCTGGCAGGGCCTGTATGGCAAGACAGAAACCTTTGCCGACGGTACGACGATAAAGGTCGATGAGGGCTATATCAAAGAAACGGTTCTTAAGCCCAATACCAGAATCATCAAGGGCTATGCACCCGTCATGCCGACCTTTGCGCCGAGTGATCAGGAGTTGAACGCACTGATCGCTTTTATCAAATCCAAAGCGAATGCCGGCGCTGATGCAAGCAAGGCGGAGCCAGGGAAGTAGCCGTAAAGAAGCCAGTAATACACCGAAACTTCAGTTGGAGGATGACGTGATGGCCTATGCGGAGCAAGCCGAAACAGAAGCACTGCACGAACCCAAAAGTTTCCTGACCAAATATATCTGGAGTCAGGACCACAAGGTCATCGCCATTCAGTATTCCCTGACGGCTATATTCGTGGGCATCATCGCCGTGGTGTTGTCCGATTTGATGCGCTTGCAGATAGGCTTCCCCGGTAGTTTGGGGTTCATGGACGCCAGTACGTACTATCAGGCGATGACCATGCACGGCATGATCATGGTCATTTACTTGCTGACGGCCTTGTTTCTGGGTGGCTTCGGCAACTATCTGATCCCACTGATGGTGGGGGCCCGCGACATGGTCTTCCCCTATGTCAACATGCTGAGTTACTGGACCTACCTGCTAGCGGTACTGGTGTTGCTCGCCGCTTTCTTTGTCCCTGGCGGCCCCACGGGGGCGGGCTGGACGCTCTATCCACCGCAGTCCATTACCAAGGGGACACCGGGGACCGAGTGGGGCATCGTGCTGATGCTCGTCTCACTGGCGATTTTTATTGTCGCAACCACCATGGGCGGGTTGAACTACGTCACCACGGTGTTGCAGGCGCGCACGCACGGCATGACGTTGTTTCGCATGCCGCTCTCCGTATGGGGAATCTTCATGGCCTCGATCATGGCCTTGCTGGCTTTCCCGGCGTTGTTTGTCAGTGCGATCATGACGCTGTTCGACAAACTGTTGGGCACCAGCTTCTTTATGCCGGCGATCATCTCGCTGGGGCAGCAGCTCGATCACCAGGGTGGCAGCCCAATATTATTCCAGCATCTGTTCTGGTTCTTCGGCCACCCGGAAGTCTATATCGTTGCTCTCCCCGCGTTTGGTCTGGTCTCCGACTTGATCAGCACACATGCGCGTAAAAGTATCTTCGGCTACCGAATGATGGTGTGGGCCATTATTGCAATTGGCGTACTCAGCTTTGTGGTCTGGGCACACCATATGTATGTCAGCGGAATGAACCCCTACTTTGGCTTTTTCTTCGCCACCACCACCTTGATCATCGCGGTGCCGACCGCACTGAAAGTCTACAACTGGGTGCTGACCCTGTGGCGGGGCGACATCCATCTGACCGTGCCGATGCTGTTTGCCCTGGCCTTTATCGTCACCTTCTTGGTCGGTGGTCTGACCGGGTTGTTTCTCGGCAATGTGATCGTGGATATTCCGCTCTCGGACACCTATTTCGTCGTCGCCCATTTTCACATGGTCATGGGGGTCGCACCGGTACTGGTGGTGTTCGGCGGCATTTATCATTGGTTCCCGAAAGTAACCGGGCGGATGACGAACGACACCCTGGGCAAGCTGCATTTCTGGATTACCTTTCTGGGCACCTACGCCATCTTCTTTCCCATGCACTACCTGGGTTTTCAGGGCATGCCACGCCGCTATTACGCCTATGACAACTACGCGTTCATCCCGCAGTCGGCGCAAGAATTGAATGCCTTCATTACGGTGGTCGCATTGACCGTCGGCGTTTCCCAACTGCTGTTCCTGTTCAACCTGGCCTGGAGCGTATTTAAAGGCAAGCCCGCAGGCAGTAATCCCTGGGGCGCGGCCAGTCTGGAATGGCAAACGCCGGACACCCCGCCGATACACGGTAACTGGGGAGCGAAGCTGCCGGTCGTGCATCGCTGGGCCTATGACTACAGCGTGCCGGGGATAGAACAGGATTTCGTTCCGCAAACGGTCTCCGACGAGGAGCTGGAGCAGATGCGGCAACTCAGTGCCGGAACCAAAATAGCGGACGTTAAAACATGAACAGACTGCTATTGAGAAACGCCGACAGCGCTGAACCCGGCGGCAGTTGGAGTGGCGATCCTGAGGGTATTCAGGCCGCCGAGGGTGCCGATAGAGTCCAAAATGCAAGAATAGGCCTGCGCTTGTTTCTGGCCGTGGTGAGCTCGTTATTCTTTCTCTTCCTGGTCGCCTTTATCGAGCGCTCACAGATGGCCGACTGGCTACCCCTGACAGAGCCCTTGGCGCCGTTAGCCAATCTATGGCAGCTATGGCTGAATTCGGCTTTTCTGGTACTCAGTTGCATCGCATTGCAGTGGTCGCGTATGGCCGCCCGACAGGCTCGACTGGACGCAACTGTCATTGGCTTTGCAGTGGGGGGCGTATTTGCAGTTGCCTTTCTGACGGGACAACTCTGGGTCTGGCAGCAGTTTGTCGCCTGGGGCTACTTTGTCGCCAGCAATCCGGCCAACAGTTTCTTCTACCTGTTGACCGGCCTGCATGGGTTCCACCTGCTGGGCGGGCTGATCGCCTGGAGCAGAACCGTCGCTAAATTCCTGCACCACGTGCCGTTGCCGCAACTCAGCGCCAGCGTAGAGCTCTGTGCCATCTATTGGCATTACCTACTGGGTCTTTGGTTCGTGCTATTCGCTCTGTTGACCAGCACGCCGGCAACCTATGAAGCCATCGCCAGATTCTGCGGCCTGAGGTGAAAAGCCATGGCATCGCACCCACCAGCCCCAGTCGAGTCCGGTTCATCCAATCCACCCAGCTCGCCGCCTGCACCGGGATGGCAGGGCATCGCCAGCGACTGGTCCTCGGATAAGGAGGCTTTCAGGCAGGTCCCCTGGGGCAAGGCGATGATGTGGATATTCCTGCTCAGCGATACGTTTGTATTTACCTGCTTTTTAACCGGCTACATGTCGGTACGCATGACCATCACCAGCGCCTGGCCGAACCCCAGTGAAGTGTTCGCATTGACGATCGGTGGTAGAGAAATCCCACTTATTCTGATCGCCATCATGACCTTTGTGCTGATCAGTAGCAGCGGCACCATGGCCATGGCAGTCAATTACGCCTATCGCCGTGATCGCGCGAAAACTACAGCCCTGATGCTGGCGACCGCAGCCTTTGGTGTGACCTTCGTCAGCATGCAGGCATTTGAATGGAGCAAGCTCATCGCAGAAGGGGTGCGTCCCTGGGGGAACCCTATGGGGGCGGCACAATTTGGTGCCAGCTTTTTCATGATTACCGGTTTTCACGGACTGCATGTGTCAGTCGGCGTCATCTACCTCAGTATTGTGGCGCTGAAAGTATTGCGCGGAGATTATGAGCGCTCCGGAAACTATCAGATCGTCGAGATAGCCGGGCTTTACTGGCACTTCGTGGACTTGGTGTGGGTGTTTATTTTTGCTTTCTTCTATTTATGGTAGATCGTGAACAGGTTCTGAAGAGGAGCACTGATGATGGCGCATGCTCAGGGTCAGCAACATCCAATCAGTTTGTACCTTAAAATCTGGGGACTGTTATTCGTCCTTAGCACGCTGTCGTATCTTGTCGACTATTTTCACTTTCAGGGCTACGTCAGGTGGTCCCTGATTATCACGCTCATGTTGTTGAAGGCAGGTTTAATTGTCTCCATCTTCATGCATATGGCCTGGGAACGGTTGGCCATGGTCTACGCCATATTAGTGCCACCTTTGTGTTTACTGGTGCTCGTCGGACTGATGGCCACCGAGGCGGACTATGTTTTCCTCAGCCGGGTCATTTTCTTCGGCCAATAAGCGACTTCCGGATAGCCTTAAGCGTCTAGGGGCTAACCCGATATTACTCGCTTGAACTGATGCCATTTGTGCTGCCAGGCTACTGTCCAGTGAGGGGCTGCCGTTCCCGTGCCAGCAGTCTTCAGCCTTGGATGATGTTTGATTACCCGGTCCAATACCGATTCCTGATCCGGCTCAACATCCACGAAGAAGATATGTTTGCCCTCATCTACCACTTGTTTAAAATTGCGGAAGTGAGTGTTTGGCACCTGGATACCAAAAAAACCGCCTTCCCAGATGCAGAAGCCCACTATAACAATGGCAAGGAAGATAAAAGGCATCCAGCCTGCGACGGAGTTGGTCCAGCCCATCCAATAGGCGCCGCCAAGGACCAGCGCCGCGAGTGGCACGCCGACCACCGCACCAATCTCGCCAGAGTGAACAGTATCTTGTTTCATTAACGAGTTAACTTCATGGAGGTGATGTTCTTCAACATCAGCAACTTTTTCACTGAGCACATGAATTTGTTCGGTATTGATGCCGTTGGCTTCCAATTCATTTTCAACGGTTTCAAGATCGTCGAGATTATCACTGATGTAATAGTGGCGATTCATACCACACCTCCCATCTCGTGTTTGCTGTAGACATCCTCTGTTCAGCAGCCGTTAACTGAGATTTGCAGTCGGTATCTGTACCCGTGGGGGACGTTGCAGACGTCATGCAATTCGAAAGAAGTATAGCACTCGCTAGCATGCGTGATTTTCGGTGTCAAGATCTAGAGGTGGTGTTGGGGCCTGGAGCGCGCCGACGAATTCTGCATTGCGGCGGCGGCAGCAGGTTCGCCCAGCGAGGCCGAAAACAGGTCCTGAAATCGGCCAAACTCCAGTTTAGAACTGTCGGAAAACCGGGAGGGCTCAGCACGCGGCATGACATCGGCTTGAACACAAGGGGCGCCGAAACAGCGCCCCCTTGTGACGTCAGGACGGTTCTGCATCCATACGTCGCGCAATGACATCCAGCACATCGCAACCGTCGCGCAAAGGTATGCAGCAGAGCAATGCGAAGTCGCTGAGAATGACCGAGTCGGTGGTGATGTCACCCCGCATCGCGAGGTTTTCAAGAATCTGCGTCACGGCTCGGATTCTGTAGCTGGCCGTGCTGAGCAGTGAATGCAGCGGTTGAGTGGTGTTGACGAACAGGGAGGGTAGGTCGTCGGCGTTGCTGGTTAAGGCCATGTATTCATTCATGAGTGATCACCATGTAGTTGGAAGACCCCACCACTCAATGTCGCCAAACAAAAGGTGGCAGCTGTACGCGGGTTGGCGAACCGGACATGGTATAACCGGCAGATCCGAAGATCTCCCACGCACAGCTACCAAAAAACAGGTAGCCAAGTGCGTTCAAAAGCGCTCCGAACCTACTCGAAAGCTTCTGTACCATGTCGCCGAGTCGCCAAACCCGACACGCCATTTGGGCGTCGGCCGACTATAAGCCTCGTGACAAAAGCACAGCAATGCGCAAGTGTACGGACAATTCCCGGAGTAGTGTAGGACATTGCTTTTTTGAAAATAGGCCTCGTTCGTGAACCCAGAGAATGGGCAATCCGCACTTGATTTGACAAGCGTTGACTGGCTATTCATGGAGGAAGAATCAGCGTTTCACCAAATCCCGCCACAAAAAAAACGGCCACTTGGACCGGTTTTTTCTGTCTCTACATCCCCCGTCAAAACCACCTTAACGTGAGACCAAATTCGATTGGAGCGGGTGAAGGGAATCGAACCGTTATAGGACAGGAAATCCCAAAACTGTGTATGTGTGTAGGCGCGCGCCCGAGGCAGATACTGTGAAAGCGTGCAGGTGTATATCCTGAGGTAGCTGATTTTGCTGGGGCTCATCTCCGGGGCTTGGAGATGCACCACTAATTCCCGACTCACTCACATGTGAGCGAGGGTGTGAAATCCGGACACCTCTGTTTTCTACCCAACTCCCCAGCCCCGGCGTCCCTGATCCCCGCGATATCAGCCATCGCTTACCCCTTCGCCAGCCTCATCGGGACGCGGGTCATAGCGGCGAACAGCGGGGCTAAAAAAACCGCTGGCGTAGGAGGTCAGAGCACACTATGCCTCCCCGGTATCACACCTCTGCGTAAAGAGATATTATCGTGCCATCACTCAAGGACGCTCGGGTGCCCAGTTAACATCCCGGTAGGGAGAAGGGCCCTGGCTGGAGCTCAGCATGGATCGGCTGCACCAACTCGCAATTGTTAATACAAACATCGAACATATCCCGAGGTTTTCAAATCGGGCTTTTTTGTCGTGCCTGAAAATTAATAAATAACACTCTAATTGCATCCAGGGGGGGGCATATAAATGAATGAACCTGACCAAAGCTATATATTCAATCCTGCAGATCTCGTCGAATATGCGATGGATAAGCCGATTGGCGCTGCACGGGCAGCATTGGCACTGGCCTTGGAAAAGGCTGATGTTCATGTTGATATCGTTATCGAAGAGCTTTCAGAAAACATGGAGTTGAATCAAGGTTTTCTAAAAGAGCTTTCTGGCGCTTTGCGGAAAAACCCTAGTAAGGTACTCGGTGATATGCCAAACCGCATCAAGGGCCGCCAGTTTGAGCGCGATATCGGACTATGATTAATCTTGATCTGTTTCTGACGCATAAGGCACTTACGTGGAGCAGGGTAGCCAATGTCTATCGGTGAGAATGCCATAAAAGCCCCTCCAGCCCCGGAGCTTATGCTCACGGCACTTGATGTGCAAAAAGGAGAGCCGGTTCATCCCTTGGATCGCCTGATGATAATGTCGGCTGATGAGTGGGAAATATTTACCCTAGAACTGGTTTTTTACTTTGATAAGCATTACGAGAAGGTCACGCGTTGTGCGGGTGCTGGAGACAAAGGGCGCGACGTCATCGCTCGGTTCTCATCGGGGTGGGATAACTACCAGTGTAAGCACTATGGTAGGAAATTAAATGTTGCAGATGTTGTGGCTGAACTCGGTAAGCTGGTTTTCTACACGTGGAGAGGGGACTATACCCTTCCGCGAGATTATCGTTTCGTTACGCCAAAAGGTTGTAGCTCTGATTGCATTGACATGCTGGTCAAAAAATCTCGCATCAAAACGGAGATCATAGCTCGATGGGATGTCGAGTGTCGTGACAAAATCACGAAGACAGAGTCAATCCTGCTTGAAGGTGAATTGTTGGATTACTTGAACTCTATTGATTTTTCATTCGTTGACGAAATGTCGTCTCTGGAACTCGTAGACAAACATCAGCAGACCCCGTACCACTCATCGCGTTTTGGTAGTTATCATCTAAAACGCCCGCAGTTGAAGAAAGATGTCCCTGTGTCTGTCGGGGATAATGAGAAGATTTATATCGAAGCTCTTTTGCATGCATTTTCCGATGTTGATGGAAAAGAGTATTCGCATGCAGACGCTTTGACGGGTGACTATGCAGAGGATCTTGAACGGGCCAGGATCAACTTCTTCAGTGCCGAATCTTTAGAGGTGTTTTCGCGGGACGCATTTCCCGAAGGTTGTTATCGGGAGCTTAAAGAGGATTGCTATGAAGGTTTGCACAGCGTCGTGCGCCAGGCGCACAAAAATGGATACGAGCGATTTCTGAAAGTAAGCACCCAGGCAGTTAATGTTCCATATGACTCCCACCCACTTGTTCACTATATCCGGCCTTCTGATCGAAAAGGGCTGTGTCATCAACTGGTGAATGATAAAAAAATTAGGTGGGTAAGGAGATAGGCCATGAGTTCCAGGGATGTGTTTAATAGCTCTGTAGAAGTCGGAGCGAGGATCGTTCTTTTGCTCGCTGGACTTGGTCGGAAACTTGATTTGGATGAGCTTGTATTTTTTGACTATGCATCGACTTATAGCGGCGATTTTCAGGGTGAGCCAAGCCTGCATCCAGTATTGCTGAATCGTCTTGCTGAGCTTGTTCGAAGGCGTGAAATTTTCCCGGCTGCCATAAAGCTCTTCACTTCAAAAGGGCTTGTTAGCTCCCAAGTGGATGATCTTGGTGTTCGATATTATACAACCAGGGAAGGTGTTGAGTTTGCTGGGAAACTCTCTTCTGAATATCACGCCGATTTTTGGCGTCGGGTTTCGTGGGGCAAGGTGAACTTTGACCATCTCACGGCTCAGCGCAGCACCATTTATAAAATTGACAGGGTGGTCTGATGTTTATTGAAAGTGTTGTTGTCAGTGGCCCTGATCTCCCGGATGTCTCTGTGTACTTTACGAAGGGTGCTAACGTCGTTCAGGGTGGATCCGATACGGGCAAATCTTATATTGTTTCCTGCATCAAGTTTGCATTGGGTGCGACGGAACCTCCCAAGCCAATTTCTCTTTCAAGGGGCTACACCTCTGTCAGGATCAAATTTGAAAACGACGATGGAAGCTTCTTCACCTTAGAGCGGCCATTTGTATTAAACGCGAAAGCAACTCTAATCGATGAGAAAGGGGTAGTTTCGACCCTTGGCGCAAAACATAGTGCGAAAAGAACAGATACTATATCCAGCCATTTTTTGCAGAGGATGGGACTCGATGGGAAGTTACTGCTCTCAGGCGCCGAATCACTGAATAGCAGCTCTTTTTCATTTCGGGACTTTGAAAAGACCCTGCTGATTGATGAGTCTAGGATCGTTGCTGAGTATTCACCCGTGGGTACTGGCCAGAACTCGGAGAAAACCAAAGAGAAGTCGATATTGAAACTTCTGCTCACAGGGCAGGACGATTCTGCGGTCAAAGGCGCGAAAAAAGATTTGGCGTCAAAAGCTTTGTTAAAACACAAGGTAGATGCCGTTGAAGAAGTTGTAACTAAGTTCTATCCATATGATGACGGAGCTCAGCTTCAGGAGCTTCAAAGGCTAAACTCGTTCAAAACCCAAGTGACGGTTCGACTGGGCTTGGCTGAAGCGGAATTGAAAAGTGCTTTCGAATCCAGTGATGGTCTTTTTGAACAGAAAGCACGCCATATCTCCGAGCTAGAGGTGGCCGAGGTCAAAGTATCTGAGGATAGGGCGCTCCTAAGCCGATTTACCATGCTTGGCCAAAAATATGAGTCAGACCGTCAGCGACTTGTTGGAATTGAGCAAGCGGCAACTCTGCTTGATGCTGCCGATACGGTGCTTTGCCCCACCTGTGGGAACAATTTCGACTCTGACACCTGTACATCCGATGTAGATGATATCCGGAAGGGTGTTTCCTTCGAACTCGATCGCATCTCCAAGAATATCCTTGAGCTTTCGGAGGCCCAGGGCTCTCTTTCTGCGGCGATTGAACGAAACACCTCCAGCGCGCAGTCCTCGAAAGCCGCTATTGCTGCATTGGAGAAGCAGATAGCCTCAGAGCTCCAGGAATCAGTGCAGGCCGTGAGTGACCTCAAAGAGCTTTCCTCATGCATCAGGCATGATTTGGCTGCTCTGGATGAACGAGTGGCCGCTAAGGCCAAATTAACCGAAGAGTTGAAACGGCTGGGCCTTCTCCTGCTTGAGGAGCAAGACGGATACACCGCTGATAGCTTCGAGGACGCCGTGAAACCGCTGGTTTCTGAGATTCAGTCGATCCTTGGCCGCTGGGGATTCCCGAATTACCTTCCAGTGGAGTTCGATTTCAAAACAAGGGACATCACCATCGGTGGCAGTGCCAGAGGCCATTTTGGTAAGGGGTATCGTGCTGTTGCGTTCTCCGCATTTGTCCTGGGATTGATGAACCTGTTGAAGCTCTCTGGTCGACATCCTGGCTTCGTTGTACTGGACTCGCCACTGACTACTTACAAGGAGGGGGACGAATTGCCAGATGACGAGCGCGACGAAGTCTCCAGTGACCTCATCTACGCCTTCTATCGAGATATTGCGGACAGCTTTAAAGACTCTCAAATCATAATTTTCGAGAACCAAGAGCCTAGTATGTCCGTAATCCCCGCGCTGAATTATCAGCATTTCACGAAAAACCGGGGCCATGGCCGATATGGCTTCTTCCCCTTGAGAGACTAGCTTTCCTGTGTCCCCCGTATCGATCGCCCGCTCTGGGGCGTGGTGATCGATACGGTCGCAAGTTGAAGCCGGTTCTTGATCAATTATTACTGCGGCAGCGCGAAGGTCATACGCTCAAGAGTTGTGAGCGACGGTTAGACCGCCTGTTCTTCCTCCGACTAAGCCTGGAACACCTCAATCAGCTTTTGGTTGTAATCGTCCAAGTAGGTCTGCAAGCCCTCACGGTCAACCAGTCGCTCACCCGCAGTAGTGGCTACTTAAAAAGGTGACGGATTTATTTATCAGTGAATAGCCAGGTCGATCATGACTCGACCAAATCCCAGGCATAAATAAAAAGCCATCAAGGCGGTTTTTTCCCAATCCCCCTGCGCCTTATCCTGATCCACCGAAAATCACTCTTCGCCGTCCCCCATCTCACGATCCTCAAACGCAGAACGCACGGCCTCCACTACGCGTTCTGCCATGCGCTCATCTTCAAGCTGCGGGTACCCTTTCTTTAGCTTGCCGGACACCACCCAGCCGTTCTCTTTGATGGAGCGGATGATGCGGTTCGCATCCTGGTCTGGCATCTCCAGTACTTCTTTCAGCCGGTCCTGAGCTCGCTGAAAGATCACCAGTACTCTGGCTTCATCCGCCATTTCCTTTCGAATCGTGTGCTCGACGACACGTGCGGTGTACAGGACGTGTTCGGTCAGATCGAGATAGCGCCAGGCAAAGCACGCGTCCTCGTATTCATCGAAGATGAAGTTGCTGCGAGTCCCGTCCTCATAGGTCACGAGTTCGCCGAACCGATAGGCCGCTGCGTAACGTCGCATGAACGGTCGCGAGAACACTTCGAGCGTACGGTCGTAGCCGGCCCTGAAGTCGATCGAACTTGTGATTGTGGCTGACACCGGCAGTATCACGCCGTCGGGCACGGCCTTATCCCGAATAAGGGTGTCGTTGATCAGGAAGCGATGAATCCGGCCATTGCCATCGCGCATGGGATGGATGTACACAAAGCCAAATGCCAACACAGCGGCACGTGCCACAGACTCCGCACCTCGAGTTGCGACTTCAAACTCCTTGAGTCCTGCCAATAGCTGAGCGAGATCCGCGAAATGTGGGGCAATGTAATGCACGATGTCCTCGTGCATCGTGGCTTGTCCCACAAACACAGGAGAGCGCCGCAAGCCCAGTCCGATAGCATCCCGCCCCAGAATGCCAGCTTGCAGGGACTGCAGGCTGTCGTTGCTCAACGGGTCTTCGATATGACCGCAGTACTGGCCAATGACATGGGCAAACCGCCGGATGCGATCGGCCTGGTCGGCTTCCTTTTCGATGAGAAAGCTCGCGCGTGATTCCTTGAACGTCAGCCAACTTGCCGTACGCATCAGGATGTCGGCACCAAAGGCCTGATCCAACTCATCCAATGCCTTGCGTAGATCGAATCGCAGAGCGTCCTGCACTGCTGCTGTACGACGAACCAAGGGGCAGAACTCAGCCGTCCCCGGCAGATTGTTATTGACTCGCCAACGCCGTGTTCGCAGTGCCTTGTGACGAGTCAGGTAATCTTGTGGCGAAAGTGCATCAACATAACCGCCATTGGTCACGTCTGGCACATCCAGACGTTGCCCTGTCAGCCATTCGTAGAGGAATCCCGTGCGGCGGGCATACTGGCCGAATGGCTCCCGTCGACACCAGTCTTCGATAGGCTGCGGACCTATGGCGGCAAACAGGCGGGCGAAGAACTCGAGATGGATCTCTTCGTACTTGAGGCCGAATTCGAAATGTCCTGCGAAATCGTCTGCGGGCCGATAGCTTGCCGGATACCGGTTCTCCACATTTCCGTCACTTTCGCGACTGACACGTACAGTGCCGATCATCGAGTCGACTCGTAGGGGCTGTGCCAGTGCGATGTCGTAACGGTTTGCGAGGGTCTTGAAACCGACTTGCATTGACGAAATCCTTTACTGGGGCAATAAAAACGCTAACAGAACATCGATCATATGCGAAAACGCTAATTTTCGCGGATATGAAAATGTTAACGCTTGATGAAATTTGATAATAAATCCGTGTTTTTAGAAAAAAACGCTAACAGACTTCAGGGTAGTCGCTAACGCCCGAGAGCACTTACTCATCGATCAGCGGACAACGGACGAAAGTGTGGGGATGCCTCAGAGCCCGATTCCACCAAACCCCAGACATAAAAAAACCGGCCATCAAGGCCGGTTTTTTCTTTACCTGCATCCCCCGTCTAAAAATGACGTGAGACTGAAATCTGATTGGAGCGGGTGAAGGGAATCGAACCCTCGTTATCAGCTTGGGAAGCTGGAGTAATGCCATTATACGACACCCGCTCAGAGCGGCTGACTTTGTACCAGATGTGGCCGGAGATTTGAAGTTTTTCTTTGGCGGATCTGTGTTTACGTGGGTTTTTTCAGGTTCGGACGGGCAGGGGCATGCCTCGTCGGTAGCTGGGTTCAGCGCTGGCGATGGCGGCGGTACACAGGGTTTGAAACCGTGTTGCGGTCTGTCGCGGGCAAGCCTCGTTCCTGCAGGTAATGCGTGTAGTCAGGCAGACGAGGTTGCTCGCGAGGACGCAGTTTCAAATGGCCAATGCATGGTGGTCCTGGGTGAAGTGGGAACGCGTTCGGCCTTCATGGTGGGCCGGTTTCAGGAACCCCATCAGCGCATGGCGGCTGTCTCGGCAGGCGGCTTTGTGCTCCATGTCGAGAAAGTGCCCGGTGGCCCGGATGGTGCTGAACGTGCTGTGTTGCACATGACTGGCGAACAGGTGGGCATCGCTGGCGGCGGTGTATTCGTCCCATTCACCGTTCATGAACAGCACCGGCACGTCGATTTGCTTGGCGGCCTTGAGGTAGCACAGGCGGTCGCTGTTGAGCACGCTGCTGATGTGAAAGTGCATTTGCCCGTATTCGTGTTCGGCCAAGGTGCTGACGTGGCGATAGTTGAAGCGTTTGAACAACGATGGCAGGTGTTTGCCGATGGTGTTGTTGACCAGGTGGCCGACGCGGTCGCCATCGAGCTTGCCGAGGTAGTCGACACCGCGCTCCAGATAATCGCGCATGTGCTCGTTGACTACCGGCGAGAACGAGCTGATCACAGCTTTCTCGATCCGGCGCGGGCGCTGCGCCAGAGCGATCATCGTGGCTGCGCCACCCCACGAGAATGACATCACGTGTTCCGCGGCGAAATGGTCGATCAGCTCAAGGAGGATCTGCCCTTCGACTTCCTTGGTGAGCATTTTCTCGTGCCGATTGTGGGCTTTTGACTTGCCCGCGTAGGGCTGGTCGTACAGCACAACGTTGAATTGCGGGTGCAGGTTTTTCACGGTTTGTGCAAACGATGCAGTGGTGGCCATCGAGCCGTTGACCAGAATAATGGTCTTCTCTGCGGCGTCTGCGCGATAGAACTCCGTGTAAACCCGGTACTGACCTTGTATATCCAGCACAGCGATTTCTGGCCTCATGTCATAAGACTCCTGGCAAGCGGGTATGCGCGCAATGAGATTGCACGAGCTTTGTGACAGGTAGGCATACGCCTGGAATTTTTTGAGCCCATGTCGATCCGGTGAAGGCTGGTCGACGGGTATTGTTATTGGCGGGCAGTCTGTCGGGAGAGGTGAAATCTGCGAGGCTCTCTGCCGACAAAAAGTTTCTTAGAAGTATGTTATGACTTGCCGGTCACATTTGGGCCGACGTCCTGATTCAAGCAGGGGAGGGGCGATCGCGCAAGTGCTGTTAGTAAATTGTTCGACAACTTCTGCTCAGCGGTCGCTTGCTTCAGATCAGCTGGATTTCTTTGTCGCTGAGTGGGCGGTATTCGCCCGGTCTCAATGCTTCATCGAGTTCCAGTGACCCCATTCGCTCACGGTGCAGGCGCAAGACCTTGTTATCGAAGTGGCCGAACATCCGTTTCACTTGATGATAACGGCCCTCGATGATGCTCAACCGCGCACATTTTTCGCCCAGCACAACCAGTTCGGCGGGCTGGGTAGTGAGGTCTTCAAAGGCGAAGTACAGGCCTTGGGCGAAGGTCTGTGCGTATTCATCGGTGATGGGTTGTTCGGTTTCGACGTAGTAGACCTTCGGCAGTTTGGTCTGCGGTTGGGTCAGGCGCCGCGACCAGGAACCATCGTTGGTGATCAGCATCAGCCCGGTGGTGTTGAAGTCCAGTCGCCCGGCGATGTGCAGGTCGTCCTTGTCGGGTTCAAGGATCAGGTCGAGGACGGTCGGGTGCTCCGGGTCGCGAGTGGCGCTGACGCAGCCTGGTGGTTTGTGCAGCATGAAGTAGCGCGGTGGTTTGCCGGCTTGCAGCACTTCATCGTCGCACTCGACACGGCTGAACTCGCGCACTTCGAAGTGCGGGTCACTGACGATCTGCCCGTCGACCTTGATCCGCCGTTCGACCAACAGCAGACGCACCTGTTTACGGTTGTAGCGGGGCAGGTTGCTGAGGAAACGGTCAACGCGCATGACGGTCGGCAGAGTGGGAAAGGGCGCGCATCTTACTCGATAGGCTAGCAGGCTGCTTGCAGCTGCGACTCGACCTGAGCACAGCGCGGGCACAGGCACGACTGGTCGCGCAGTTCGGCGGGCAGCGCCAGAAGCACCGCCGGGTCGATGCTTACGCCATAGCACCAGCAGGCCTGGTCGGCGGTTCGCGGGTCGGCCAGGCTGCAATCGTTGCGGGTGCCGCAGGCCGGGCAGAGGTCAGGTTTATTCATGGCTGGAGTGAGGCATTTCTGTGCAGGTCCGGTGACGGTCGGTTTGTTTGGCACGGTACATCACATGGTCGGCGCGCGACAGCAGGTTTGGGCAGCTACGAGTGCGGTATGCGTTTAATCAGTGGTTTTTCAGATATTCCCGCCACCCGCCTAAATCACTGATATCCGTTGCCCCCTCCAACCCATACGGCTCGCAGATAAACCCGCTCTCCCAACGTCCGTCCGCCAGTTGCACCTTGCCCAGACCCAATGGGGCAGGTATCCCGGTCAGGAACGAGCCCAGCTCGCTGCTCGGCAACTCCCAGACTTCCACCGCAATCGCCACGCCGCCTTCGCTCACCCGCAGCATGCCGGGGCGAAACGGTGGGCCACCGGCCAGCGCGTAGAGTCGGTAATCCGCCGAACTGTGGGTGGTTTCAATCAGCCGTCCACCGCGCTGCTTGAGTTGCCCGTTCAACGCCAGACCATCCAGGTGCGCGCCACATACCACCAGCCGCGCCCGATCATTTCGCGCCGGGTTGATCGGGGCTGTCGAGGTCGAACCCTGTTGCCGTTGCAACCCATCCGCCAGACTCAGCAGATATTGATCGGTGAATACCCGGCCGAACAACGTCACGCCCCACGGCAAACCATTGCCCATGAAGCCGCTGGGCACCGCGACTGCCGCGTAATCGAGCAGGTTCATGAAGTTGGTGTAGTAGCCGAGTTCGGAGTTGCGCAGCACGGGTTCAGCGTACAGTTCAGCGAGGGTCATCGGACGGCCGATGGTCGGTGTGAGCACGCAATCGACGTCGGCCATGGCTTTGTCGCAAAGTGCTTTCAAGGTTTGCAGGCGGTAGTGCGCGCGGAAGGTTTGCACCCCATCCACCGCGGGTGCTTTGGCCAGCACCGCACGAATCACCGGCAACACGGCTTCGGGATGTTGCTCCATCAATTCACCGGCGACGCTGTAGCGCTCGGCGACCCACGGCCCTTCGTAGAGCAAGCGCGCCGCGTCGAGGAATGGCGATAGATCGAACTCCACCGCTTCGCCGCCCAACGCCATGAGCTGATCGATGGCGTCGCCGAACAGCAGCGGACCTTCGGCACAGCCAAAAAACTCCAGGTCCCGAGCGCGTGGTACGCCGAAGCGAAACGGCCGCACAGCACCGAACGCGGAGCCGTCGTTCCACAATGGATTACTACGGCTGTACTCGTCACGCGGATCGAGTTTTGCAGTCAGCGCCAGTAGTTGGCTGGCTTCACCGGCGGTGGCGGTGAAAGTCGTGACGCAGTCCAGCGTGCGACAGGCCGGAACCACACCTGCCGTGGAAATAAGGCCTTTGCTGGCCTTCAAGCCGACCAGGTTGTTCAACGCAGCCGGTACGCGCCCGGAACCGGCGGTGTCGGTGCCCAGAGCAAAGCTCGCTACACCCAATGCCACGGCCAGGGACGAGCCTGCGCTGGAACCACCTGACGGGTACTTCGGCAACACGCTGTTGGGGCAAGCGCCATAGGGCGAGCGACTGCCGTTGAGGCCGGTGGCGAATTGGTCGAGGTTGGTCTTGCCCAATGGAATGGCGCCGAGGGCCAGCAACTGCTCGACGATGGTCGCCGAACGCCCGGGCACATAGGCAAACGCCGGGCACGCCGCCGTGGTGGGAATGCCCGCCAGGTCGATGTTGTCCTTGATCGCGAACGGCACGCCGTACAGCGGCAGGCTGTCGATGTCGCGGCCGTCCAGTGCGGCGAGGTAGGGTTCCAGTTCCGCGACGCTGAGCAGATGAATGAACAGGTGATAGTCGGGGTTCAGCGCGGCGGCTTTTTCCCGCAGGCCCAGCAGCAGTTGCCGAGGTGTGGTGCTGCCGGCACGGTAAGTGGCGCGCAGAGCGTCGAGTTGCAGAGTGATGTTCATGGCTCAAATCCTTGTTTGAATGAATTCAGTCGAGTTCCAGCACCACGACCCGCTGCCCGGCGCGCACCGCCGAACCGGGTTGCACACGGATTTCCCGGACCACACCGGCGATGGGCGCGAGCAGCGGAATTTCCATCTTCATCGACTCCAGAATCACCAGCACATCACCGGCGGCGACACGGCTGCCGGTCTGCACCTGAACCTGCCAGAGGTTGCCGGCGATGTGGCTGTCGACGCTCTGTTGGCCGTCTTCCAGGAACGCGTTTTCGGCCGGTTCAGAAACGACTTCTTCGCTGTCGAAGTGTGCCTGGCCGCTGGCGATCCAGCGTTCGCGTTCGGCGTTGAAAGCGCCTTGTTGCTGTTTGCGGAATGCCGTGATGTTCTCGGCTTCTTGAGCAAGGAAGGCCTGGTAGTCGGCGAGGTTCAGTTGGCTGTGTTCGATGTTCAGTTCGAAGCGACCCAGCGGGAAGTCGCGGCGAATGCGCAGCAACTCATCGGCGCTGACCGGGTAGAAACGGATCTGGTCGAAGAAGCGCAACAGCCAGGGTTTGCCGTCGAACGCCGCGATGTCGCGATAGCGGTTCCACATCTGCAACGTGCGCCCGACGAACTGGTAACCGCCAGGGCCTTCCATGCCGTACACGCACAGGTAGGCGCCACCGATGCCCACCGAGTTTTCGGCGGTCCAGGTCCGCGCCGGGTTGTACTTGGTGGTCACCAGGCGATGTCGTGGGTCGAGCGGGGTGGCGACCGGCGCACCGAGGTAAACGTCACCCAGCCCCATCACCAGATAGCTGGCATCGAACACTGTGCGCTGCACTTGATCGAGGTTGGGCAGGTCGTTGATGCGCCGGATGAACTCCAGATTGCTCGGGCACCATGGTGCATCCTTGCGCACGGTGGTCATGTATTTTTCAATCGCCAACTGGCACGCCGGGTCGTCCCAGGACAGCGGCAAGTGGACGATGCGCGAGGGCACTTGCAGGTCTTTGGTGGCGCACACGGCGTCCCATTCTCCGGCGACGATACCCAGCAGATCGGCCAGCGGCAGTTGCTCGGGCTGGTAATGCACTTGCAAGGAACGGATGCCCGGCGTCAGGTCGATCACCCCGTGCAAGGCTTTGGCTTCGAGCGCTTGCATCAAGGCGTGGGCGCGAAAGCGCAGCACCAGATCCAACTCAGGGGCGCCGATTTCCAGCAGCAAATGTGTGTCGCCAGACAGTCTCGCGACTAGCCGAGTGTCGTCCTGACCAATATCCAACACCACTGGCGACACACCCCCCTGTGGGAGCGGGCTTGCCTGCGATGAAGTTGATGCGGTGCCTGATCTGGCCTCATCGCGAGCAAGCTCGCTCCCACATTGATCCCATTTCAAGGCCAGCAAGCGAGCGGTGCTCAGGTCGACCGGGCTGAACTGCACCTTGTCGCCAGCCTTGAGCTGACCGAGTTGCCACAGGTCGGCTTCGATCACCGTCACCGGGCAGACGAAGCCACCCAGGCTTGGACCGTCAGGGCCGAGGATCACCGGCATGTCGCCGGTAAAGTCCACCGCGCCAATGGCATAAGGGTTGTCGTGAATGTTCGATGGGTGCAAACCCGCCTCACCGCCGTCTGCTCGAACCCACTCTGGTTTCGGGCCGATCAGCCGCACACCGGTCCGGCTGGAATTGAAGTGGACCTCCCATTGAGTGGCGAAGAAGGTCTCGATGTAGCGTTCGGTGAAATATTCCGGTGCGCCATGAGGGCCGTAGATCACCCGAATCTGCCGCACGTTCGGCAACTGCAACACCTGCTCGGCGGGCAGAGTTTGCCCGGCGCTGTCGTCCCTCAACGGGGCCAGGTGCAACACGTCGCCGGCACGCAAGGCGCGACCGCCATGACCACCAAACTGGCCGAGGGTGAAGGTGCTTTTGCTGCCCAGATAGTCCGGCACTTGCAGACCGCCGCGCAGGCATAAGTAGCTGCGCGCACCGACGCCGGCTATCGTGCCGAGGCTCAGGGTTGCACCGGCCGGGATCAACAACGCGGTGTTCATCGGCACCGATTGACCGTTCAACGTCAATGGAATCACCGCTCCGGTTACCGCCACCACCGCCGCGCAATTGAATCGCAGCAGCGGCCCGCTCATGGTGATCTCCAGCGCCGCTGCACCTTGGTTATTGCCCAGCAGGCGATTGCCCAAACGCAACGCACGACTGTCCATCGGCCCCGACGGTGGCACACCGACCGCCCAGTAACCGAGGCGGCCAGGGTAATCCTGAACACTGGTTTGTGTGCCGGCACTGAGCACTTCAAAGGTGTTGGTTTGATAGACCAATCCTTCCAGGCAACGGGTCCACGGCTGGCCGCTGGCGAAGGGTGCATCGAGTAAAATTTGCCGCAGGTAATCGCGGTTGGTTTCGACGCCATACAGCAGACTGTTGCCGAGTGCTTGATGCAGATCGGTGCAGGCCTCTTCGCGGCCAGGCGCCCAACTGATGAGCTTGGCGATCATTGGGTCGAAGTACGGCGGGATCTCGCAACCGGCCTCGACCCAGGTGTCGATGCGCAGCTGTTTACCGTCGGCGGCGGGGAAGTTCACCGCAGTCAAAAGCCCGGGGCTCGGCTGAAAGTCCCGACCCGGATCCTCAGCATACAACCGTGCCTGAATCGCGTGACCGCAAGGTTTCAGACCTTGAATCAACTCGCTCAAGGGCGGTAGATCACCGGCCGCCAGTTGTACCATCCAGCGCACCAGATCGACGCCCCAGACTTGCTCGGTAACACCGTGCTCCACTTGCAAACGGGTGTTCACTTCAAGGAAGTAGAAGCGCTGGGCTTCGCTGTCGAAGACGAATTCCACGGTGCCGGCGCTGCGGTAATTCACCGCTTTCGCCAGTTTGATCGCCGCCACGCACAGCTCATCGGCCATGCCGTCGGGCAGATTCGGTGCGGGGGTTTCTTCGAGGACTTTCTGATTGCGCCGCTGCACCGAGCAGTCGCGTACACCGAGGGCGATCACCTCGCCCTGGCCATCGCCGAACACCTGCACTTCGAGGTGGCGAGCGCGCTGGATATACTTCTCGATGAACACCCCGGCGTCGCTGAAGTTGTTCTGCCCCAGGCGTTTTACCGCCTCGAAGGATTCGCTCAACTCATCGGCGCTGCGGCATACGCGCATGCCGATACCGCCCCCGCCGGCGGTACTTTTGAGCATCACCGGGTAGCCGACCTGTTCACCGGCGACGAGCGCAGCGTCGAGGCTGTCGAGCAGTCCGGTGCCTTCGAGCATCGGCACGCCGTGCTGTTTGGCCAGGGCTCGGGCGGTGTGTTTGAGGCCGAACACTCGCAGCTGCTCGGGTGTCGGGCCGACGAAAGCAATCCCGGCGGCTTCGCAGGCTTCGGCGAACGCAGCGTTCTCCGAGAGAAACCCGTAGCCAGGATGGATCGCCGTGGCGCCGCTGGTTTTGGCGATAGCGAGGATTTTTTCCACGGCCAGATACGTGCCGGATGCCGCACCTTCGCCCAGGCTATGGGCCTCATCAGCATGCAGAATATGCAAGCTTGCGGCGTCGGCTTCGGAGTACACGGCAACGCCCTTGACCTGCAATTCGCGCAGGGTCCGCAGAATGCGACAGGCAATGGCGCCACGGTTGGCGATCAAGAGTTTTTCGAACATGGCATAACCCCTGCGGGCCGAGCTCGCTCAGCCCCGACCTGGGATGCGGGCCGTCCCGCAGTTTTTCGAAATGCACCAGGGCCGTCCCGGGTGACAGAAGTTGATGCTGCCCCCGTAGAAGCTGGCGCAGCCTGCGATCTCTTGATCTTGCTCTTGAGGGCTTAGTGCCCCCCTAAAAGATCGCAGCCTTCGGCAGCTCCTACGGACGGTGTTTCAGGCACTGGCTCGATCGGCTCTGGCACAGGACAAACAACCAGCGGCGCAGGCGAGCGAGTTTCAGTTCCATATCAGAAGCTCCGCAGGGGTCGGGTTGTAGGCGTTGCACGGGTTGTTCAGTTGGGGGCAGTTGGAGATCAGCACGATCACATCCATCTCCGCGCGCAGGTCGACGTACTTGCCGGGCGCCGAGATACCGTCTTCGAAGGTCAGGCCGCCGTCGGCGGTAACCGGCACGTTCATGAAGAAGTTGATGTTCGGTCCGATGTCGCCCTTGCCCAACCGTCCGTCGTGAGCGCAGGCGCGCAGGTAGTTGTCACGGCAGCTGTGCATGTAGCGCTTTTCCAACGCGTAACGCACGGTGTTGCTCTCTTGGGCGCAGGCGCCGCCGAGGGTGTCGTGGCGTCTGCAGGTGTCGGCGATGATGGTCAACATTGGCTGGCCCAGGTTGGAATAGAGCACGCTGCCGGTGCTCAGGTAGACGCTGTTTTGCCGGCGCAGAGTGCGCTGCACGTCGTAGCGTTCCTTGGGGTTTTTCAGGCTGTAGAACAAAGTGTCGACTGCCTGATTGCCTTCAAGATCGAGGATGCGCAGGGTCTGGCCGGCCTTGACCTCCATCAGCCAGGGTTCACCGGACGGGATGGTGGCGCGGTAGACCGCTGTTTCAGGCAGTTGTTGAGCGGTAGCGATGGCGAGTGACATGGCAGGAGTCCTCAGGCGAACAAACGGTCGGTGTTGATGAAGCCGCGCTCGTTCTCCGGGCGCGAGGTACGGCAGTGTTCGGCGACACTGGCGTCGGCGTTCATCCAGCTGAGCTTGAGCGGTTTGGGCGCGTACTCGGGCGATGGGTCCATCGGGTGTTGCAGGGCAGTGAGCACTACCAGTGTGTCCATCGGCGCATAGAGTTCGATGTAGTCGCCGGCCTTGGAGTTGCCTTCGATAAAGTACAAACGCCCGGCGTCATCGACGTTGACCCGACTGAACAGGTTGAGGGTCATCAACAAGTCGCAGATCCCCAATCCCCATTTGCCCAGTTCCACCAGCAGGTTATCGGTGCCGTTACGGTAGAAGCCGTTGCGCAATTCCTGAAAACGTCCTTGGCCGTATTTTTCTGCCACCTCCGCAGCGCAGAGCACACCGCCGATGCTGTCGCTCCAGCCACAGGTGTCGGCGGTGATTGCCGCAAGCACCCGGCCCATATCCGAGTACAGGCAATGGCCGGCGGTGAGCTTGGCGGTGTGTTGGCATTTGAGGCTGTCGGGCAGGTTCAGGCGCTCAGTTCTTTCATTGGCGTTGAGCAGCGTAAGGCTGACGTTGGCACCGCCGCGCAGGTCGGTCAGGCGCAGCAATTGGCCGCGTTTCAGAACGAATGACCTATGGCCGCCTCCGGGGAGCATTTCTTCGGCGAAGGGCGGGAACAGTTGGGTCGAATCTGTCATGTGCAAAATCCTCTAAGCGATACGAAGCGTGCCCGCCAGCGCTGCCGGCAGGGCGTCGACGGCGGCACGAGTGGCGCGGCGGTCGCTGTTCAAAGGGATGTCGTAAGTGATGCGCGCGCCATAGGCGCCGGGGGCGTGCGGGTCGTGGCGGACCTTGTCGAACACCAGCAGGCGCGTGCCGAGGCTGAAACCTTCGGACAGGTCGTGGGTGACCATGAACACCGTCAGTTGCGTTTCGCGCCACAGTTCCAGCAGCAGGCTGTGCATGTCCTTGCGAATGCCTGGGTCGAGGGCGCCGAACGGTTCGTCGAGCAGCAATACTCGGGGCTTCATGATCAGTGCCTGGGCGATGGCCAACCGTTGCTGCATGCCGCCGGAAAGCTGCGCCGGGTACTTGTCCAGCGCGTGGCCGAGGCCGACTTTTTTCAGCAGCACCGAGGCCTGTTCGCGAGCCTCGCGCCTGGCACCGCCGAACAACCGTCCGAGCAGCGGCGAGCGCGGCAGTTCGAGACCGAGGACGACGTTGTCCAACACTGTCAGGTGCGGGAATACCGAGTAGCGTTGGAACACCACGCCACGGCTGGCATCCGGTTCGCTGGCCAGCGGCTGGCCGTCGAGCAGGATCTCGCCACGACTGGCTTTTTCCTGGCCCAGCAGCAGCCGCAAAAAGGTCGATTTGCCGCAACCCGAGGCGCCCACCAGCGTGCAGAACTCACCCTCGTTGACGTGCAGGTTGAGCCCTTCGAGCACCACCTGATCGGCATATTGCTGCCAGACGTTTTTCACCGTGATAAAGCTCATGCCCGCGCCCCCTCATACCAAGGGAAAGCCCGGTGGGTGAGACGCTTGAGACCCCAGTCCATCAGCCAGGCCAGCAGGGTGATCCAGACCACGTAAGGCAGGATCACGTCCATCGCCAGGTAGCGGCGCACCAGGAAGATCCGGTAACCCAGGCCGTCGGTGGAGGCGATGGCTTCGGCGGCGATCAGAAACAGCCACGCCGAACCGAGCATCAGCCGCAGGGAAATCAACAGGCGCGGCAGCAATTGCGGCAGTACCACCCGCAGGATTACGGTCCAGGTCGAGGCACCGAGGGTCTGCGCCTTGATCAGCAACTCGACGGGAATTTCCCGAGCGCGCTGTTCCAGATCACGAGCCAGAGCCGGTGTGATGCCGATCACGATCAGCATCACCTTGGACAATTCGCCCAAGCCAAAAACGATGAACAGAATCGGCAGGATCGCCAGCGGTGGCACCATCGACAACACCGTCAGCAGCGGTGACAACGGCGTACCGAACAATGGCAGCGAGCCGGCGGCAATCCCCAGGCAGAGCCCGGCCAGTGCGCTGATGCCGAGGCCGATGGCCAGCCGCTGAAGACTGGCACTGGTGTCCTGCCAGAGCAGGTATTCGCCGGTGCGTGGGTCGGCGGTGAACGCCAGGCGCTTGACCGCGTCGCTCATTTGCACGGCGCTGGGCAGCAGCTTGTCGTTGGGGTTGTCCGTCAGTCGTTCGGCCGAGCCCATGAAGTAGGCAAACAGCACCAACGCGAAGGGCAGGAGCACCAGCAACAGGCGACTCGGGCGATCAGGGTGGCGATTGATCAGGCGCATGGCCGTGTCCTCTTACAGCTTGGCGTCGGCGGCCATCTGCACGTAGCTCGGGTCGAAGTGCAGCTTGAGGTTGGCCTTGTCGCCGCTGGTCACGCCATTGGCGAAGGCCATGCCGACGGCGCTGGTGTCCTTGGCACCTTCACCGAGCAGCCCGTGCTGGAAGGAGAACTCCGCGACCTTGCGCATGGTTTTCGGCAGTTGCTCGCTGGTGGCGAATGCCAGTGCTTCCTTGGGCGTGGCGAACAATTTGGTGGTGTCCAGTTGCGACTGAAAACCCGCCAGATCGGTGCCCGAGGTTTTGGCCATGTGTTCCAGCGCAGCGGTGCTGGCGGCGGACTTGGCGTTCATCAACGCCACTACTTCGAACCAGGCGCCGGTCAACGCCTTGCCCAGTGCCGGGTTGTCTTTGAGCGTCTGGGTGTTGACCACCATCATGTCCATGATTTCGCCGGGGACCTTGCTGGAGTCGAACACCTGGGTCACGCCGGGTTTGGCCTTGATGTCCGAGAGCATCGGGTTCCAGGTGGTCACGGCTTTGACGACGTCAGTGTTGAAGGCGGCCGAGATGTCGGCGTCGGAAGTGTTGACCACTTTCAGGTCTTTCTCGGTGAGGTCCGCCGTGTCCAGCGCGCGTGCCAGCAGGTAGTGGGACACCGAGAGCTCCACCAGATTGACGTTCATGCCTTTGAGGTCAGCGACGGTTTTGCCTTCGCCCTTGATGACGATGCCGTCGTTGCCATTGGAAAAGTCGCTGACGATGAGTGCGGTGCTGTCGACGCCGCCCGCTGCCGGAATGGTCAGCGCATCCATGTTGGTCATGGTGCAGCCGTCGAATTGGCCGGCGGTGTACTGGTTGATCGATTCGACGTAGTCGTTGAGCTGTACCACATCAATGCTGATGCCGTACTTCTTCGCCCATTTGTCGATGATGCCCTGGCTGCCTGCGTACTCCCAAGGCATCCAGCCGGCGTAGATGGTCCAGCAGACGTGGAAGTGGTCTTTTTGTGCGGCCTGGGTCGAGAAGCTGACGAGTGCTGCGAACGCAGCGGCGAGCAGAGCAGGGATGCGAAGCTGGGACATGGGTGGTTCTCCAGTTGAACAAGGGGGCGGACAGGAGCAACGCGGCACCGCGAACGGTGGCTTGTCTCCCGGGCTTTTGTCCCGCCGTGTAACCTCAACTGGAGGTCGCCAACTCTCGGACCAGTCACTCGCTTTCGCGAGCCGGAACCCTAGTCAGCCATTGCAAATTGTGGTGCCGCGAACCTGTGATGACTCCTGCACAGGCTTGCTAAAGCGAGAGCCGTGCCAAGTCTGGTCAAGGGCTCTGCCTCGGGCATTCTGGAAAATTGTTGGGTGGCTGAGCGCAGGTTTTGCCTTGTCATGGTGCGTAAGTGCACCGCGTTGGGACGTGTTTTTTTGAGCGTCGGGCGTACCGGCCACTGATCTGAAGTAGTGCGCGGCGAGGCACTTGGCGGTTGTTTCAGAGTCTTAATAGGTGTCAGCCACTCAGTGTTCCGACTGACGCCGACCAGCGTTGCTGGTCTGTGCTGCCTGCGGTCCAGGAGGCCGCCATGTATCGTCGAATCTTGCTTGGTGCGTTGCTGGGTTTGAGTCTTTCTGCCTGTTACTACTACGTGGAACCTGGCTATTACGGTTCTGCGGTGTACACCGCGCCAGCACCTTATTACTACGGTGGTTACTACTCGCCTTATTACTACGGCGGTTATTACTACTACGGCCCTCGCTTTTATGGCGGCTTCTGGCCTTATTACTACGGCGGCTACTACCCCTATTACTACGGTGGTCATGGGGGGCGTTATCACGGTGGCTACTATCACGGGCACCATTAAAGCGTGGTGAGACGAACCGGATTGATCGCTTTTCAGTTTCTCCGTTGGCGGCGCTTTCTGATGAAGGACGCGCCGTTTTTTATGCTGGCTGATCGGTGGTCGAGAAGCGTTATCTGTTACTTGTTTCAATGTGTTTCAAAATCGCACCAGATTCCGATTTTGCTGTCAGATGTTTCGTCAGTCAGATGAATTGGCTGCCGCCGACCAGCGTCGCTGGTATGGCTCATTCGCGGTCCAGGAGGCCGCCATGTATCGTCGACTTCTTCTCATCGCTTCATTGGGTTTGACGCTTTCTGCCTGTGTACCCTATTACGACGAAGGTCCCGGTAATTACCGCTCTGAGGTCTATACCTCGCCGGCGCCAGCTTATTACTACGGAGGTGGACCTTATTACTCCCCGCCTGCGCGTTACTATTCGTCGCCGCGCTACTACGAGCCAGCGCCGCGTTATTACCAAGCCCAGCCGCGTTATTACCAGGCAGCACCGCGAGTCGAGTACCGCGTTTACCAGAACCGTGGCTGGGATGACCGCGACCGCCATGGCTGGGGGCATCGCGAAGAGGTTGGCCATGGCCGTCGGGAATGGGATGATCGGGGGCATCGTGACGGGCGTGATCACGACAGACATGGTGACCGTGATGGTCGCGATGGCCGCCGCAGTTGGGACGGCCACCGTTAAGCCCTGCAACGAACAAGCGGCGCATTCAGCGCCGCTTTTTTTACGCCTGACATGTCAGTAACCCGACAAATCCGCCAGTGGATGTCGACCTTCCCAGACCTTATGAAAATGCGCCTGGATCACCGCCTCAGGGATCGTATTGATGTCCGGCCAATGCCAGCGCGGCTTGTTGTCCTTGTCGATCAAGCGGGCACGAACACCTTCGCTGAATTCCGGGTGACGGCAGCAGTTCAGGCTCATGGTGTATTCCATCTGGAATACCTCGGCCAATGACAGGTGCCGAGCACG
The DNA here is from genome assembly GCF_058799675.1 of Pseudomonas sp. GW822-FHT06B12. Classification (NCBI taxonomy): domain Bacteria; kingdom Pseudomonadati; phylum Pseudomonadota; class Gammaproteobacteria; order Pseudomonadales; family Pseudomonadaceae; genus Pseudomonas; species Pseudomonas sp. GW822-FHT06B12. Next base: position 93,376 of record NZ_JBXALR010000014.1, read on the forward strand.
CTGGATCTGCTCCCAGACCAGATGGGCGGTCAGCGGGCAGCCTTCGTGCAGGGTTTTCGCCGCGCGGGCCAGCAGCAAGTCATGGTGATCGCGCAACAGACTGATGGCTCGCCAGGCACAGAGCACATCGCTGACATCCAGCCACTCATCAATCTGCTGGCGTCGCGGCAACCATTGGGCCTCGGGCATTTGCCCGACGGCCTCTTGCTGCAAGGCCTTGAGCAGGCTGTTGAGCTGCATCGGCGTTTGTTCTTGCCAGTTCAGTTGCAGCAGACCTTCGATGAGTTCTTCCTGCTGTTCATCGAGCAAGAAGCGGTCAGCCAGGTCCAGATCAATGGCGTCGCGTGCGTTCATCTGCGCGCCGGTCAAACCGAGAAACAAACCAAGCTTGCCGGGCAATCGCGAGAGAAACCAACTGGCGCCAACATCCGGGTACAGGCCGATACTGATTTCGGGCATGGCCAGGCGGCTGCTCGGAGTGACGATGCGGATGCTCGCGCCTTGCAGCAACCCCAGGCCGCCACCGAGGACGTAACCGTGGCCCCAGCAGATCAGCGGTTTAGGGTAGGTGTGCAAGCGAAAATCAAGGTGATATTCCGCCGAGAAAAATTGCGCAGCCAAGGGCGGCACTTCACCGGGATGGGCTCGACAGGCGTCTACCAGGCTGCGCACCTCACCACCGGCACAAAATGCCTTGGCGCCGTTACCGCGCAACAGCACGCAGACAATCTGCGGCTCTTTGGCCCAGGCTTCCAGTTGATCGCTCAAGGCTCTGATCATTGGCAGCGAGAGGGCGTTCAGGGATTTTTCGGCATCCAGGCTGGCGATGCCGATGCGTGCGCCGTCCGTGCCGGTGAGTTCTTCGAAGTGCAGATTCATTTTGACCTCGATGACTGAATTGAACGTTCAGTATGATCGCTGTATGAGAAAGTGCTGGATCTGTGTCAGATCAATTGACAAGCGCGGTGGGCTTTCCTAGGGTTCGCCCCATTGAAATCTCGGGTGTAACCATGACTGCTGAAGACCGTATCAAACTCGAACCGAGCTGGAAGGAAGCACTGCGTGCCGAATTCGACCAGCCTTACATGGCTGAGTTACGCGAGTTTCTGCGGCAGGAAAACGCTGCCGGCAAGGAAATCTATCCGCCGGGGCCGATGATCTTCAACGCCCTCAACTCGACGCCGCTGGACAAGGTCAAAGTGGTGATTCTCGGCCAGGACCCCTACCACGGCCCGGGTCAGGCCCATGGCTTGTGCTTCTCGGTGCAACCGGGTGTACCGGCGCCACCGTCGCTGGTGAACATCTATAAAGAGTTGAAGCGCGACCTGAACATCGACATCCCGAACCACGGTTACCTGCAAAGCTGGGCCGACCAGGGCGTGTTGATGCTCAACACCACCATGACCGTGGAGCGGGCCAATGCCAACGCCCATGCGGGCAAGGGCTGGCAGTATTTTACCGATCGGATTATCGAGGTGGTCAGCGAACATCAGCCCCATCTGGTGTTTTTGCTGTGGGGCGCTCATGCGCAGAGCAAACAGAAACTGATTGACGCCACCAAGCACCTGGTGCTGACCTCGGTGCACCCATCGCCGCTGTCCGCCTATCGCGGATTTCTCGGTTGCGGGCACTTCAGCCGCGCCAACAAGTTTCTTGAACAGAATGGCGAGACGCCGATCGAGTGGCGGTTACCGCCAGTCTGAAAAGCATCGCGAGCAAGCTCGCTCCCACATTTGATCTTCAGTGTTCACAAAATCATTGTGGGAGCGAGCCTGCTCGCGATTGAGGGCCACTCGGTCTATCAGGTCGACTCCGGCAACCGGTTCCAATACCTGAACAACGGCTCCGCCAGAAACAGCACAAACAGCAACCGCATCACCTGCATCGCTGTGACCAAAGGCACCGACAGTTGCAAGGTTTCAGCGGTCAGGCTCATTTCCGCGATGCCGCCGGGCATCATGCCCAGGGTCAGTGAACGCAGGTCCAGTTGGGTCAGCGCACTCAACCCCAGCGCCGCCAGCGTAGCGATCAGCATGGTCAGCGCCGTGCCGATCAGAGTCCGGCCCATGAACGACGGTGCGCGACGAAAGAACTGCCGATTGAAGTGGCAGCCCAGGCCGCTACCGATCAACCATTGACCGATCTGACTGCCGCCATGGGGCAGGCCGATATGCAAATCCCAGCCAATGCTCACCGCAGCACTCACCAGCAAAGGGCCGAACAGCCAAGGGTTGGGTTGCCGCAAACGTTGCCAGATCCAGGCGAGCAGGGCGCCCGCCGGGAACAGCAGCGCCAGCCAACGCCAATCGACGCTCGCAGGATGCTGTAAAGGAACACCTTCGCCGAGAAGGTATTTGAACGCTGCCGGCACACACAGCACTACCGCCAGCACCCGAAGACTTTGCCCTGCCGCGACGCGACTGAGCACGGCGCCATTGCGTGCGCCAAGGTTGACCATTTCACCGGAACCGCCCGGCATGCTGGAGAAAAATGCGGTGGCGCGATCTTCGCCGGTGCGCCGCAGCAACCAGACTCCGACCACCGCCGACAGGCTGGTGACCAGCGCCCCGAAGAAGATCAGGCCAAAGTGGCTCATGACCTGCTCGATCACCACTGGGGTGAAGTGCAGGCCGATGCCGATTCCGACAATCCACTGGCCGCATTTACGCCCGCCAGGGATTTCCGCCAATTGCCAGGGTGTCAGGCAGCGCACCAGGATGATCGCCAGCAACGAGCCGACCATCCATGGCAGCGGCCAGCCGATCTGGCTGGCGAGATACCCGCCAAGCAGCCCGACCAGCGGTGTTCCCCACCAGCTTTTGAAGGGCCGATCAGACATCGGCGATAGCACGCCGCGCCGCGGAGCGTTTGCGCCAGATGCGCAGGATCGGCATCAGCAACATGATTGCAGTCAGTACCCAGCAACCGAAGGTGATGGGGCTCGACCAGAGGATCTCCAGTGCGCCATTGGAAATCGACAGTGCGCGACGCAGGTTCTGTTCCATCAAGCCGCCGAGGATGAAACCCAGCAGGACCGGTGACAACGGGAAGTCCAGCTTGCGCAGGATGTAGCCGAAGATACCGATGCCGATCATCAGGAACAGGTCGAAGGTCGTCGCGTGTACGGCGTAAACACCGATCCCGGTAATGATCGCGATCACCGGCACCAGTGCCCAGTTCGGCACCGCGAGAATGCGGGTGAAGATGCGGATCATCGGGATATTGAGGATCACCAGCATGACGTTGGCGACGAACAACGAAGCGATCAGGCCCCAGACGATGTCCGGTTGTTGCTGGAACAACAGTGGCCCTGGGGTGATGTTGTACAGCGACAGTGCGCCGATCATCACCGCGGTGGTACCCGAACCCGGTACGCCGAGGGTCAGCATAGGTACCAATGCGCCGCAAGCTGCACCGCCGATGGCGGTTTCCGGTGCCGCGAGGCCGCGTTTATCGCCCTGGCCGAAGGTGCCGCTGGCGCCAGCAATACGCTTTTCGGTCATGTAGGCAACGGCACTGGCCAGCGTCGCGCCGGCACCCGGCAACACGCCCATGATGAACCCCAGAACGCCGCAACGGATGTTCACCACGAACACCGAGGCGGCTTCCTTGAAGTTGAACATCATCCGCCCGGTGGCTTTCACGGCTTCCTGGCCATGATGGGTTTTTTCCAGCAGCAACAGGATTTCGCTGATGGAGAACAGACCCAGCACCAACACCACGAACTGAATACCGTCAGTGAGGTGGATGTTGTCTCCGGTGAAACGGTAGACACCGCTGTTGGCATCGATCCCGACGCACGACAGAAACAGCCCGATCAGCGCGGCAATAAAGGTTTTCAACGGTCGATCACCGGCCATGCCACCCAGGCAGACAATGGCGAAGACCATCAGCACGAAGTATTCCGCCGGGCCGAAGGCGATGGCCCATTTCGCCAGCAGCGGGGCGAACAGCACCATGCCGCAGGTGGCGATGAAGGCGCCGATGAACGAACTCCAGGCCGACAACGACAGCGCCACCCCGGCCATGCCCTGACGCGCCATCGGGTAGCCGTCGAGGGTGGTCATGACGGTGGATGCTTCGCCCGGAATGTTCAGCAGAATCGAGCTGATCCGTCCGCCGTATTCGCAACCCAGGTAAACCGCCGCCAGCAGGATCAATGCAGACTCCGGTGGCAGGCCGAGAGCGAAAGCGATCGGGATCAACAACGCCACGCCGTTGATCGGCCCCAGGCCCGGCAACAAGCCGACCACGGTGCCGATCAGGGTGCCGCACAATGCGGTGACCAGGTTGTAAGGGGTCAGTGCGACGCCGAAACCCTGGCCGAGGTAGTTAAGGGTATCCATATCAGTTCTCCAGAACGTCGAGCAGACCCAACGGCAGTGGCACGTCCATCAATCGGTCGAACAGCATGTACAGGCCGACGCTCATCAAGCTGATGATCACCACGCTGGGCAGCCAGCGGCCACCATACAAACGGGCCATCGGTACGCCGATGAGGATGCTGGAAACAATGAACCCGAGTGGTTCGAAGGTTCCGGCGAACACCAGCAGCAGAACGACACAGATACCAATCTTGGTCAGGGTTTCACGGTCCAGTGGCGGCTCGTCTTCGCTGTGTTTGATCGGCGCAGGGCGAAATACCATGTACAGCAGCGCCGCGCCCATCAAACCGAGCATCAACAACGGGAAGGCTCTAGGGCCGACGGGTTCATAGGAAAAAGCCGCTTGATACGGCCAGGCCATCAGTGCCAGACCAATGCAGGCCAGCAACAGTGCGGAGGCAAAAATACGTTGTAAGAGCATGACAAACTCCTGGGCCCGCCCCTTGATGCGCAAGGGGTTGGCCGCGAGACAGAGGCGATTACTGAATCAGGCCGAACTCTTTGGCCAGCAGTTTGTAGTCCGCTACCTGCTTCTTCACGTAGGTGTCTAGCTCTGGCCCGGTCATGGCGAACGGGAACAGTTCACGCTGATCGCGCAGCTTGGCGAAGTCTTCCGAGGCCAGCAGTTTGTCGAAGGCGTTTTTCCACCAGGCGTATTCCGCATCGCTGACTTTTGGCCCGAGGTAGAAACCACGAACCACTGGCCAGACGATGTCGTAGCCTTGCTCTTTGGCGGTCGGAATGTCCTTCATTTCCGGCTCGTCCAGACGCTCGTTGGCGAACACGGCCAGCAGGCGCATGTCACCGCTCTGGATGTGCGGCATGGAGTCGGAGATGTCGGTGCTGCCGACCTGGATGTGACCACCGAGCAACGCCGTGGCAATTTCGCCGCCACCTTCGAGGGCGACGTAGCGCAGGTCGCGCGGGTTGATCCCGGCGGCCTTGGCGATCAGCGCGGTTTGCATCCAGTCCTGGCTGCCCACCGTGCCGCCGGAACCGATCACCACTTTGCTCGGGTCTTTCTTCAACGCCTGAACCAGATCGTCGAGGTTCTTGTAGGGCGAATCGCTTTTCACCGCGATGGCACCGTAGCTGGTGCCAACGGCGGCCAGCCAACGTACGGCGCTTTCATCGAAGCGACCGAACTTGCCTTGGGCCAGGTTCAGCAGCGAGCCGCTGGACCACGCCACCAGCGTGCCGGCATCGGCTGGGCGCTGGGCGACCACGGCGTTATAGGCCACCGCGCCGACACCGCCGGGCATGTAGGTCACGCGCATCGGTTTGGTCAGGATTTTCTCGTTCACCAGCGCGCTTTGCGCCAGCTTGCAGGTGAGGTCGAAGCCTCCACCAGGGGATGCCGGGGCGATGCATTCCGGACGCTTGGGTTCGCCGGCGACGTCGGCAAACAGTGGGCCGGCGAACAGCAGGCAGCTGGCGGCTAATGCAACTTTACGCAGTGATAAGTCCATTTTTCGTCTCCACAGGAGTTGTTGTTGTATGTAGGAGCTGCCGAAGGCTCGGGCCGCGTTCGGACGATCTTTTGATCATTGTGCTTGCCCCTGAAAAGGGGCAAGCAGAGCGGATCGCAGGCTTCGCTGACAATCAATTACCAAAGGGCAACGCTGTAGCTCACCAGCAAACGCACTTCATCAGCGTCACGGGCGGAATAGTTGGAGCGGTAGGTGGCATTGCGCAGACGTACGGCGACGTCCTTGAGGGCGCCACTTTGCACCACGTATTTGATCTCGGTGTTGCGTTCCCACTCTTCGCCGGTAGCGCCGTTTTTCAGCTTGATGTTGTCACCGCTGATGTAACGGGTCATGAAGCTCAGGCCCGGAATCCCGAGTTTGGCGAAGTCGTAATCGTAACGCGCCTGCCAGGAGCGCTCTTCGGCGCCGGCAAAGTCGTTGATCTGCACGAAGTTGACCAGATACGGGTCGGCACCGTCGACATACGGGAAGGCACTGTCACCGGACATGTGCTGATAGCCGGCGGTGAGTTTATGCCCGCTCAAGGCATAACTCACCAGTCCGTTGAGGGATTTGTTGTCGATCTTTCCGCCGCGCGCCTGGCCCTGGTCATTGCTGATGGCCAGCCGCAGGTCGGTGGCGAAAGTGCCCGGGCCGAACGGCTGCGAAGCGACCAGTCCGAGAAAATGCTGGTTGTAAACCTCGCCAAGCTGGGCGAAGTGGTAGCTGCCGGTGATCTTGTCGGTGAACTTGTAGTCGACACCGCCGAAGTCGAAATGCGTGCCGGGAACGGTACCCGCGAAACGGCTGTTTTTGTTGTTGAGGGCGATGTCCTCGAAATCGGTGCTGTCGCGGTCCTTGGCTTTATCCAGGCGTCCGCCGGTGAAGGTCAGGTTCTTGATTTCCTTTGAGGTCACCAGGCCGCCTTCAAAGGTCTGCGGCAGAATGCGCCCGTCGTTGGGCTTGAGGGTCGGCAGTTCGGGGATCAGGCTGCCGACTTTGAGCTCGGTGGCAGAGATCTTCATTTTGCCGGTCAGGCCGAGTTTGGAGTACTCATTGGCGGCACGCCCGTCATCGTGGGTCGGCAGCAGACCGGTGCCGGTACGATCGGGGCTGGAGTCGAGCTTGACCCCGAGCATGCCAAGCGCGTCGACACCAAAACCCACGGTGCCGTCGGTATAACCTGACTGCACGTTGAGCATGAAGCCCTGGGCCCATTCGTCACGTTTGGATTGCTGGGCGCTGGTGCCGCTGCGAAAGTCGCGGTTGAAGTACATGTTGCGGGTTTCGAGGGTCGCGCTACTGTCTTCGAAGAAGGCAGCCTGGCTGACGGGCGAAAAGCCGGCGAGGGCGGCGGCACTGGCGAGGGCGGTGGAGCCGAGACGGGAAAAACGCGCAGACAGGCAAGCCTGTGGCTGTGTAGACAGCATCGTGAAGTACTCCGTTATTGTTCTTATTTAGCGAAAACGCTTCGAGGCGTTTTTCGGTTACAACTCTTCATGGTCACGGCAGCCGAAACGGTCCGTGGCTGGACTCTAACGGGCTAACCTTTCTCCAACCTTTCAGCAGACTTTCACGGTTTTCGGGCTTCACAGCGGCGGATGCGGCTGTAAACTCCGCGCCAAAGAATGGCGTCGACCATCCCCAAATGAGGTAAAAAACCATGCGTGTTCTTCTCGTCGAAGACCATCTGCAGCTGGCCGAAAGTGTCGCCCAAGCGCTCAAGAGCACCGGTCTGACCGTCGATGTGCTGCACGATGGGGTGGCCGCCGACCTGGCCTTGAACAGCGAGGAGTACGCGGTGGCAATCCTCGATGTCGGACTGCCGCGCATGGACGGTTTCGAGGTGCTGGCGCGGTTGCGCAGTCGCGGCAAGAATTTGCCGGTGCTGATGCTGACCGCTCGCAGCGACGTCAAGGATCGGGTTCACGGGCTCAACCTTGGCGCTGACGACTACCTGGCCAAACCCTTTGAGCTGACCGAGCTGGAAGCACGGGTCAAGGCCCTGTTGCGCCGCAGCGTACTCGGCGGCGAACGCCAGCAACGCTGCGGCGTGTTGGTGTATGACCTGGACACTCGGCGCTTCACCCTTGGCGATGATTTGCTGACCCTGACCTCCCGCGAACAAGCGGTGCTTGAAGCGTTGATCGCACGCCCGGGGCGAGTGATGAGCAAGGAGCAACTCGCCTCCCAGGTGTTCGGCCTGGACGAAGAGGCCAGCCCGGACGCCATCGAAATCTATGTCCACCGCTTGCGCAAAAAACTCGACGGCCACGCGGTGGCGATCGTGACCTTCAGGGGGCTCGGTTACCTGCTGGAAGCCCGCGATGCATAAGCCCGGCAGTCTGCGCTGGCGGCTACTGTGGAACCTCGCGTTGTTGCTGGTGGTGTTGATGGTCGCCAGCGGTTTGAGTGCCTACTGGAACGGTCGCGAAGCGGCCGATACGGCGTATGACCGAACCTTGCTGGCCTCGGCGCGAACCATCGCCGCCGGCCTTTCCCAGCGAGATGGTAGCCTCAGCGCCGATGTGCCTTACGTGGCGCTGGACACGTTCGCCTACGACAGCGCGGGGCGGATTTACTACCAGGTCAACGACATCCACCAGCAGCTGATTTCCGGTTACGAAAATCTCCCCGGGCCACCGCCAGGCACACCGCGAACCGACGACTACCCAGCGCTGGCGCGGTTCTATAACGCCATTTACCAAGGGCAGAACGTGAGGGTCGTGAGCCTGCTCAAACCGGTGATCGAGCCGAATATGAACGGTATGGCGGAAATCCGTGTGGCGGAAACCGACGAGGCGCGCGTGCGCATGGCCCGTAGCCTGATGACCGATACCCTTCTGCGTCTGGGCATGCTGGCGGTGGGGGCGTTGCTGTTGGTGTGGTTTGCGGTGAGCGCGGCATTGCGCCCGCTGGAGCGTTTGCGCACGGTGGTGGAAGAGCGGCAATCGGATGACCTTCGGCCTCTGCCGTTGGTGGAAGTGCAGCGCGAATTGTGGCCGCTGGTGCGCGCCCTTAACCACTTTACCGAACGTTTGCGTGGGCAGTTCGAGCGTCAGGCGCAGTTCATCGCCGATGCGGCCCATGAGCTGCGAACGCCGTTGGCGGCACTCAAGGCAAGGCTGGAATTGGGGTTGCGGGCGAGCGAGCCAGAAACCTGGCGAAACACGTTGGAGAGCGCTGCTCAAGGCACTGATCGGCTGACTCATCTGGCTAATCAATTGCTGTCGCTCGCACGTGTCGAGAACGGTGCGCGGGCGATTGCCGAGGGTGGGGCGCAGCTGCTCGATCTGAGTCAATTGGCGCGCGAGTTGGGCATGGCCATGGCGCCGTTGGCCCACGCACGGGGCGTCGCTCTGGCGTTGGAGGCTGACGAGCCTGTGTGGCTGCGCGGCGAGCCAACGCTGTTGAATGAACTGTTGAGCAACCTGGTGGATAACGCTTTGGCCCATACGCCCCCCGGCGGCAACGTGATCTTGCGCGTCAGTGCGCCAGCCGTGCTTGAGGTCGAGGATGATGGGCCGGGAATTCCTCTTGAGGAGCGCGACCGGGTGTTCGAGCGCTTCTACCGGCGTAATCAGCAGGTGGCGGGTTCAGGTCTGGGCCTGGCGATTGTCGGTGAAATCTGTCGCGCCCATCTGGCCCAGATCAGCCTGCATGACGGTGCGCAGCGCGGGCTGAAGGTTCGGGTGAGTTTTATCGCAGGGTAATTTTGTCGTGCCTGTTCTGGCGCTATCGCGAGCAAGCTCGCTCCCACATTGGATCCCCTGTGTGTCGGAAATCCTGTGGGAGCGAGCCTGCTCGCGATGGGGGCGACGCGGTTTTTTGATCAATAAAACATCGATCGTGACTCTTCCAGGTCGCTGCACATCGCCGTGTTCTCTGGATCGATCCCCAGTTTTTTGAACGCCGGCACGCCGAGTACATCGATTCTGGACAGCGGATGATCGGTGTCCTTGTGGCAATACAGGCTGGCAATCTGCACCAGGTCAACATAGTCGACCTGCTCGGACTGACGCTTGAAGTCCAGATACAGCCCCGGCAGTTTCACCAGCATTTCCGGAAACTCCCAGACCTGCAGCAGCTTGTCGCCAAGCAATGGATGGATCTGCTCGATCACATGGTTGAGGCTGACCGGGTCTGACAGCAGCTCGTAGTGGTCTTCGGCGTAGGTCAGAATCGGCAGCACGCCGATCTGATGTACCAACCCGCCAAGGGCCGCCTGATCCGGTTTCAATTGGGTATGGCTGCGACACAGTGCATAGCTCACGCCAGCGATTTCCAGACTCTTGCGCCAGACCTCGCGCATCTTCTGTTCCACCACTTCGGAACGGGCATGGAAAATCTGTTCCATGACCAGGCCGATAGCCAGGTTGCTGCTGTAATTGATGCCCAGTCGAGTGATTGCCGTGTGCAGGTCGGTCACTTCCTGAGCGGCACGCAGCAACGGACTGTTGACCACCTTGATCAATCGCGCCGACAGCGCCGTGTCGCGGCCAATGACTTTGCTCAGGGTCGCGACGCTGATTTCCGGGTCTTCGGCGGCCTTGCGAATCTGCAGGGCCACTTCCGGTAACGTTGGCAGAACCAGGTCATCGTTATCGATGGCCTCAACCAAATCCTGTTGGACCTTATCCGCCAGCTCGCTCATTTAGTTTCTCTAGGGTATTGCAAAAAAATGCTGCAATTAACGCTGGATCTCGCGATCACGATCCAGTTGGTAAGGCAGGTCGAGCAGGTGCAGGGACGGGCCCTCAAGGCTGCCAAGGTGCACGTCGCCACTGTCCGCGGCTTCGGCCTGCAGCACCGCCAGCAGCTCGATGTTCTGCTCGGCGCGAGCGGCGATCACCACTTCACCAATGGAGCTGCCGTGGGTCGGGGAAAACAGTGCGGTGCCGGGCTCGGGCAGTTCGCTGGCATCGAGTTGCAGGCGATACTGCCGACGTTTGAGTTTGCCCAGGTACTGCATGCGCGCGACGATTTCCTGGCCGGTGTAGCAACCTTTCTTGAAGCTGACGCCGCCTACCGCTTGCAGATTGAGCATCTGCGGGATGAACAGCTCGCGGGTCTGCGGCATGACCTGGCCGATGCCGGCGCGGATCTGCCCGAGCAGCCACTGGTTCAGATCACCTTCAGGCAGCAGTGCGGCCAGCGTGTTGCGCAAGGTGTCGGCCTGACCGGCCGCCGCCCAGAGTTCGACGCGATCAGGTGAAACACGAATGGCAATCAGACCACCCGCGCGGGCAACTGCGCCGTCTTCCCGGGGAAGCGTCAGGCCCAGGCCGGACAGGACGGCTTCTGAGTGCTGCAGGCCAAAGCGAACCCAGGCGGCGCTTTCGTCGGTCAACCTGGACTTGGAGAACACCGCGTATTTTTTCAGGTCCGCCAGTTGTGGCTCCAGCAACTCGCTGGCCATCGCCAACAGAACCCCGTCACCTTCAAGCAGGATGCGAAAGCTCGACTGCATGCGGCCTTTTTGGGTGCAGCGCGCACCGAGGCTGGCCTGGGTGTCGCTCAGGTAATTGAGGTTGCAGGTCAATTGTCCCTGAAGGAACTTGCTGGCATCGGAGCCGCGGACGGCGAGCACGCCTTCATGGGACAAGGTGCAGAAAAAAGCAGAATCAGCCATGGGTCATCGCAGGGTAAAGAGTCTGGAGGACATCATAAGGGGGCGCCCTTGAAATGGGTAGTTCACAAAGGATTGATGGTGCCCGACCAAAGCCGACTGTTCGACAGGGATCGGGGCTGTATACTTGCGCTCTATTTGAGGAGCGCTCCATGGTCGAAGATGTTGAACTGAACCGCCTCTACTGGCACAGCCGTCGCGGCATGCTCGAGCTTGACGTGTTGCTCGTGCCGTTTGTCAAAGAGGTCTATCCGCACCTCAACGATGTCGATCGCGACTGCTACCGCAAGCTGCTTGAATGCGAAGATCAGGACATGTTCGGCTGGTTCATGGAACGCGCCGAATCGGAAGACCCTGAGCTGCAGCGCATGGTTCGCATGATTCTGGACCGTGTCCAACCCAAGTGAGACAGGACACCCAGTTTGAGTGCCGCTGGCATGCCTCACGGCAATTGCTGGCGGCCTATCTTCTCGCCCAGCTGTTCGCGCTGGGTTCGCTGTTTCTGCTCTCTATACCGGTATGGGCCAGTGTGCTCGGCGTTGCGCTGTGCGTGGCTCACGGTATCTGGATGCTGCCGCGACAGATTCTGCTGACACACCCGCAGGCATTCCGCGGCTTGCGTCGGGACGCCGATGGTTGGCAGTTGTGGAATCAGCTGTCGGGTTGGCAAACAGTGCAATTACGTCCGGACAGCCTGGCGCTACCGTTGGTCGTCGTGTTGCGTTTTCGTTTGCGCGGCGAGCGGCGGGTACGGGCAATCTGCGTGCCGCGCGATGCGCAGGCGGCGGAGGTTCACCGACGCCTGCGGGTCCGGCTCAAGTTCAGTCGGCGTAGGTGGGCGGCACCAGAATAGTGTCCAGCGCCTCTGGCAGCATGTTCGGGTAATCGAGTGTGTAATGCAGGCCGCGGCTTTCCTTGCGCTCCATGGCTGAGCGAATCATCAGCTCGGCCACCTGAGCCAGGTTACGCAGTTCGATCAAATCCCGGCTGACCTTGTAGTTGCTGTAGAACTCGTCGATCTCGTCCAGCAGCAGGCGCACACGATGCTGAGCGCGTTGCAGGCGCTTGTTGGTGCGCACGATGCCCACGTAGTCCCACATGAACCGCCGAAGTTCATCCCAGTTGTGCGCAATGATCACGTCTTCATCGGAATCGGTAACCTGGCTGGCGTCCCAGGCGGGCAGGGCGCTCGGAATCGCGACGTGCGGCAGTTGTTCAAGAATGTCTGCCGCCGCCGAGCGGGCATAGACGAAACACTCCAGCAGCGAGTTGCTGGCCATGCGGTTGGCACCATGCAGGCCGGTGAAACTGGTTTCGCCAATCGCATACAGGCCTGGCACATCGGTGCGACCGTGTTGGTCGACCATCACGCCACCGCAGGTGTAATGCGCGGCCGGAACCACCGGGATCGGCTGCTTGGTGATGTCGATGGAGAATTCCAGGCAGCGTTCGTACATCGTCGGGAAGTGCGACTTGATGAAGGCTGCAGGCTTGTGGCTGATGTCCAGGTACACGCAGTCGATACCCAGGCGCTTCATTTCATGGTCGATGGCCCGGGCGACGATGTCTCGTGGCGCCAGCTCGGCACGCGGGTCAAAGCGCTGCATGAAGCGTTCGCCGTTCGGCAGCTTCAAATGTGCGCCTTCACCGCGCAGGGCTTCGGTAATCAGGAAGCTTTTGGCTTGCGGGTGGTAGAGGCACGTAGGGTGGAACTGGTTGAACTCCAGATTCGCCACCCGGCAGCCCGAACGCCAGGCCATGGCAATGCCATCGCCGCAAGCGCCGTCGGGGTTGCTGGTGTAGAGATAAACTTTCGCGGCACCGCCGGAGGCGAGGATCACGAAGCGCGCGCCGTAGGTATCGACTTCGCCGGTGCCGCGATTGAGCACGTAGGCGCCAAGGCAGCGATCACCTTCCAGGCCCAGGCGCTTTTCGGTAATCAGATCAACGGCGACCCGTTGCTCCAGCAACTCGATGTTCGGCCGTTGCCGCGCTTGATCAAGCAAAGTATTGAAAATCGCAGCGCCGGTGGCATCAGCGGCATGAATAATGCGCCGATGGCTGTGACCGCCTTCGCGGGTCAGGTGAAACTCGAAGCCGCCGTCTTCAGTGCCGGACTGTTCGTCACGGGTGAACGGCACGCCCTGATCGATCAGCCATTGAATGGCTTCGCGGCTGTGCTCGACGGTAAAGCGCACGGCGTCTTCGTGGCACAGGCCACCACCAGCGTTGAGGGTGTCATCGACATGGGATTCAACGGTATCGGTGTCATCCAGCACGGCTGCGACACCGCCCTGAGCCCAGTAGGTCGAACCGTTGGCGAGATTGCCTTTGCTCAGTACGGCAATGCGCAAATGATCGGGCAGGGTCAGTGCCAGACTCAAACCGGCAGCGCCGCTGCCAATCACCAGAACATCGTGTTGAAACTGTTGGCTCATTTCAGGATTCCGCTCAAAGCGACCCGGGTCGGGGTTGGCGCAAGACACCTGAATCGGCGAGTCGAGACAGCCACACAGCGCACTAGTATATAGAGGGGTGGATCGGCACAATAGTCGGGCCTACGTGGCAATGTGAAACTACTGTGACGAAAAAGGTATGGGGCTATGTCGGACAATTTACCCATTGGGTCGACGATAAGGCAACCTGATCGCCGATGAAGCCCCGTTTTTCGCCGCGCGGTCATACATTATTCGTTTTGCACGGCTATAAAGATTGGGAACTTTGCCAAGCGCCAAGGCTCAATAGAAGGTTGCCTGGAACAAGGGACAGCGTCGGCTTCACGCAGGATTTGTGTTTTGGTCATTGCGGGTGGATTCGACGAAAAGATTATTCGCGTAGCCGGCCCAGCCCGTGCTGCGTCTTTCGTGTGTGCCAAATCAGAGCACGCAGGAAACTTGCTTGGAGGGGGAGAACTTTTGCGAAAAGCCCGAGTCTATGTTTGCAAGCCTGATCGATTAGTTATGCAAGCCTCCTCCGAGCTCATCGAGGAGTGTTCATGCTAACCCAGGAAGAGGATCAGCAACTGGTCGAGCGCGTTCAACGCGGCGACAAGCGTGCTTTCGATCTGCTAGTGCTGAAATACCAGCACAAAATTCTCGGGTTGATCGTGCGTTTTGTGCACGACACCCATGAAGCCCAGGATGTCGCACAAGAAGCCTTTATCAAGGCCTACCGTGCACTTGGAAATTTTCGCGGCGACAGCGCGTTTTATACGTGGCTTTACCGCATCGCCATTAATACGGCGAAAAACTATCTGGTTTCACGCGGCCGCCGGCCGCCGGATAGCGATGTGAGTTCTGAAGATGCGGAGTTCTATGATGGCGATCATGGCCTCAAGGATCTCGAGTCACCGGAGCGTGCATTGCTGCGTGATGAGATCGAAGGCACCGTCCATCGAACCATCCAGCAACTGCCAGAAGATTTGCGTACGGCTTTAACTTTACGTGAATTCGATGGTCTGAGTTACGAGGACATTGCGAGCGTCATGCAGTGTCCGGTGGGTACCGTGCGCTCCCGGATTTTCCGCGCTCGGGAAGCCATCGATAAAGCCCTGCAGCCGTTGTTGCAGGAAAGCTGAGACAGCGGCGACAGCCAAGAGAGGAACCGCCATGAGTCGTGAAGCCCTGCAGGAATCGCTGTCCGCAGTGATGGATAACGAAGCGGACGAACTGGAGTTGCGTCGGGTATTAAATGCCTTTGACGATGTTGAAACCCGCGAGACCTGGGCCCGTTACCAAGTCGCTCGGGCAGTCATGCACAAGGACCTGCTGATCCCGCGTCTGGATATTGCTTCGGCCGTTTCTGCCGCCCTGGCTGACGAAGCCGTACCGGCAAAGGCCACTCGTGGTCCATGGCGTAGCGTGGGTCGTCTGGCGGTGGCCGCATCGGTGACCCTTGCTGTTCTGGCTGGCGTGCGTCTGTACAACCAGGATGAGATCGCCGGTGTCGAATTGGCCCAGCATTCCACTCAACCGGGTCTGGCCGTTCCTCAAGTAAAAGGTCCAGCCGTTTTGGCAGGCTACAATGAGAGTTCGCAAGCCACTGGTCCTATGGCCAACGGCGTATTGCAAGGTCAGCCAGGCTGGCACGATCAGCGTTTGCCAGGCTACTTGCGCCAACATGCTCAACAAGCTGCACTGAAAGGCACTGAAAGCGCTCTGCCTTATGCTCGTGCGGCAAGCTTGGAAAACCGTTAAGGAGGATCATGCGCGCCATACCTCTACTTACGCTGCTGCTCACTGGCTGGTTTGTTGTACCAGCCTATGCCGATGAGGCTCAGGACTGGTTGATCCGTCTGAGTCAGGCCGAACAACAGCAAAGCTTCCAAGGTACTTTCGTCTACGAGCGTAACGGTAGTTTTTCTACCCACAACATCTGGCATCGCGTCCAGGATGGCAAAGTCCGCGAGCGTTTGCTTCAGCTCGACGGTTCTGCTCAGGAAGTCGTGCGCATTGATGGGCATACTCAATGCGTCAGCGGCAACCTGGTGGCGGGGCTGGGGGATACTCCCGACTCTTCTGCTCGTGCACTGGATCCACAAAAGCTCAAGAATTGGTACGACCTTGCCGTCATCGGCAAGTCGCGCGTGGCTGGACGCCCGGCGGTGATAGTTTCACTGACGCCGCGTGATCAGCATCGTTATGGTTTTGAATTGCACCTGGACCGCGAAACCGGTCTGCCGTTGAAGTCATTGCTGTTGAATGACAAGGGGCAGTTGCTGGAGCGCTTCCAGTTTACCCGGTTGGATACTGACGCACCGGCTGAGCGTGATCTGCAAGCGAGTTCCGAATGCAAGGCTGTGGCGCTCGACAGCGACAAGGCATCAGCGGTGAAAGCCGCTCAGGTATGGCATTCCGACTGGTTGCCACCGGGCTTTGAGCTCAGCAGCAGTGGTGCGCACAAGGATCCGAATACCAAAGTCCAGGTCAGCAGTCTGATGTATGACGATGGTCTGGCGCGTTTTTCGGTATTCCTGGAGCCGCTCAATGGCGCAGTGGTTACCGATACACGTACTCAGTTAGGCCCGACCGTCGCGGTCTCACGGCGTTTGACGACGCCGGATGGCGAGATGATGGTCACCGTAGTCGGTGAAATTCCGATTGGTACCGCTGAGCGGATTGCGCTCTCTATGCGTACCGATGCCACCGCGGCCAAACAGTGAGTTGATTCAGTGATGCTCATCGAGCGGCGAGTAGATTGTGAAAGAGGTCAGCAATTGCCCATCCCACAATTGAGATCTCGAAATGTTTGGTGAGCATTTCTATTTGCAAAATCCCCAAAAATTTTCTATAGGTCAGAGCCCCACGGCTCTGGCCTTGTTTGTTGTTCCCGGAACAAAAGTACCGGTGTATGTTCCCCGGTATTCCTTGCTCCATATCGCTTAACCATGCTCGTCGTAACGGGAGCCGTATGTCGATACCACGTTTGAAATCCTACCTCTCCATTTTTGCCGCTGTATTAGTGTTCGGTCAGGCGGCCAGTGTCCTGGCGGCCGATCTGCCTGACTTCACGCAACTGGTCGAGCAAGCCTCGCCTGCGGTAGTGAACATCAGTACCACGCAGAAATTGCCGGACCGCAAGGTCTCCAGTCAGGACATGCCGGACCTGGAAGGCTTGCCGCCGGCGTTGCGTGAGTTTCTCGAGCGTGGCATGCCACCACAGCAGCGAGCACCTCGTGGTCGCCAGCGTGAAGCGCAATCCCTGGGTTCAGGTTTCATCATCTCGCCTGATGGCTACATCCTGACCAACAACCATGTGATCGCCGATGCCGATGAAATCATCGTGCGTCTTGCTGATCGCAGTGAGCTGAAAGCCAAGTTGGTTGGCACTGACCCACGTTCCGATGTGGCGTTGCTGAAGGTCGAGGGCAAAGATCTGCCCGTGCTCAAACTGGGCAAATCCCAGGACCTGAAAGCCGGACAATGGGTTGTCGCCATCGGTTCGCCATTTGGTTTTGACCATACTGTGACCCAAGGCATTGTCAGCGCCATTGGTCGTAGCCTGCCGAACGAAAACTATGTGCCGTTCATCCAGACCGACGTGCCGATCAACCCGGGTAACTCCGGTGGTCCGCTGTTCAACCTGGCGGGTGAAGTGGTGGGGATCAACTCACAGATCTACACTCGTTCCGGTGGTTTCATGGGTGTGTCGTTCGCGATCCCGATCGATGTCGCCATGGATGTTTCCAATCAGCTGAAAAGCGGTGGCAAAGTCAGCCGTGGCTGGTTGGGCGTGGTCATTCAGGAAGTGAGCAAGGATCTGGCTGAGTCCTTCGGTCTGGAAAAACCGGCCGGTGCGCTGGTGGCTCAGATTCAGGACGGTGGCCCGGCCGCGAAAGGTGGTTTGCAGGTCGGTGACGTGATCCTGAACATGAACGGTCAACCGATCATCATGTCAGCGGATCTGCCGCATCTGGTTGGCGCGCTCAAGGCCGGTGCCAAGGCCAATCTTGAAGTGATTCGTGACGGCAAGCATAAAAACGTCGAGTTGACGGTTGGCGCGATTCCGGAAGAAGGCAAGGAGCTCGATACCCTGGCCAAGTCCGGTGTCGAGCGCAGCAGCAATCGGCTGGGTGTAGCCGTGGCCGAGCTGAGCGATGAGCAGAAGAAAGCCTTCGACCTCAAGGGTGGTGTGGTGATCAAGGAAGTGCAGGACGGTCCTGCTGCCCTGATCGGTCTGCAGCCAGGCGACGTGATTACTCACTTGAACAATCAAGCGATTGGTTCGACCAAGGAATTCACGGAAATCGCCAAGGCACTGCCGAAGAATCGCTCGGTGTCGATGCGGGTCTTGCGTCAAGGCCGTGCCAGCTTCATTACCTTCAAACTGGCCGAGTAAACCGGTTAGTCGCCGAATAAAAAAACGCCTCGAAAGAGGCGTTTTTTTATGGGGCAAAGAAATGTCAGCCCATCATGTCCTTGATCAAGCGCTCTTGCTCCATCAGCTCCCGTTGACGCGCGTCGATGCGTGACGACAGTGGGAAGTTGGTGCCGGCGCGGCGTTTGGCGAAGTCCAGCTGCTGGATCGCCTGACGATAGTCGCCGATCAGCGCGAAGTACTCGGCGCGGGCCTGATGCAGGCCAATGATGTTGCCGGACAGGCCGCGAGTCTCGGCCACCATGTACCAGACGTCCGGATCGTTCGGACGGCTCTTGAGCAAGGCTTCAAGGGCTTTCTCGGCGTCAGCCGGGCGGTTCTGCTTGATCAGCAAGTCGACCCGCACCTGATTCAGCGGATAGTTGCGCGGGTACTGCACGAGCATCCGGTCGACCCGCGTCTGTGCATCCGGCAGGCGATTGTTGGCGATGTCCAGATCGACTTGCGCCAGGTTGTAGATGATTTCGTCAGGCGACTTGGCCAGCAACGGCTTGAGGTTCTCGCGGGCGTCGTTGAACAGGCTGCCCTTGATCTGGGCGATTGCCAGACCATAACGAGCTACGTCGTTTTTCGGGTTTTCATCGAGTTGGATGCGAAAGCGCTTAGCGGCAAGACCTGGACTGTCTTCGTAGAACAACTGGACGCGCGCGCGAATCAATTGATACGTCAGGCTGTCTTCCTTGCCGCCCGGCTTGAACTGCTCGGCACGGTTGCGGGTGTCGGCGATCCGCGATTCGGTGACCGGGTGAGTCAGCAGGAATTCCGGCGGTTTGGAGGCGAAGCGGTACTGGCGCATCAGACGTTCGAACATGGTCGGCATCGAGCGCGGGTCGTAACCGGCTTTCTCGAGGTTGAGCATACCGATACGGTCGGCCTCCTGCTCCTTCTCCCGGGAGAATCGTAATTGCTCCTGAATGGCCGCTGCCTGGGTACTGGCGATGGCGGCGATACCGGCGTCTCCGGCGCCAGCCGCTGCCACGATGATCCCGCCGAGCAGAGCGGCCATCATCGGGATTTGCATGCGTTTCGAAGCTTCGATGCCGCGAGCAAAGTGGCGTTGCGACACGTGAGCCAGTTCGTGGGCGAGTACCGAGGCGTATTCGCCTTCGGTCTGGGCATTCAGAAACAGGCCGCCGTTGACCCCGACAATCCCGCCAGGTGCGGCGAAGGCGTTGAGTTGCGGGCTGTTGATCAGAATGAACTCCAGGCGCCGGTCGTTGAGCTGGCTGGTTTCCACCAGTTTGTAGACACTGGTTTCGACGTAATCCTTGAGCTGTGGGTCGTTGAGCTGTAACACCTGGCTGCGCAGCATCGCCAGCCATGCGCGACCCAACTGGTATTCCTGCTGTGGCGATACGATGGCAGAACTGGCATCGCCAAGTGACGGCAGGTCGTCGGCGAAGCCCGGTGAGGCTAGCAGGCAAGCAAGCGTCAGCAGGGTGGGGCGCAGAAAAGTCATGCACAAAGCCTTAGTCGACAAAGACCTTACTGTAGCCGGACACATGCGTTGCGACCAGATATTCTAGACCACTCAACCACCTATCCGGAGCGAAACAATGACCGACGCTGTAGAGCATGACGCCGAACTGGACGCCAGCGGGTTGAACTGTCCGTTGCCGTTGCTCAAGGCCAAGCTGGAACTCAATCGCCTGGCCAGCGGCGCGGTACTCAAGGTCATCGCCACTGATGCGGGTTCGCAGCGCGATTTCCGCACCTTTGCCCGTTTGGCCGGTCATACGCTGCTGCGTGAAGAAGACGAGGCTGGCGTTTATCGCTACTGGCTGAAAAAAGCCTGAATTTTGCGGCGTCCACTGTTAAGGAGTATTGATGTTCAAAGTGTTACGCGACTGGATTCAGCGCTACTTCTCCGATGAGGAGGCCGTGGTGCTGGCCGTCCTGCTCTTCCTGGCCTTCACCGCGGTCCTGACGCTGGGCGGAATGCTCGCGCCGGTGCTGGCGGGGATGGTGCTGGCGTATTTGATGCAGGGCCTGGTCATCACCCTGGAACGCCTGCACCTGCCGGGTGGTGCGGCGGTCGGACTGGTGTTCGCGTTGTTCATGGGCGTGTTGCTGGTGTTTTTGGTCGTGGTGCTGCCGTTGCTTTGGCATCAACTGATTACCTTGTTCAACGAACTGCCGGGCATGCTCGCCAAATGGCAGTCGTTGCTGTTGTTGCTGCCGGAGCGTTACCCGCATCTGGTGTCTGATGAGCAGGTGCTGCAAGCCATTGAAGTGGCGCGCGGCGAGATCGGCAAGTTTGGTCAATGGGCGTTGACGTTCTCGCTGTCCAGCCTGCCGCTGCTGGTGAACATCATGATCTATCTGGTGCTGGTGCCGATCCTGGTGTTCTTCTTCCTCAAGGACCGGGCGATGATCGGGCAGTGGGTCCGAGGGTATCTCCCGCGTGAGCGTGCACTGATCACCCGCGTTGCCGAAGAAATGAACCGGCAGATCGCCAATTACATTCGCGGCAAGGTCATGGAAATGGTCATTTGCGGTGGAGTGACCTACATCGGCTTCGTTGCCTTGGGGCTCAACTACGCCGCACTGCTGGCGTTGTTGGTCGGCGTTTCGGTGGTGGTGCCGTATGTCGGGGCGGTGGTGGTGACCGTGCCGGTGCTGCTGATCGCCTTGTTTCAATGGGGCTGGAGCGACCAATTCATCTACCTGATGACAGTCTACGGAATCATTCAGGTGCTGGATGGCAACGTACTGGTGCCACTGCTGTTTTCGGGGGCGGTCAATCTGCACCCGGTAGCGATCATCTGCGCAGTGTTGCTGTTTGGCGGGCTCTGGGGGTTCTGGGGCGTGTTTTTCGCGATTCCGTTGGCCACCCTGTTCAAGGCGGTGCTGGATGCCTGGCCGCGCAAGGAACCGATTGTCGCGCCACTGTTGTAGCGATCGAATTTTAGATGTGTGTTGGCGGACCGGCCTCATCGCGAGCAGGCTCGCTCCCACAGGATTTGCGCAAACTTTGTGGGAGCGAGCCTGCTCGCGATGAGGTCCGGACAGGCGCCGAAATAATCAGGCCTTGTTCAGCGTTTGGGCAGCAGCCAATACCGCATCAACGTGCCCTGGCACTTTCACACCACGCCATTCCTGACGCAGCACGCCATTCTTGTCGATCAGGAAGGTGCTGCGATCAACGCCCATGTATTCCTTGCCATAGAGTTTTTTCAGCTTGATCACGTCGAACAGCTGGCAGATGGCTTCGTCCTTGTCGCTGATCAGCTCGAACGGAAACTCTTGTTTGCACTTGAAGTTCTCGTGGGACTTCAGGCTGTCGCGCGACACGCCGAACACTTCGGTGTTGGCCGCCGTGAACTGCGCATATTGATCGCGAAAGCCCTGGCCTTCGGTGGTGCAACCCGGCGTGCTGTCCTTTGGATAGAAATAGATCACCACTTGCTTGCCCTTGAGGGCGGCGAGGCTGACGGTCTGCCCGCTGGTGGCAGGCGCTTCGAAGTCGGCGACAGGTTGGTCGATAGCAACGGCCATGGGAGTTTCCTTACATTGGGTTCTGTGGGCGCCACGGCTCGATCAGCGCATCCAGGTTCAGTGCATCGGCGAAATCCAGGAACTGATCGCGTAACCAGCTGATTTGCACGCCGGCCGGCAAGGTCACGGTAAAGGTGGCGTTGAGCATGGTGCCGCCGGTCTGTGGGGCCTGATAGGTGTCGCAGGTCAGGTTTTCCAGCTCAACGTTGTGGTCGATGAAGAACTGGCACAGCTCATTGACGATGTCAGAGCGGTAGGCCGAGCTGACGTAGGCCACATACGGCAAGGCTTGCGGACGGTTCTCCAGCGCGGCACTGCGTACCACATTGACCGTAAAAGCGTGCTTTTTGGCCAAGGTCGGCAAGCCCGCTTCCAGGCGCGCCAGGGCGTCCCAGGTACCGGAGATCTGCAGCACCAGCGCACTGCATTCGCCGTGGCGAGTCAGGCGGGAGGTGACCACGGCGCAGCGATTTTCATGGCTGGCGCGGCACAGGACGTTAGTCAGCTCCATGGGGTTGGCGCCGAGGGCACTGATGACAAGGAATTGTTCGCGAACTGTGGGGGTGGACATGCAGCATTCCTAAAGCGATGAGCGGTCGGTACTTACCAGGGGTCGATTCGTCGGGTTGGGCGTCCGGATGCGAAATCAAAAAGCCCGAGCCAGATGGTTGCAACGAGCTCCAGTGAGGCGAGATCGGGTAGGCGGCAACGCAGGATCAGGGCTTGTGAGGCCGAAAATGGAGGCTGGAACCCGGCGGACGAGCCTGTCGGTACTGATCAAAGTCTGAAGGGTAGCGAAAACCGGCGCCTAGGGGAATGGCGTGAGCGCAGTACTTCGCTTGTACAAGCATCTTGGCGCCAGTACCATTACCGCTCTCTTTTTCCGGCAGGAGCGGTTGCATGATTGCGGGCAGTATGGTGGCACTGGTCACTCCCATGGATGCACAGGGTCGTCTCGACTGGGACAGCCTGAGCAAACTGGTGGACTTTCACCTGCAAAACGGCACCCACGCCATTGTGGCGGTCGGCACCACAGGTGAGTCGGCCACCCTTGACGTGAACGAACACATCGAAGTGATTCGTCGCGTGGTCAAGCAGGTCAATGGTCGCATCCCGGTAATTGCCGGCACTGGCGCCAATTCGACGCGCGAAGCGATCGAACTGACCACCAACGCGAAGACTGCCGGCGCCGATGCGTGCCTGCTGGTAACGCCGTACTACAACAAGCCGACGCAAGAAGGCCTGTACCTGCACTTCAAGACCATCGCCGAAGCTGTCGACATCCCGCAGATCCTTTACAACGTGCCGGGTCGTACCGCTTGCGACATGCAGGCCGAGACGGTCATCCGCCTGTCGACCGTGAAGAACATCATCGGTATCAAGGAAGCCACGGGCGATCTTTCGCGCGCCAAGGCCATCCTCGACGGCGTGAGCAAGGACTTCCTGGTGATTTCCGGTGACGATGCCACCGCGGTCGAACTGATCCTGCTCGGCGGCAAAGGCAACATCTCGGTCACCGCCAACGTTGCGCCGCGTGACATGGCCGACCTGTGCATCGCCGCCCTGAATGGCGACGCGGTAAAAGCCCGGGCTATTCACGAAAAGCTGATGCCGCTCAATAAAACCCTGTTTATCGAATCCAACCCTATCCCCGTGAAATGGGCGCTGCATGAAATGGGCTTGATGCCGGACGGTATCCGTCTGCCGCTCACCTGGCTCAGCGAAGCCTGTCACGAACCGCTGCGGCAGGCCATGCGCCAGTCCGGCGTATTGGTTTAATTGAGGAAGTACAACGCATGAAGCGAATGGCCGGACTTTCCGCACTTGCCTTGATTATCTCCAGCACCAGTGGCTGTGGATGGATCTGGGGCCCGGAAGGTTACTTCCGTGACCGTGGTAGCGATTACCTGGAAGCGCAACAGACTGCACCGATGCAACTGCCGCCGGATGTTCATACCTCCAAGCGTCTGGACCCGCTGTTGCCGATTCCGCGCAACGTGGCCGATGACACGTTCAAGGGCGAATACATCGTTCCTCGTCCGCAGCCGTTGTCGGCGATTGCCGATGCCAGCGATTACAGCCTGCAAAAAAGCGGCGACTCGCGTTGGGTCATGGCCCAGCATCCACCGGCCGAAGTCTGGCCAGTGGCTGTGCAGTTCTTCCAGGACAACGGCTTCCGTCTGGATCAACAGCGCCCACAAACCGGCGAGTTCACCACGGGCTGGCAGCGTCCTGACCAGCTTTCCGCGGCGATGGCCAAACGCATGACCAGTGCCGGCATTGCGTCCGACAGCGAAACCCGCGTGCGGGTACGCATCGAGCCAGGCGTGCAGCGCAACACCAGTGAGATCTACGTGGTCAGCGCCGAGCGCGCAGCCGGCAGCACTGCTGATGTCGCGTTCACCAACCGTTCGGTCAACACTGGCCTGGACGCTGCACTGGTCGACGACATGCTCGCCAGCATGAGCCGTACGTCGGAGAAGGGCGGTTCGGTCTCGATGCTCGCTTCACGTGATTTCGATACGCCAAACCGTGTCAGCCTGACTGAAGACGGCAGCGGTAACCCGGTGCTCAACGTCGGTACCGACCTTGACCGCGCCTGGTCGAGCGTTGGGCGTGCGTTGGAGAAGGGCGAATGGCGTGTTGAAGACATCAACCGCAGCCTGGGCCTGTACTACATCAACCTCGCCGAAAAAGCCGAGAAGAAGGACGAGAAGCCAGGTTTCTTCAGCGGTCTGTTCGGCAGCAAGCCGGCCAAGGAAGAAATCGAAGCCCGCGCCGAGCGTTATCAGGTTCGCCTGAGCAAGGTGGGCGAGAACGTACAAGTGACCGTCGAGAAGAACATCAACACCGTTGCGCCGGCTGAAGTGGCGCGCAAAGTGTTGGGCGTGATTCAGGACAACCTGGGCTGATCAGATGCGTTTCGCCGTTCTCGGCAGTGGTAGCCAAGGGAATGGCACGCTGATAGCCAGTGATGACACGTACATCCTGGTCGATTGTGGTTTCTCCTTGCGCGAAACCGAAAAACGCCTGCTGCGCCTGGGTGTAAGCCCGACGCAGCTGAGCGCGATACTGGTGACCCACGAACATGCCGACCACGTGCATGGCGTGGGTTTGCTGTCTCGGCGCTACAATCTTCCTGTCTACCTGAGTCGTGGCACCCTGCGCGGGATGCGCAAACCGATTGAACCGGCAGGCTTTGTGGCCGGTGGTGATCAGTTGCAGATCGGCGGGCTGAGTATCGGCGTCATTGCCGTGGCCCACGATGCACAGGAGCCGACGCAGTACGTCTTCAGTGACGGTTCGCGGCGTTTCGGCCTGCTGACCGATCTCGGTTCGTACTGTGCCTCGGTGCTGGATGGTTATCGGGATCTCGATGCGTTGATGATCGAATCCAACCACTGCCGCGACCTGCTGGCCCGCGGTCACTACCCGTACTTTCTCAAGCAGCGGGTAGGCGGTGAGCTGGGACATTTGAACAACCATCAGGCCGCAAGCCTGGTGGCCGAGTTGGGCTGGCAGGACCTGCAACACCTGGTACTGGCCCATCTGAGCAGCAAGAACAACCTGCCGCAGCTGGCCCGGCAATGTTTTGTCGACACCCTCGGGTGCGACCCGGACTGGCTGCAATTGGCCGATCAAGATTCAGGGCTCGACTGGCGACATATCGCCTAGCCCATCTACTTAGCAAGCGGAGCCCATCATGGAAAAACGTGAAGAACTCTACCGCGGCAAAGCCAAATCGGTTTACAAGACCGACGACGCTGACCGCTTGATCCTGCTGTTTCGCAACGACACCTCGGCGTTCGACGGCAAGCGCATCGAGCAGCTCGACCGCAAAGGCATGGTGAACAACAAGTTCAACGCCTTCATCATGCAGAAACTCGAAGAAGCCGGCGTGCCGACCCAATTCGACAAACTGCTGGGCGACAACGAGTGCCTGGTGAAGAAGCTCGACATGATCCCGGTCGAATGCGTCGTGCGTAACTATGCCGCCGGCAGCCTGGTCAAGCGTCTGGGCGTCGAAGAGGGCATGAAGCTCAACCCTTACACCTTCGAACTGTTCCTGAAGGACGACGCCAAGGGCGACCCGTTCATCAACGAATCCCACGTCGTGGCATTCGGTTGGGGCACCGCCGAGCAACTGGTTCGCATGAAAGAACTGTCGCTCAAGGTCAACGAAGTCCTGAGCAAACTGTTCGACGACGCCGGCCTGCTGCTGGTCGACTTCAAACTTGAATTCGGCGTGTTCCACGACGGCACCATCGTCTTGGGCGACGAGTTCAGCCCGGACGGCTGCCGCCTGTGGGACAAGGCCACCGGCAAGAAAATGGACAAGGACCGCTTCCGTCAGGGCCTCGGTGACGTTATCGAAGCCTACGAAGAAGTCGCCAACCGCCTCGGCGTTCCGCTGTAATCGACGCAAGCATCTGATAGCACGGAAAAAAATTCACTTGGGGGGTTCGCTTCCGGTGAATGTGCTGTTATGATGCGCGCCGTTGGAGAGATGCCAGAGTGGCCGAATGGGACGGATTCGAAATCCGTTGTACCTTCACCGGTACCTAGGGTTCGAATCCCTATCTCTCCGCCATTACATAGAAAAAGCCCCCGTAGCTGAAAAGTTACGGGGGCTTTTTCGTTTCTGCGTTGTACGTAGGAGTTGTACGTAAAAGAAGGCCAAAAAGATCGCAGCCTTCGGCAGCTCCTACGCGGGTTCGGGTGGATCGAGGTGATCCAGTGCGCGATTCACCGCCAGTTCGGCTAAAGAAATCATCTGTTGAATCGCCAGTGCGGTATTGCGCTTGGGGCCTTCGAGGTCGAACGCCAGATCGCTGGCCATGACGTTGGCTGAGGCGAGGGTTTCGCAGGCGTGGGCTAGCAGGGTTTCGCTGTCGACGTCGGGGGCAATGACGAAAATGCAGCCGGGGCGTCGGTCGGCTAACAGTGCCTTGGTCTCGGGCAGCACCAGGTAATGATCGAGTGCACGGTGCGCGGCGGCGTGGAGTTCTTTTGAATCGAGGGAGGCGTAGGGGGAAACGGGGTCGGTTTCGGGGGGATTTGGAGTTGGTTTGAACATGGTGAAGCTCCTAGAGTTGTGGAGCTGCCACACATCGCTGCTAGACGAATTAGGGGTGGCGGCTGTACGCGGGTTAGCAGACCAGGACTCTAGAACCCGGCGCACCGAAGTGCCCCACGCAAAGCCGCCATAACATGAACTGCCAGGCATAAAAACACCTGCTCATGAACGGTGGACGCTGTACGTCTAGAGAATACCCGAGCTGCTAAACCCGATCGCTGATAATCAGCGACACGGAAACAATAGAGGCGAGGACCAAAGCGCACAAGCCGGCGGATTCTGGCGCAGGTGTAGGCCGTGACGCAAGGCGTTGTAGCCTCTGATGGGCACTGCGTGGGCAAGCTTAAACACCCGTAGCAGCTGCCGAGCCCGCGAGGCTGCGTTCGGCTGCGAAGCAGTCGTAAAATCATGCAACACGTTCTTTCAGGCGAACCGCGTGTGCAGGATTGGCGAGGACTTCGTCCTCGAACGCAGCCTCGCGGGCTCGGCAGCTGCTACGAGTGCGGGTGCGGCTCTCCAACGTATTTGACGGGGGGAGTTACGGCGTGTGTGCAAACGCCGTCAGCAAATCCTCTTCAAACGCCAATTGCGTATCGCCCGGCGCCTGGCCGCTAACGGCGCCTTGATTCAGGGCCACGACGTGACCCTGATCGCCGGCACGGTGGTGTCTGGTTTGTCACATACCCAACGCTACTTCAGCGTTCGCCCAGCGCCTCCTCCAACGGGGCAGTCTCTGTTTTGAACAGCAGCCAGACCAGGCAGAAGCTGATGCTGTAGATCGAGGTCATGATCATCATCGGGTAGACGCTGCCATCCGAGAGTTTGCCGGTGATGAAGCCGCACACCGCGGTCATGGCCATCTGGATAAAGAAAAACAGCCCGGACGCAGTGCCAGCAATGGCCGAGAAGGGTTGCAGTACCGCCAGCTGGCAGGCCGGGATGGCGATACCCACCGAGAGCATGATCAGCAGCATCGGGCAGACGATCGACAGCACCACCTCAGGCCAGAGCCGGGTGGCCATGATCAGTAGCGACGAACCCACCAGGTTCAGGGCGATGGCGTAGCCGATCAGGGTATCGGCGTCGTGTCTGACGGACAGGCGGCGGAACAGATTGGAGCCCAGCACATAACCGGCCACGGTGACGGCGAACACTTGGGCATATTCCATCGAGGACAGGTGCAGGGTGCGTTGCAGCAGGGTCGAGGACTCGGCGATAAACGGAAAATAGGTGCAGTACACGCAGCCTATGGCCAGGGAGTAGCGCAGGAAATAGCGGTCGCGCAGCAGCCGCGCGTAAATGCGCAGAGTGCCTTGCTGGCGCGTATCGGGCTGGGCGGGCGGACGGGTTTCCGGCAGCAGCAGGCTGATCAGGATCAGCGCCAGCGCGGCAATGACGGTCAGCACCACAAATACCCCACGCCAGCCGAAGGCGGTTTCGATAAGGCTGCCGATAATCGGGGCCACCATCGGCGAAATCGCCATGCCCATGGAGATCCGGCTGAGCAGGCGGGTCTGTTCATGGCGGTCGAAACGGTCGCGGACCATGACCCTGCCGATCACCGTGCCGCAGCAGCCACCGAGGGCCTGGAGCATCCGGGCGACGATCAACACCTCGACATCGCGGGCAAGCACGCACACCAGGGTCGCCACCAGGTACAGCGCCGTGCCGCCGATCAGTACTGGCCGCCGGCCAAAACGATCACAGAGCGGGCCGCCGATCAGCATCGAAAAGGCGTACCCGACCATGTACAGGGTGAGGGTCAGTTGCAGTTGGGCATCGCTGGCATGCAGGGCATCGGCCATCGCCGGCAACGAGGGCAGGTAGATGTCGATGGTGGCGCGTGGCAGGCAGACGACCACCAGCAACAGCGCCGACCAGATCCAGGGCGCCAGATTAGATTTTACAGGCATGGGTTACTCCGTAGGGGCGAGCGATGGCGAGGGGAGCGGCAGGCGCCGAGGGATGCAGGAACGCTACGCAGGCGCCACCGCCGCCAATGATCGTGAGGGTGAATTCGGGGTGTTGTGTTGTAGAAGCCATGTCGCTCTCGGGTATCCATTACAGGGCCGCGACGTTAGGCGCTTTGTGGTTTAATTCTGAGAGCCGTTAATTAGTATTTCGAATGGACCACTATGAGCCGAGGAAAGGTTTCCGTTCCCCTTGATCTGCCCCAGCCCTGCAGCCTGATCGATGGCAGTCGGGTGTTGACCAAACAGGAAAGCGCCTATGAGGCATTGCGCGGCGCGATCCTGGAAAAACTCCTGCCCGCCGGTAGCCAGTTGCCCTCTACGCGGACCCTGGCGCAGCGCTGGTCGCTGTCCCGGGGGACGGTGGAAACGGTCTTCGACCGCTTGCGCAGCGAAGGTTATGTGACCCGGGTGTCGGGTTCGGGGACCCGGGTCAGTGCGGTGGTGCCCGATCTCTTTATCCGCGCGCCGCAGGCCCGGGCGGCCATCCAGGCACGGGAGCAGCAGACGCCAGCAGCACCGCCGACGCTGGAGACCGCGGTCAGGGTGGGGCTGCCCTTTGTGGCGCGCCTGGCGGACCCGGCGCTGTTTCCCATTCGCGTGTGGTCGCGGGCGGTGGCCAAGGCCATGGCCGAAGCCTCGGCGCAGTTGCTCTGCTCGCCGGACCCGGGCGGTATGCTGGCCCTGCGCGAACAGATTGCCGATTACCTGGCCAAGTACCGTGGCATCCGTTGCAAGCCGGACGACCTGATCGTGACCACGGGGATTCGCCACTCCCTGGACCTGGTGGCCCGCAGCCTGGTGACGCAGGGCGACAAGGTGTGTGTCGAAGATCCGGGTTACCTGTCGGCGAAAAGGATCTTCTCCATGGCCGGAGCGCGGCTGGTGTATATCCCGGTCCTCGAAGATGGCATCGACGATGGGGCGCTGCGCCGGCACGGCGATGCCCGATTGGTCTATGTCACGCCCGCGCACCAGTCGCCGCTGGGGGTGACCCTCTCGGTGTCGCGGCGCCTGGCCCTGCTGGACTGGGCCAGCCGGACCGATGCCTGGGTGGTGGAGGACGACTACGACAGCGAATTCAACTACAACAGCGCGCCACTGGCGGCGCTCAAGGCCCTGGACCGCGATGACCGGGTGATCTACTGCGGCAGCTTCAACAAGACCTTGTTCGCCGGGCTGCGCGTCGGTTTCATGCTGGTTCCCGGGGCGTTGCGCAATCGCCTGCTGGCTACCCTGCAGACCACCGGCCGCTCAGTTGGGGTCACCGAGCAGGCGGCGCTGGCGGAATACATGAGGAGCGGGGCATTCGTGCGTTACCTGCGCTCGGCGCGCCAGGCCTATCAGGAACGCCGTGACGCGCTGCTGGCCTGCCTGGCGGAACAGGCGCCGGGAGGTTATTCGGTTTCCGGGCAACATGCCGGTCTGCACTTCGTTCTGGAGTTGCCTGCGGGCAGCGACGAGTCCGACGTCTGCCGCCGTGCCAGCGCCATCGGGCTGGTCTTGCAACCGGTCAGCGAATTCTGTCAGGAGGTGCGACGGCCGGCGGCGGTGATGATCGGGTTCACCGCCCTGAGTCTGTCGCAGATCCGGTTCAGTGGTCGCAAGCTCGGGCAACTGCTGGCCGGGCAGGCGGCACTTCTCGCATCAGGCTCGGGCGGCTAGCGTAGGGGCAAGAGGAGCAGGTAGAAGGCAATACCTGTTCGTTGATGACTATCTCTGCGCCATTAAATAGAAAAAGCCCCCGTAGCTGAAAAGTTACGGGGGCTTTTTCGTTTCTGCTGTGCTTATTCGGCACTTCTCTCATGATGGCTGGAGACGAATTGTCGAAAGCGTTCGGTGGGCAAGCCTTCGAACAGTTCCGTCGGCGTACCCTGCACATCGATCAGGCCGCCATGCATGAACACCACCCGATTTGACACGTGTCGGGCAAAGCCCATTTCGTGTGTAACCACCAGCATGGTGCGGCCTTCTTCAGCCAGAGAGCGCATTACGCGCAAAACCTCGCCAACGAGTTCAGGGTCAAGTGCCGAGGTCGGTTCGTCGAACAACATGACTTGTGGATTCATCGCCAGTGCGCGGGCTATCGCTACACGCTGTTGCTGACCACCGGACAGGTGCGCGGGGTAATAGTCGCGGCGATCGTACAGGCCGACCTTGTGCAACAAGGCTTCTGCTTCCTCGATACATTCGGCACGCGAGCGTTTGAGAACCCGCATCGGGCCTTCAATGATGTTTTGCAGCACCGTCATGTGCGACCAGAGGTTGAAGCTCTGGAACACCATTCCCAGGCAACTGCGCATACGCTCGACCTGACGGCTGTTGCCCGGTGTCTGGCGGCCGTCGGGATGCTGTTTCATTTCGATCACTTCACCATTGACGCTGATGATGCCTTGATCGGGCGTTTCCAGGAGGTTGATGCAACGCAGGAAGGTACTTTTACCTGATCCACTGGCACCAAGGATCGAGATCACGTCGCCCTTGTGGGCTTCCAGGGAAATCCCCTTGAGGACATGTGCGCTGCCGAAGGACTTCTGGATATTGGTTACCGACAAGGCTGAAGCGGGCTGAGTGCTCATGGCATGCTCCGTATCAAATCAGGAATGGGTAGTCAGCGGAGGGCTGGCTTTTTTGATGGCGTCAACTGGCCGCTCACGCAAGTGCGGCGAGAGGCGATACTCGAGCCAGGCGACTGCACGGACGACCAGGAAATTCAGCACCAGATAGATCAAGGCCGCGCAAATGAACACTTCCATCGTGCGATAGGTACGCTGGATGATCTGTTGCGCGACGCCAGTGACGTCCCAAACAGTCACCAGGCTAGCCAGGGCCGTGGACTTGACCAGCAAAATGGCTTCGGTGGAGTAGGCCGGCAGGGCCTGGCGCAGGGTGACCGGAGCAATGATTCGGCATAGCAGTTCCCAGGGCGACATGCCTACGGCCTTGCCCGCTTCGATCTGCCCCTGTGGCACGCTCAGCAGCCCGCCGCGAATAATTTCGGCGGTGTAACCGGCGGTACACAAGGCCAGTGAAATCACCGCGCAGCCATAGGGCGATTTGAGCAGTACCCAGGCGAAGCTATCGCGAATGGCCGGGAACTGGCCCAACCCGTAGTAAATCAGGAACATTTGAATCAACAGCGGCGTACCGCGAAACAACATGATGTAGAACCGCGCCGGATAGCTGAAAAACCACCAGCGGCTGACCCGCAGGCTGACAATGCCGACAGACAGGGTAAGGCCGATCACCAATGAGCTGAAAAATAGCGTCAGCGTGGTGGGCAGCGCTGCCAAAAGCTTGAGCATGGTGTCAGCGAGGAACGGAAAATTGATCATAAGTAGCGCTCCCGACTCGAACTAGACTGGACTGCGCTGCCGCGTGCGACGCACGCGAGCCTCAGCCATGTGGAAAAGCCGACCGGACAGGCCAGTGAGAATGAGGTACACGATGCCCCCGATAATGTAGAACGTGAAATATTGACGAGTGGAACCGGCCGCGACCTGGCTGGCACGCATCAATTCCACCAGGCCGATGACCGAAATCAGCGCTGAGTCTTTCAGACTCATTTGCCAGACATTTCCGAGTCCAGGCAGCGCAAATCGCAGTACCTGGGGGACCAGAATACGTTTGAAACGCATCGCACGGGTCATACCGATCGCCAGTCCTGCTTCCAGTTCGCCCCGCGAAACCGCGAGAAAAGCGCCACGGTAGACTTCAGCCTGATAGGAGCCAGAAATCAGCCCGACTGCCAACGCGCCGACCAGAAAAGGCGGCACGTCGATATAGCCTTCACCACCGAACCAGTGGCCAACCGCGGTCACCACACTGGCACCGCCGAAGTAGAACAGGTAGATCACCAGCAACTCGGGGATCCCCCTGAACAGTATCGAATACAGATCCCCCAGCCAGCGCAAGCTGCGTCGACGGGATAGCTTGGCAGCAGCGACCAGGCTGCCAAATACCGCACCCACCAGCAGGGCTGCCAGGGTCAATATCACGGTCATGCCCGCTGCCTTGAGCAGCGCCATTCCCCAGCCTGAGTCACCGAAACTGAGTAGCTGCAAGAGGTTCATAGAGGGTCCCACTTATGAAAAGGTTTAAGCAGCCCGGCAACCTTCACGGTGTCGGGCCATTCAGAATCAATGCTGAGGGGTGAGGTCTGCCTTGAACCACTTCTCGCTCAGCTTCTTGATCGTGCCGTCAGCCATGGCTTCCTTGAGGGCTGCGTCGAACTGGGCTTTGAGTTCCGGATCTTTCTGACGGAAACCCAGCGCTTCACCTTCACCCCAGATCGGGCCTTTGATGACCGGGCCGGTAAAGACCAGCGGTTTGTTCTCCGGCTTATCCATTACCGAATTGAAAAAGGTCACGTCATCGAAAGCGACGTCAATCCGGCCGGCCAGCAGATCGAGAATGGCTTCGGCTGAGCTGCCGTACTCACGAATGGTCGCCACATCCTTGAAGTTCTGATCAATGAATGACGTGTAAATGGTGCCGGAGGCGATGCCAATGGTCTTGCCCTTGAGTGCCTTGCGCAGCTCTTCAACGCCGGCACGTACTTCCTTGGTATCACTACCCAGAGTGATGGCGGCGTCAGCACCGGTTTTACCCGGCAACAGATCAGCTTTCAGCGCGACGAAACTGGCCGGTGTCTGGGCGTAAGGCGTCGAGAAGGCCATGACCTTCTGGCGTTCCTCGTTGATGACGATGGCGTCCATCAATACGTCGAATTTACCAGCATTGAGGCTGGCGATCATCCCGTCCCAGTTCTGTACGACGATGTTGCACTTGAGCTTCATACGCGGACAGATGACATCCATCAGCTCCGGTTCGAAGCCGCCGATTTTTCCACCCGGGAGTGTCAGGTTCCAGGGCTCATAGGCACCCTCGGTTGCAATATTCACCGAGGTCCACTCTTTGGCCTGCAGTGCCGGAGCACAGGCCAGAACCATTGCACTGAGCGCTACAGAACCCAACCAGCTTGATTTCTTCGACATCTTGATACTTCCTGCCTAATCAATGGAGTGTTGCGAACTGATCCGGCTCAGGCCGAATCTCCAATGCCTGTCGGCACAACGCTCGTGTGCGGACAAGACAAAACCATAAACGCCAACCTGCCAGTTCAGCCGGTTAATTCGCACCCATAATGGTCTCAGCCTGGACAGCTGGACCATCTCCATGTGCTCCTGACCTACAGATCAACCGGTGATTAGTGGAAGGCGCGAAGAAATTCTCGTAACTCTTACGCACACATACTTACTTGTACATACAAGAGTATGCAATCAAGCGGCCAACTTGCTGGATGGGCATTCAATAAAGTCTTGAATCTGGCTGAAAAGCCTCTGGGACAAGGTTTTGGTGGGAGGTGATTCTTTTTGGAGAGATTTTGCGAAGGTGTGACGACTGTTACTCGAGCGTGGAATTGCGCCATGCCGGGGCGCTAGGTAACAAATTGAGAGATGTTGGTGCGCGATGGGGAACGATTGGGTGAGTGCTTTTGTGGCGAGGGGGACTTGCAGCGTGAAACTCAAGCGGAAAATCGAAGGCATTGAATCGAGCATCAATCGTTATCCGCCGCAGCCTCTTTTGAAAGGCTGCGGCTTGGTACGCTGCTCGGGAATCGATTTTAGTGCAGGCCCGGTAACGCGGTTTGCAGCAATGTCGGGTCTTTCAAAATGCTGGCTGCGCTGGCGATATCCGGCGCCAGCCAGCGGTCCTGGTCATAGGCGGGAACGCGCTCGCGTAACAGTCGCCAAGCGACGTCCGTGCCTGCACCGAAGCATGGCCCCTTGAGAAAGTCGGCCTTGAGAAATTCGAAGGCCTGGGCCGCCAGCAAATATTCAATAGCGAGGATCTGTGTGCAGTTTTCCAGCGCCCGATGCAGTTTCAGTGCAGCGTTGGTGCCCATGCTCAGGTGGTCTTCCTGCAGGCCCGAGGTGACATAGTTATCGAGCACAGCCGGTTGCGCCAGCTGACGATTTTCCGCACACAGGGAAGCGGCAACGTACTGGACGATCATCATTCCGGAGTTAACCCCAGGATTACTCACCAGAAATGCCGGCAATCCACTGACATGCGGGTTGATCAAACGGTCCAGGCGACGCTCGGCAATCGAGCCGATTTCCGCCATGGCGATCGCCAGCAAGTCGGCAGCCAAGGCCACCGACTGGCCGTGCGGGTTGGCCTGAGACATCACCCGGTAGTTATCCGGTGTCCCCAGAAGCAGCGGGTTGTCGGTGGCGGAGTTGAGTTCGGTTTCGATCTGCCGGGTCGCGTGGTCAAGTTGATCACGGGCCGCACCATGCACTTGCGGGATCGAACGGATGCTCAGGGCATCCTGAGTACGAATGCCTTTACTGCTGGCAATCACTTCACTGCCATCAAGCAGGCCGCGTAGGTTGATGCCGACCTGCTGCATTCCCGGATGTGGCTTGAGGGCGATGATTTCAGCGTCGAACGCGTCGATCTGACCGCGCTGGGCTTCGAAGCTCATGGCGCCGATCACATCGGCCCACTGGAGCAAGCGGGTTGCATCGGCGAGGGCGAGGCAGCTCAGGCCGGTCATGCACGGCGTACCGTTGACCAGGCACAGCCCGTCTTTCGCGCCCAACTGAACCGGCTTCAAGCCTTCTTCAGCCAAAGCTTGCTGCGCAGAGACGATCTGCCCGCGATAACTGACCTGGCCGACCCCCAGCAGACTGATGCCGATATGCGCCATGTGAGTCAGGTAACCGACCGAACCCTGGGACGGTACCTGTGGGGTAATCCCGCGATTGAGCAAGTCCAGCAGCGCTTCGACCACTTGCCGATGCAGACCGGATTTGCCGTGGCTGTAGTTTATGATCGCCGCGCACATGATCGACCGTGTCTGCTCGTCGGTCAGCGGTGCACCGACGCCGCAAGCGTGACTCAGCAATGTATTGCGCGACAGCTGGCTCAGTTGTTCGTCTTGCAGCGAGACATTGCAGAGCGCACCCAAACCGGTATTGACGCCATAAGCGCGCTCGCCGCTGACGACGATACGCTGGACGATGGCCTGGGCATTGTCGATCCGCGCCCAGGTTTGAGCCGACAATTCAAGCACAGCACCTTGCCGGGCAACTGCGACCACATCCTGCCAACGCAGAGGTGCATCGGCGATAACGATTTTTTTAGCCTGTGGCATGTGAAGCCTCACACAATGGTTGATGTCGGGTTACACCTGTGACCAAGGGGCTTTACCCCTCACTGTGACTCTTGTGCACACATATTTACTTGTACATACAAGAGTATGCAATCAAGCGGCCAACTTGCTGGATCGCTGTTCAATTAATCTTGGGATTTGGCTGGAGCGCTTTTGGGACAAGGGTTTGGCGGGAGTCGATATTTTCGAGAGTTTTTTTGAAGGCGTGACGGCGGTTACTTGAGTGTGGAATTACGTCACGCCGGGACGTTCGGTAACAATTGGGTGTGCTTGGGAAACGGCTGCCTATCCGCCCGGTATGGATCCAGGCTTGGCCCCAAGGCAGCCCTTCAGTCGTCGAGATGCAGCGAAACGCATCCCCTTGACAGCCAAAGGACAGCCTTGGAGTACAACACATTTATTTCAGGTTTTTCAGTACCGTGGCCAGTACCTCACCGCTACGTACCTGTTCGGTGACACTCATCATGTCCGAATAGAATGCACGATCGTTGTCGGCGACGGGTACCCGGCTACGCACCAGATCATATACCGCCTTGGTGACGCTGGAGGCCTTGTGCACATCGTGGAAGTCCAGAGCCTGACAACCCACCAGCAGCTCAATGGCCAGCACCGATTCCAGCTTTTCGGAAACCTTGTAGGCCTTGATGGCGGCGTTATAAGCCAGGCTCACCAAATCCTCCTGGTTAGCGCAGGTCGAGAAACTGTCGACAGAGGAGGGGAATGACAGCGCCTTCATTTCCGCATACAGGCCAGCCGCGGTGTATTGAAGGATCATGTACCCACTGTTAAGGCCCGGGTTGCGCACCAGGAACGCCGGCATTTCACTGAAGTGTGAATTGACCATACGGTCGATACGGCGCTCGGAAATCTTCGCTAGGTTGGCCAGCGCCACGCACAACGAATCCGCTGACATGCCGATGTAGCTGCCGTCGAAGTTGGCGCCTGAGATGGCAATGCCGTCACCGTCCTCAAGCGGGTAGATGATCGGGTTATCGCCCGAGGAGTGAATTTCGTTCTCGATATTTTCCCGGGCGTGATCGATGAATCTTTTCGAAGCACCATGCACCTGGGGAATGGCGCGCAGGCTGTAGGCGTCCTGAAGCCGGTAGTCGATGTTTTCGGCGATCAGTTGGCTGTCATGCAGCATCGCCTTTATATCCCTGGCGGTTTGTGCCTGCTCCTTGTGTGCCTTGATCGAGTGATAACGCGGGTCGAAGGCCCGAATCGTGCCCTTCAGCGCTTCAAGGGAGAGGGCCGCGGCGACGTCGGCCAGCGAGGCGGTCTGCATGGCGTTATAGAGGGCCAGAATGGCGATGGCGGTCACCGACATGGTGCCATTGAGCATGGCCAGGCCTTCTTTGCACTGCAGGTCCGTCGGTTGCAGGCCGACCTGTTCCAGCGCGGTGGCGCCATCCACCCATTCGCCGCCATTGACCCTGGCTTTGCCTTCGCCCAGCAGGACCAAGGCCAGGTGCCCCTCGACGGCCAGATAACCCACCGAACCCTCGCCAGGCGCAAACGGCACGACTTCGTTGTTGAGCAGAGCGGCAATCAGCTCCAGCAACTCCAGGCGCACCCCCGAAAAACCTTTGCCAAGGCTGATCAGAACCATCAACTGGATCGCACGAACCTGCTCTCGCTTGAGCGGCTCGCCCACGGCGACGGCATGGGAGCGCACGATATTGACCTGGAGCTCCTTGGCATTTTGCGGAGAAATCACATGCCGAACGTTATCGCCGAACCCGGTGGTCACCCCATAGACCAGGCGATTTTCATCGAGGAAACTCTCCACCAGGCCACGGGACTTTTTCACGCGGTTCTTGTAGGTCTCGGAAAACGACACCTTGGCCGAATAACGGGCTACCGCGACAAACTCTTCGATGGAGGGCTCTCTATCGCCGAGGACTACCTGAGTGATCTGTTGAGGATGAGCTTTCATTGCGAACTCCCGAGAAACGAAATGATTGAGGGGGGGCTGGACCGGCCAGGCCGTCGCTCGATTGAGCGTGGGAGAAGGCTAAAGCGATTTTGATATGAAGAAAATATGGTAATTTCTGTCAGTTTTATTAGAATTTCTAAACTTAAAACGCTTTCGAGGCCTTCGCATCGCCATGAGTCGCTTACCGCCCTTACGAGCCCTCCAGATATTCGAAACCGTTGGTCACTGTGGCGGTATATCCCAAGCCGCAAAGCGTTTGAACATCTCCGTGGGCGCGGTGAGTCAGCAGATGAAGTTGCTTGATGAAGCGCTGGGCATGAGCTTGACGGTCAAGGAGGGACAGCGCTTGCGGCTGAACGCCATTGGCCAGCGTTTTCATGCGCGGTGTTCTATAGCATTTGAAGAGTTGAGAGCCGCCGTTTCCGAAGTAGAGCGCTCGAAAAACCCCAACAATTTGTATGTCAGTGGCCTGCCTTCTCTCATGACCAAGTGGCTGGCGCCCCTCACCTACGAATGGCAGCATGAGAATGGTGATCTCGACATCTATCTGGATAGCACGCTGGCGGATACGTCGGAGGAGGAAAACGCCGATTTTCGTATCGGTTATGGCGAGCCCGTCCACTATGCTGGGCATAGCGTTGTACTGTTCCGCGATTGTGTAGTGCCGGCATGTTCACCGACGCTTTTAGGCCATCCAGGCCATCCAGGCCATCCAGGCCATCCAGGCCATGTGGAGCATGCCGCTGACCTGCTTCAATACCCACTCATCCGTATCGATTCGCGGCCGAAATTTGATTCACCCCCCTCATGGGCCGAATGGTTTGAGCTGGAAGGCGTCGCCGTCGAGCAGGCGATAGCCATACGTCGCAGTTTTTCTTCGTCCAGCATGGCTATTCAAGCCGCCATCGATCACCACGGCATAGTACTGGCGCAGTTTTCGATGATTGCCCGTGACATCGATGAAGGGCGCTTGATCATTCCCTGGCAGCGAGCCATGCCTCTTCCCTCGCCGTATTACCTGAGTTGGCACCCTAATACGTTGCAGAAAGCGCAATGTCGGGCATTTCAACGCTGGCTGATTGGCCGAGGGCGAGCACAAGAGGACATTACGGATTCCTTGATCCGACGCGGTGTTATTCACGCCGGGGTGTCGTCGAGTTAACAGACCTTCCAGCCAGCGCTCTGCTCAAAGACGTAGACCGCGCGAAAAATGTTTACCCATCAGCCCCCATTCGTGAACAGCGCGTTTATGACGCCTTGTGCTCGTTCGGGGGCTGAAGGCTCTGCATCCAGGCGTCGTGCAATCACAACTTCCTGGTCCCATTTTTTTTCGATAATAGCCTTGAGCCATCATTCCTGCTCCTTTATGCTCCCTCACGTTTTCAGGGGCCGCCACCGACAATCCGGTCTTCATGCGCAGCACCCTGATGCGACGATTACGGTTACTCCCCCCTCCTGGCTATCAAGGATCGACCATGCTCCGTTTGCTTTCTGTCTCCCTGTTTGCGCTCTTCCTCACCGGCTGTGCTTCATCAGCCAAGATTGAGAATATGCAGGTCAATCCCGCGCAAGCACAGACCTATGACGTTGCGCTTCGCGACAACATGAAGGTCGACAGTGTCGGCGGCGGCAGCACAACCAACCCGCTGTGGACTTCGCAGATCGAAAGCGCGGACTTCCGTTCGGCGCTCGAACAATCGCTGAGCAACGCTGGCCTGCTGGGTCAGAACAGCAAGGCAAACTACGCCCTGCGCGCCAATCTGGTAAGTCTCGACCAGCCGCTGTTCGGCCTGAACTTCACCGTCACTTCGATGGTTGAATACAGCCTGGTAGAGAATGCCACTGGCCGGGTGATCTGGACCGACAAGGTCAAGGCACCCTTTACCGCCGGCGTCGGCGACTCCTTCTTCGGCGTGAAACGCCTGCGACTGGCGAACGAAGGCTCGGCGCGGGAGAACATCAATGAACTGCTCAAGCGCCTGGCTGGGCTGAAGCTCGGCGCTGGTCAGGTGTCGCTGGCCCAGTAAGAAAGTGTTTGTCGCCTTTATTTTGGGTTCGAATCCCTATCTCTGCGCCATTACATAGAAAAGCCCCCGTAGCTGAAAAGTTACGGGGGCTTTTTCGTTTCTGGGGTTATGGCTTGGCGCGTTCACTTGCGGGCGAAGGCTCCGCATCCAGACGTCGCGCAATCACATCGAGCAAGTCGCAGCCATCGCGCAGAGGAATGCAGCAAAGCTGCGCGAAGTCGCTGAGGATCACAGAGTCGGTGGTGATGTCGCCGCGCATCGCGAGGTTTTCAAGAATCTGCGTAACGGCCCGGATTCGATAGCCGGCCGTGTCGAGCAGTGCGTGCGAAAGATGTAGGGGATTGCCTAATGCCAGGCAGTCAATAGAAATGCACAGCACCTCGACATAAACGGGAGACTTTCGGTGCGTGGAGGATCGTCAGGCTGCGATCTTTTGCAAGAAAAGGGGACCCCCATTAGCCGGTTCAAGCCGTAGCAAGTCCCGGCCGAATCCGCGCCGAACGAACCGCAGTCACCAACGCCAGGATCGGCGCAATGGTAAACAGCGCAAACAACCAGCGTGCGGCGTTTGCAGTGCCTTCAGCGTTGGTCGGGTCGTTGAGCCCGGCCATGTTGGCGATCATCCCGGCCAGTGCTGCGCCGAGTGCGGTGGCGAACAGCTGCACGGTGGTGATGGACGACGCGGCTGAGTCCTGGTCTTCGGCCGAGGCCACTTGCAAGACCCGGGTCAGCAGGTGTGGCCAGCCGAGGCCGATGCCGAATCCCACCAGGGTCAGGGCGATGCAGATCGGCGTGAGCAGCGCCCAGTCGCCGCCGCTGTTGAACGGTGTGGCGACGGCCAGGATGATCAGCCCGACCAGCACGAACACCGGGCCGCTGATGATTGCACGGCGCACGCCACGTTCGCGCCAGCCGGAGCTCATCACTTCAGACAGCGTCCAGCCTGCCGCCATGAGCGCTGCCAGATAACCAGAAATCAGCGGCGTCTGCCCGTGCAGGGTTTGCAGGAAGTAGGGCACGAAGATCTCGCTGGTCATGCCGATCACCAACAGACCCATGGTCGCGTACAGCGCGCAGAGCGGGGTATTGAGCCGCAAGGCATCCTTGGGCAGCAGGCGCGTCAGGGTGCTGGATTCATGACGCACCAGGAAGAACACCAGCACCAGGCAGAGGCCGATGCCCAGCAGGTTCCAGGTTGGAAGCGATGAGGCGCTGCCGGCGCAAACCGATAGCACTGCTGCGGCCAGCAGGACCAGTTGCAGCACGGGCAAGCGGCCAGCGGGTGGTTGAGATTTATCACGCTTGGGTAGCACGCGGCTGGTCAGCAGGATGTACGCCAGCGTCACGGGTGCCAGCGCCCCAAAGGCTAATCGCCAGGCATCCATTTCAGCGAAGATGCCGCCGATGGCCGGGCCGATCAGCGTCGCGACACCCCACATGCCCGAGACCAGAGCCATGGCCCGAGGCCAGAGACGCTCTTCGAACACCAACTGAATCATCGAGTAGCACAGGGCGAACATCAAGCCGCCGCCTAGGCCTTGAACCGAGCGACCGACCAACATCACCGGCATACTTGGCGCCAGTGCGCAGATGAGGCTGCCGGCGAGGAAAAATAACGAGGCTATCGCATAGGAAACGCGTGGCCCTGTGCGTTGCAGGACTTTGGCCGTGAGGGCGGAGCCGAGGATCGACGCGACGACGAAGAGTGTGGTGTTCCAGGCGTACAGGTCGAGCCCGCCGATTTCCTTGACCACCGATGGCAGGATAGTCGTGGCGATGTAAATATTGATCGCGTGCAGCGCAACGCCTCCTGACAGTGCGATGGATCGCGCGGCGTTTTCTCCGGAGAGTAAATCGCTCCAGCTGCTTCCTTGCGT
This sequence comes from Pseudomonas sp. GW822-FHT06B12, assembly GCF_058799675.1. Taxonomy (NCBI): domain Bacteria; kingdom Pseudomonadati; phylum Pseudomonadota; class Gammaproteobacteria; order Pseudomonadales; family Pseudomonadaceae; genus Pseudomonas; species Pseudomonas sp. GW822-FHT06B12. The sequence goes on from NZ_JBXALR010000014.1 coordinate 135,306, forward strand.
AGACATACAACCTCCTGCTGTGACTCGCGACCCGATGGATTGCGAGCGTCAATTGCCTGTTTTCAAGGCCTGGGTTAGATTTACCAAGTAAATTCTTTAAATATTGAAGCGGTGAGGGTTGTTGTTTGTCAAGTAAACACTTGGAAAACCAGAGTGACGTGTCGATGTCGGCTGCCGACCGACTGCTTCACATGCTCAAGACCCGTGGCCCGCAGCTGGCGGCCGATGCCGGGCGCGCGCTGGGCACCACGGGGGAAGCGGCGCGCCAGCAGTTCGTCAAACTGGCCGCCAGCGGCCTGGTGCAAGCCCGCTCCGAGGCCCGTGGCGTGGGGCGCCCGTCGCAGGTCTGGCACCTGACGGCGGCCGGCCATGCGCGGTTTCCCGATACCCATTCAGAGCTGACCGTGCAGCTCTTGCAGACCGTGCGCGAGACTTTCGGGCCCGAGGCCATCGACCGTCTGATCGATGTTCGCGAACAGCAGAGTCGCACCTTGTACCTGCAAGAACTGGCCGACGCCGCAACCCTTCGGGAGCGGGTCAAACGCCTCGCCGCCCTGCGTGTCCGCGAAGGCTATATGGCCGAGTGGAGCGAGCAACCTGACGGAGCCTTTGTCCTTGTCGAGAACCATTGTCCGATCTGCGCGGCGGCGGCCGTGTGTCAGGGTTTCTGCCGCGCGGAACTGAATGTGTTCGAGCAGGTTCTGCAAGCCCGGGTCGAGCGCGTGGAGCACATTCTGATGAATGCACGCCGTTGTGCTTATCGCATTACCCCCGGTCTGAAGAGCCCCTGATACATTCAGTCCACCTTGGCCGCAGACTTGATCTACAGGCCGAACCCGCCGCTGCGGTCAATCAATTGATGGTATTGGCTGTCGAGGAAACTCTCGTACAGGCCTTCGACGGCCCAGGTCCGACCTGAGTGATTCGTCATGGTGACCATTACCGGTAGCTCAGCGCATTGAAGATGCGACGCTGTTCATCGATGATCGCTTGTCGGCCGTGCATGACTCTACGGTTGTCGATCATCACCAGGTCCAGGTCCTGCCAGCCCACGGTGTGAGTATTGCGTTCGGTGACCTGGGTGATTTCCGCCAGCAGGTCGGCGGGAATCTCCTCGCCGTTCTCGAAGTCGATCACCGGTTTCTCGTAGTTGAAGGACGGCCCGAGAATGCTGTTGGCGAAAGCCGGGTGCTCGCAGAAACTGGAGGTCTGGCACGCCGGGACGCTGTAGGCATAGGCTACGCAGTCGGTGTCCGGATTGTATTCCATCCGGGTGTTGGGGTCCTGGCCGATGATCTCGCTCAGGTGCTCGAAACTGGCGTCTTCCAGCTGCTGGATTTGCGGTTTGTAGTAGCAGACGATCTTGCGCCACTTTTCGCCCGGCACCGTGCGGCGGTAGCGGATACGGGTGCTCTCGAAGCGCTGACGGGCCTCTTCGCTGAGCTCCTGGTAGACCTTCACCCCATCGCATAAAGTGGTTTGCGAACCCTTGGTGGGGGCGATTTCGCAGAAGAACCATGTCAGGTCTGGCCAGATCGGCGCGTTGCCATTTTCACAGTGCAGGCCTACGGCATCGGTGCCGGCGTCCACCAATTGTGCGACGCCTTTGGCGATCACGCGGCCCGGGTCCAGGCTCAGGCGCGAGCTGTGTTTTTTCACGAAGGCACCGAACTCGTCCAGGGACCGGATGCAGTTGCGGAAGATAATCACGCCGGCGCTCGAGAGCTCTTCGAAAACCGCCGCAGTGTTGGCGTTCAAGGCATGCTCGCGGTCGGTGATGACCCGGGCCTGATAAATGGATTGAGTCATGTCGCTAGTCCTTTAGTGAGTACATGTCTGACGATGCAGGTCGCTGGCTTGAGCTCTACGGGCCGGGCCGTTGAGGGCATAGAGGCTTTGCAACTGCGGAGCGTCTGGCGTCAATGGCCAGATGACCTGAGGCACCTCGACTTCCGAGAAGCGCTGTTGCGCCCAGTCCTGGGTGTGCGGGTGGTTGAACGAAGGCCCGACGCTGAGCACGATCGCCAGTTGACCGTCTGCGGTCATGAACATCAGCGCATCGTTCACGCCGGTTTGCTCTTTGAACTCCAGCTCGATTTGCTCCGGAGAAACATTGCGACCGTTGGGCAGGCAGATGATGTTTTTCTCGCGGCCAGTGATGTAGAGGAAACCCTCGTCATCGAATTCGCCGATATCGCCCGTGCGCAGCCAGCCATCTTCAGTGAAGGAGCAGGCACTAGGATCGACCCAGGAGTAACCCTGGAACATTGAGGTGCTTTTGATTTCTACCCGTTGCTGATCCGTTACCCGGACCTGAACGTGAGGCAAGGGTTTGCCCACGCTGCCCAGCTTGCCGTCGGTGGGGGTGTTGACACTGACCACCGAACCGTTCTCGCTCAGCCCGTAACCCTGATGAACCTGAATACCCTGCGCACTCAGGCGTTGCAGTTTTTCGTTGCTGATCGGAGCGCCACCGGCGGTGATGTACAACTCGTTGCGCAGCAACGACAGCAGCTGTGGGTCGGTGTTTTGCTCGGCAACTTCAAGGAACACGTCGAGCATCATCGGCGGTACGGTGACTGCGCTCGCCCGGGTTCTGAGCAGTTGCGCAAGAATCGCCGAGGTGCTGTAGCCAGTCTCGCCGATCAGAGGCGTGTGCTCGTCCAGGAAGTACACCGTGCCGCCGGACAGCAGCGGCAGGTAGACCGCCGTGATCTGTTCGATCAACAGGCTCAACGGCACCACCGACAGGTAGCGTTTCTGCAAGTCAGCCGGGACCACGCCGAGTAGCGATTGCAGCACGGCGCTCAGTCCGCCGAGACTTTGCTTCACACCTTTGGGCTTGCTGGTGGTGCCGGAGGTGTGGATGACTTTGCAGATCCATTCAGCATCGGCGCTGTCGATGAAGCTTGGGCCTGCCGGTAGCAGAAGTTCGGTCTGAAGTGCGCTGGGTACATGCACCAGACGGCTGGCGTTCAGGTCGATTTCCCAGCGCTTTTCCAGAGTCTCCTGGCCTTTGTCATCGACCAGGAAGCCCGAGCATTCGAAGGCCAGGTGTTCGGCCTGGTACTTGCTGAAGCCCAAAGGCAGCGGCAAGGAGGTGAAGCCGAAGAGCAGGCAGGCGAAGTCGGCAATGACCCAGTCGCTGCTGTTGCGCATGACGATGCCGATGGTGCGCTTTTCGTCGGTGAACTGACGGTTCATGTGTTGCCCAAGCTGCCGGGCATGCTCCAGCACCTGGGCGTAGGTCAGACGGCGCTCGCCCGTGCCGTCCGCCGAAGGAATATCGACGACGCAGACGGCATCCGGTGTGCGTTGTGCCTGGGCCAGCAAGTGTTTGACGAAATGCGTCATGCTGCTTGCTCGCTCTGCACGTCGAGTCGGAAAACGGTCTTGAGGACGGTCTCGTGATAGTGATGCTTCATCTCGCCCAGCTTGATGTAGCCGGTGATGGGCGTCTGCTCGTAGTAGGAGCCCCATTCGACTTCCGCTTGGGAGGTCATGCGTTGCGGGTCGGCATCGCAGATCTTGTTGACCTTGACGTTGCAGTAGCCCATCGATTTGATCAATTGGGGCGTGCAGGTGCACAGCACGTAGCGTGCGCCCATGCACCAGGTCACCATTGAGAGCATGTTGAACAGGGTCTGGCCGGCAACCGAATTGATCGACGCGGTATTGCCGATTTCGACGATGCAGTCGCGTTCGATCCGGGTGTTGGTGATTCTCGACAGCGTCTCCTCGGACGGTGAGTCCAGATAACATTCGGACAATAGAGGGCCTGACTTGGCGAAACTGAAACCGGCACACGACTGAATGGAATCATTGTTATCGAATACGATTAAAAAGTACTCGGGGGATGGCTCGATGATGGCGTTAAAGGATTTCATGTACCGACGTTTTACAAAGTCAACGGCGGACTTCCAGAGCAGGGTGTTGCGTTTGGCTACTTGAGTACGCATGCAAGTTTTCCTTTCTTTTCTGCGTGGATCTATAGATGGGTTGTTTTGGTACAGAAGTACTAAAGTCTCTGGTTGTTACGGCAACAGGGGGCTTATCCATGCCCTATGTAATGGCGTGGCTTAATCAACTGATTGGCTTGATTTTTATAGTGTTTTTATTCAGTACTGACGATTTTTCAGGCTGCCACACGCGTCCGCAGAAAAGCCACAGGGTATGTGCGGGTTTTCTGAGCGGAAGATACGGGCGTAGTTGGGCGTGTCAGTGAGTAGCGAATCCTTCCGATGGATTAATTAGATAGCGTCCTGCTTGGCGTGGTTTTTATCATGAGCGGCTTGATTATTTTAAATGAATTAATTAGTCGGTATTCATTCAGAATCTTCATGTAAGGCATGAGGCCGATCGAGGTATCGATGGCGTAGGGCGAAAGGACTTTTTGTGGTAAAACGCCGAGCCGCAGTCGCTGTAATTTTTACCCGATACGAACAGGGAGGTTCGAATGTTTTCCAGGATCAGTCTCGACCAGTGGCAGGCTTTTGTTTCTACGGTTGAGTGTGGCGGTTTCCAGCAGGCCGGCGAGTATATGTTCAAGTCGCAGTCGGCCGTCAGCCATTCGGTCAACCGCATGGAAACCCTGCTGGGTCAGGAACTGTTCCTGATCGAGGGGCGCAAGGCCGTATTGACACCTCTGGGCCAGGCCCTGTTGCCTCAGGCCAAGCACCTGCTGGGCTCGGCGAAAAAACTTGAGCGACTGGCCATTCAATACCAGCCGGGGTTGTTTACCGAACACTCGCTGGCGGTCGATATGTTGTTTCCCGCCTACGTGCTGGAGCAGGCGCTGTTGCGCTTTTCTTCGGTCTTGCAAGGGTACCGTATCCGGCTTTATGAAACGGACTTGTCCGGCGCATGCGAATTGCTGGAAGACGGCAAGGTCGAGTTGGCCATCGCCAGTAGTCTGCCGGCGGGTTATATGCAGGAATTCTTGCTCAACGTTTCGTTGCTGTGCGTCGTGGCGTCTGATCACTCACTGGCCCATTTCAATGGCGAGCTGAACCTGACTGACATGAAAGACTACCGGCAAATAGTGGTTTGCGATTTGGGCACGCGCAACTCGCAGAACAGCAGTTGGCCTGGCACGTCCCAGTGCTGGACCGTGAGCAACCTGAGCACCGCGCTGACGTTTGTCGAACGCGGTCTGGGCTTTGCGTGGCTGCCTGAGCACATGGTCAGCGAAAAGCTGGCGAGCGGTCAGTTGTGCCCGGTGCCGCTGTGTCATCAACGCGAATGCAAAGTGCCGATGTATATGGGTTTCCTGGAAGAGTACAAGCTCAACCCTGAAGTCCGGCTGATGACCGACATCATTCGCGAGCTGTGCCAAGGCATCAAGAGCAACAAGTCCGAGCCCCTGGCCTTGGTGCTTTGAAATCGTAAACAGCGCTGAACAGGCGTGCCCACTGACACGGCGAGCTTGTCCGCCTTGGCGCTGGTCAGCAGCGTGGTACCGTCGCTGAGCCAATCAGTCATTTTTTCTAATTGTCCTCGGCGCTCGGCAGGCATTGGCCGGGCGCGATTACGGATCGATCTTGATTACGCGGGGTTTTTGGTGAGCTGAACGGAATGAATGTGGCATAGGCGCTGTATGAAAAATAAGTACGGCTTCCTGAAAAGTGACCGGGTTCAGTCACTCTTTTTACGTGCCTCAATGCCTGTTGGCTTTCGTCGAGGCTGGGCATTTTTTTGGAAATATTTCCTGACCTTTGAGCGCCGTTAAATCTTGAATCATTCGTCTACTCTGCCTGCACAGACCAGGAGTCTGTGGTTATCAGCAGTCGCAAGGAGCGAACAATGTACTTTGAGATTTACAGGCAATCACGAGGCACCCCGCTTACCGGGAAGGGCCAATGGCGCTGGCGATTGAGGGCAGCCAATCATGAGACGGTTGCCAGCGGCGAGTCGTACATCAACAAGGCGGATTGTTTGCACGTGATCGGGTTGATCAAAAGCGTCCATAACGAAACGTCGGTGAAGGAAATCTAGGCAATATGTAGTGGTGCGTTGAAGCGCAGCTGCTCAGTTGGATAGAGCAGCTTCGCGTCACAGCTCTTAAGGCTGTATATACCCCGGCTTCTGGTGAATCCGGTCATCCAGCTGGTAGCGAAAGGGGGGGCAAATGAATGGCCAAAACCGCCGCAGTTTCGCCCTTGCATCGGCTTCTGTGCTCCTGCTTAATACGACTCGGCTCATGGCGCTGGACATCAACCGGCGACCTCGGATTGTAGAAAAATCACTATAAAAAAGAGCAATCAATTGACTCATCAGCATGGAACGCATTTTGCCGGGCATGTGGCGCTATCGCTCGTCATTCCGGTTTTCAATGAAGCGACCACCATCGATTTGTTCATCGCGCGGATTACTGATGTCTTCGAGGATGAGGCGCTGCTCGGTCTGGAGATGGTGTTCGTCAATGACGGCAGTACCGACACAACGCTGGACCTGCTTCTGGAGCGCCAGAAGTCTGATCCGCGTATTCGTATCGTCGATCTGAGCCGCAATTTCGGCAAGGAAGCGGCGTTGACCGCAGGCTTGCAGACCGCCACCGGCCAGGTGGTGGTGCCCATCGATGTCGATCTGCAGGATCCGCCGCACGTCATCCTCGAAATGATTGCCCGTTGGCGTGAAGGTTATGAAGTTGTCCTGGGCCATCGTGTGAGTCGTAAAAACGACTCCTGGGCCAAGCAAACTTCGGCCAACTGGTTTTATCACCTGCACAACAAAATCTCTGACCAGCCGCTGCCCAAAGATGTCGGTGATTTTCGGCTTATGGACCGCTGCGTGATCGATGCCTTGCAGACCTTGCCGGAATCCCGGCGCTTCATGAAAGGTTTGTTCGCCTGGGTCGGGTTTCGGACCACCCATGTCGATTACGAGCGGCCGGAGCGGGTGGCGGGGGATTCCAAGTTCAACGGCTGGCGCTTGTGGAATTTCGCGCTGGAAGGCATTACCAGTTTCAGTACCGACCCACTCAAGATCTGGACCTACCTGGGGATGTTCGTTTCTGTGGTTTCGTTCCTGTTCGCCACGTTCATTGTGTTGCGCACGTTGTTTACCGGGGTCGACGTACCGGGCTACGCCTCGCTGATGGTGGCCGTCACTTTTCTAGGTGGCCTGCAACTGATCGGCATCGGGGTGCTGGGTGAATACCTGGGTCGAACCTACATCGAATCAAAACGCCGCCCGGTTTATCTGGTGCGTCGTGTCTATGACACCAGGGACTGAACCATGGATCTCAAGGAAACCGACATCCTCGGTTCAAGCATCGACCAGCACTGGTATTACTGTTCAAAAGCGGCGGCGACGATTCGTCTGCTGGGCAATGCCCCTGTAAAAAAAATTCTCGACGTAGGCGCGGGTTCGGGATTCTTTTCCCATCATCTGTTGACCCGCACAGCCGCCACCGAAGCCTGGTGCGTGGACATCAGTTACGACGCGGACTCGGACGTCACAACCGCCGGTAAACCGCTGCACTACCGTCGTACGATCGATTCGGTAGACGCCGATCTGGTGCTGCTGATGGACGTGCTGGAGCATGTCGATGACGACGTCGGATTGCTCAAGGGCTACGTCGATAAAGTCCCGTCCGGTAGCCGGTTCCTGATGACGGTGCCGGCGTTCCAGTTTCTCTGGAGCGGGCACGATGACTTTCTCGAGCACAAACGTCGTTACACCCTCGCGCGACTGGAAGCGGTGGCCAGGGACGCCGGTTTGACGGTCAAGCAAGGCGCTTACTACTTTGGCATGGTGTTCCCGATTGCAGCAGCCCTGCGGTTGCTGCCCAAAGGCGCACAACCTTCGCCGCCACGCTCGCAACTCAAGCAGCATCATCCACTGGTCAATACGCTGCTCAAGACCTTGTGCAGCATTGAACTTCCCTTCATGGGTATTAACCGTCTGGCAGGTCTGACGGTGTTTGTCCTGGCTCAGAAGCCGTGACGTCAGGCGAAAAATCAGCCCTGATCAAGCGTGGCCTGCGTTTTGCTGTGACTGGTCTGTTTGTCACGGCGCTTCACGCGGTCATTGCCGTGCTGTTCATCAACTATATGCTGCCGATGCCGCCCTTGGCTAATGGCGCGGCATTCGCTGTGGCGACTGTAGTTTCTTACGTGATCAACACGACCTGGAGCTTTTCCAGCCGACTGCACGGCCGAACACTGATGCGTTTCATGGCGGTCTCGGGCGCCGGTTTATTGCTGGCGATGGTAGTGGCCTGGGCCGCGCAAATGGCCGGGCTTCATTATTTGCTGGGGATCGGGGCAGTGGCACTGACCATTCCGGCCTTCACCTTTGTGCTGCATAACTTCTGGACGTATAGATGAAGCTTTCCGGAAAGCGCCTGATAATCTCGATGTTGCCTGTTCTTATGGGAATTCTGGCATTTTTTATCGTTGTCGGTCCTCGGGCATTGAACCCTATGAACATCGCCTGGCTGGATGGTGGGGATCCGGCGACCCATTACCTTGGTTGGGTCTTTTTCAGGTACTCACCCTGGTCCTTTCCGCTGGGGCTCAATCCGTCCTATGGGTTGGAGTTGAGTAACGCGGTCATATTCTCGGATTCAAATCCGCTGTTTGCGTTGATCTTCAAACCCTTTGCCGCGCTGCTTCCCGAGCCTTTCCAGTATTTCGGTCTCTGGTTCCTGACGTGTTTCATTCTCCAGAGCTGGTTTGCCTGGAAGCTGATGGGGCTGGCCACCGCCAATGTGACATTGCGCCTGCTGGGCGCGGGGCTGTTTCTTTTCACGCCGGCGATGATTATGCGAATGGGTGTACACCTGTCTCTGGCAGGGCACTTCCTGATCCTGGCCGCCGTATATCTGGCCTTGCGTCCTTATACCGACAGGCGTCGCCTGGCCTGGGGTGGACTGTTGGCTGCTACGGCGATGGTACATGCCTACCTGTTGGTAATGGTCGCGCTGATCTGGATTGCCGATCTCGTGGCTAAAACCTTACAACGTCATCTGACGCTGCCCAAAGCGTCGATCGAGCTGGTTAGCTTGTTTCTTTTGGTCAGCTTGTGCTGCTGGCAAGTAGGCTATTTCAGTGTCGAAAGCGGTGGGTTGGGTTCCTTGGGGTTTGGATTATTTCGTGCGAATGCGCTGACTTTTTTCAACGCTGCTGGGTGGTCCTACGTACTGAGCGATATACCTGGCGTTCCGGGCGATATTGATGGCTTGGCGTTCCCAGGGCTGGGGGTGATGTTTTTGACCGTTTGTGCGTTGCCGGTCATGCTGTCGGGCAACGGCAATGTTATGGCCGCAATGCGCAAGCGAGCGGTGCTGCTGCTTGCGCTCTTCGGATTGGTGGTATTCGCGCTCTCCAACAAGGTCGGTATAGGAGCATTCGAGTTCGACTATTGGTTGCCTGAGTCCGTCATTTCTATGGCAAGTGTTTTCCGCGCATCGGGGAGGATGATCTGGCCCGTCATGTACGCGGCGATCTTAGCTGTCGTCTACTTGATTTTCAGAGGGCATACGCCGCGTACGGCGATCATGCTATTGACGATAGCGCTGGTGATTCAGGTGGCGGATACCCGGGCGGGCTGGGTGGGTACGCGGAAATTCTTGATGGTTTCGCCGGCACCGAAATGGAAGACCCCGCTGGTCGACTCGTTTTGGCAGAGTGCGGCGTCGCACTATCAGAAGGTACGCTGGGTTCGTCCGCAAAACTATTCGGAACAGTGGATGACGCTGGCAGATTACGCGGGCACTTACCGTCTGGCGACGGATGCGGTCTATCTGGGACGGGTGAGTACCGTGGCCGTAGAGGCGGCACAACGCAAGGCGGACCTGGCCGTCACCTCCAGAAAGTATGACACCGACTCCTTGTATGTACTGGACGGGAGGGCGCTGCTTCAGGCGGCAGTCTCCCTCGACAGCAACACCGATGTTCTGGCCAGAATCGACGGTTTGAACGTACTGGCTCCAGGATGGAAACAATGTGCCGATTGTCCCGCAGTCAATGCCGTCAATCCGCTGGAGTTGATTCCATTGCTCAAGCAGGGTGAACGGATGCTGTTCAATGAGGGGAGTCCGGCGAACGCCTATCTGGCCAAAGGCTGGTCTGCCAACGAACCGTGGGGGACCTGGTCAGAAGGCTCCGATGCGGAAATCATCCTGCGGCCCACGGCTGACGTGCATTCACTGCTGCTCGAAACCACTGCCTTACTGGCCCCGACACACCTGCGTCAGTCGCTGGAAGTTCGTGTCAATGAGGTTCGGGTCCTCGACACCAACCTGATCAAGCCGGAAGCGAACAGGATTGAAATCGCCCTGCCAGCCGAGGTGAAAAAGCTCATCGCGCAGCAGGGTATGTTGCGGATCCAGCTTCACTTTGCCAATGCAATCAGCCCTGGCGAACTCGGCATGGGCGAGGATTCGCGCAAGTTGGCAATGGGGTTACAAGCGTTGACCGTGCATTGAACCGTGCTGCCGGCTCTGCACTGCGCTCGGTCGACAATGTCGTTCAACTGCACGGGTGCGTAGACGCCAGCTCTCAAGCTTTTCTACACTGCTCCCAGTCTTTGGGACTGGGGGCAGCAGATGAATCGCAATGAACTGCGCAAGGCCGACATCAATTTGATGGTGGTGTTCGAGACGCTGATGCTTGAGCGCAACGTGACGCGAGTGGCGGAGAAGCTGTTCCTCGGGCAACCGACCATCAGTTCGGCACTCAACCGTTTGCGCGTGATGTTCAACGACCCGCTGTTTATCCGGGTCGGCCACCGCATGGAGCCGACGGCACGGGCCGAGGAGCTTATTCAGCATCTCTCGCCGGCGCTGGATGCGTTGTCCTCCGCGTTGAGCCTGACCCGCGACTTCGATCCTGCCAGCAGCACCATGACCTTTCGCATCGGTTTGTCCGATGACGTCGAGTTCGGTTTGCTGCCGCCACTGTTGCGCGCCTTGCGTCAGGAAGCACCGCAAGTAGTGTTCGTGGTTCAGCATGTCGATTACTGGCGAATTCCGGACTTGCTGGCGTCCGGGGACATCACCGTCGGTATCAGCCAGACCCGCGGTCTGCCGGCCAATGCCAAGCGCAAACTGCTGCGGCACATTCAGCCCTGCTTACTGCGCGCCGATGTCTCTGATACACCACTGACCCTCGACGAATACTGTTCGCGACCCCATGTGCTGGTCTCGCACACGGCCAATGTCAGCGGTTTTGCCGATGAGTGGCTGGCCGAGATCGGTCGCAAGCGTCAGGTGGTGCTCTCGGTGCCGCAATACAGTGCCTTGCCGGCTTTGCTCGCGGGGACCGACCTGGTTGCCAGCCTGCCGGACTACGCGGCAGCGGCGATGGCCGCCTCGGGCCAGTTGTTCATGGAACCGTTCCCGTTCAAAACGCCGACCCTGGACCTGTCCATGGTCTGGCTGAGTCACGTGGATACCGATCCCGCCGAACGCTGGCTGCGGGCGCGGCTCGAGGCCTTCATGAGCGAGCGCGGTTTATCCGAAACTCAGGGCCTCAAACCGCTCTGACGGCCAGTGCCGACGCCTTGTTTGTGGGGGTATTGGACTGCTTTGCTCCACGCGTATTCCCGATGACTGACCGGAGATCCATCCCATGAGCAGTTCCCGTTCTCTGTTGCGTGGGCGCGGCAGCCAAGACAGTGGCAAGGTCGGCATGGTCGAGCTGTTTTTCGATCTGGTGTTCGTGTTCGCCGTCACCCAGCTTTCCCACTCCTTGCTCGCGCACCTGACAATCGCCGGCGCGGTGCAGGTCGCGTTGATGATGGTGGCGGTGTGGTGGGTGTGGATCTTCACCTCCTGGGTGACCAACTGGCTCGACCCGGAAAAGTTGCCGATCCGCCTTGGTCTGTTTGGATTGATGGTTGCCGGCCTGTTGCTGTCGTCGTCGATACCAAAGGCCTTTACCGACCGTGGATTAATGTTCGCCGCAGCCTTTGTCTTCATGCAGGTCGGCCGTACGCTGTTCGCGATCTGGGCGGTGCGCGGCGAGCCCCTGAACATGACTCGCAACTTCCAGCGGATTCTGGCGTGGATGATGCTGTCCGGGGTGTTCTGGATCAGCGGTGCGCTGCTTGAAGGCGATCAGCGGCTGACCTGCTGGGCACTGGCGTTGCTGATCGAGCTGATCTCGCCGTCGTTGTACTTCTGGGTGCCGGGGCTCGGCTGTTCAACGCTGGCCGACTGGAACGTCGAGGGCAATCACATGGCCGAGCGTTGTGGTTTGTTCGTGATCATTGCCTTGGGCGAGTCGCTGCTGGTGACCGGCGCAACCTTCGCTGATCTGCTGCTGAACGGGCAGGCGCTGACCGGGTTTCTGATTGCCGTGCTGGGCAGCGTGGCCATGTGGTGGGTGTATTTTGACAGCGGCGCCGAGCGCGCTCACCACCGTATTGCGCACTCCAGCGACCCCGGGCGCCAGGCGCGGATTGCCTATACCTACCTGCATGTCTTGATCGTTGCCGGGATCATCGTCAGTGCGGTGGCCGATGAACTGGTGCTGGTGCACCCGGAACATGCGAGCGATGCCGGAATTATCGTGATCGTCGCCGGGCCCTGGCTGTTCTTGCTGGGGTGTGCGTTGTTCAAGTGGGTAATGGCCGATCGGATTTTGCCGCCGTTGTCTCATCTGGTGGGGCTGGCGTTGCTGCTCGCGCTGTTGCCGGCCGCGCTGAATCAGCTGTTTTCAGCGTTGCTGCTGGGCGTGCTGACGACCGCAGTGATGATTCTGGTGGCGGCTTGGGAAACGCTGGCACTGCGCGAGTCGCTCCCGGCGCAGGAGCATTGATCGACGCGGTATTTTTGTGGGCAAGAGCAGGATTGTTCTGTGGTATAGGTACGACCCTTCATTCAATCCTTAGGAAGCATCGCAATGCCTCACCTGCACATGGAATACACCGCCAACCTGCCGGACCTCAATGCCGACGTGGCGCTGTTGCGCTTGAACAATGCATTGGTGGCGTCCGGGCAGTTTTCCGCGGAGTTCGATATCAAGAGCCGTGCGGTGCAGGTCGGCGCATTCCGGGTCGGTACCGGGTTGGGTGAGCGTGGTTTTGTGCATGTGAAGCTGGCCTTGCTGAGCGGGCGCTCGCCAGCGGTCAAGAAGCAATTGTCCGAAAGCCTGCTGGCGGTGTTGCAGGAGCTCTGCGAATGGCCCACCAGTGTCGAAGTGCAGCTGTGCGTCGAGATTCTGGATATTGATCGCGATTCCTACGCCAAGACTGCCGTCAGCCACTGACACACTGTGCGCTGACCCTCAGAGAAATCCCTGTTCCGCACAGGCCTTGACTACTTGCTCGCGGAGCCAGGTGTTGGCGCTGTCCAGCTCGCTGGTTTGACTCCACTGCATGTCGAGGGTGAATCCCGGTACGCCGTTGGGTGCTTCGCAATGGCTGAAGACCGAGTCTTTGGCCAGCAGGTGCTGGATACGCCGGGGCATGGTCAGAATGAAGTCAGTGCCGGTGATCAACTTGAGCGCAGCGCTATAGCTGTTGGCGCGCGCGACGATCTGGCGTTTCTGCGCCTGTTGGGCGAGCCAGCCGTCGACCATGTTGGTGGTGGAGGTCCATGGCGTGGGGAACACGTGTCGGCGTTCGACGTAGGCTTTCAGGCCGATGCGAGGTTCCAGTGGCGTCGCCCGCTTATCGAAAACGCACACCAGATCGTCCTCAAGCAACACCTGGGATCTGAAGTCGCTGTGGCTGCGATGAAAGTTCGGGCCGAAGCAAATCACCAGATCGAGGCTGCCATCGCGCAGCTCGTCGGCGGGAATGTCGGTTTCGAGTTTGTGCACATTGACGATCACCGGCAGGTCGGCGAAATCGAAATTCTTCAATAGCCGCGGCAGGATCAGCTGTTCGAAGTATTCCGGTGCACAGATGTTGAAGGTCACGGCTTGCCGCGTCGGGTCGAACGCTTGAACCCCGGCATGGCACAGATTGATGCTTTCGAGAATCTTCTGCACATGTGCGTACATGGTGCTGGCTTTGTAGGTCGGACGCATACCCGTGCGGGTATTGATAAACAACTCGTCCTCGAAACTGGTGCGCAGCTTCTTCAGGCAGTAACTCACCGTGGACTGGCTGACAAACAGCGCTTCGGACACACCGGTGACGCTGCTTTGCTCATACACGGCGATGAACACCATGAGGTCCTGCATGTCGAGCTTTCTAAGCAAGTTACTGTTCAGCATCCGTACTGTCTCACTCGGGGCTCGTTGCACAAGTTGTGCGCAAACGTGTGCGAGTGATGCTAACGGAACGATCGTCCTAGGAGAATGGCCCGTAGGATTATTCACGGACAAGTGTGGGACAGAAACTGTAATGAACACGACGTCTGTCCCACAGGAGCCCGGGGTGACTGAACACCTTCAACCGTGTGTGGCAATGTTTACGCCGTGACAGGAAGCGCACGGCGGCTGGAGATCACCAGCGCGGACATCCCGATGGCCACCAGCAAGGCACCCACGACTTCCAGCATCTGCGGTTGCTGCGCCAGCCAGAACCAATGGAACAAGGTGATGAACAGCGTGCTGAGGTAGATGTAGGAAATTACCGTGGACGGCGCGATCACCCCGATTGCCCGATGCAGCAACCAGAAGGTTGCCAGGGTCGCGAACAGCGCCAGGTAGACCAGCCAGAACAGGTCGTGGGCAGACAGCAGCGCGCCGGTTCGCCAGCTGCCACTGAGCAGGCAGAACGCGAACAGAAACAGCGAGCCGAACAGCATGTTCCAGAATGTCATCACCACTGGACCGCGGTCTTTGAGGCTATGCGCTTTGAAGCGCTGACTCAACGGTGAGTAAAGCGCCATCGCCAGGCAGCCAGCCCCATACACCGCCACCGCGTAGAGAGAGGGGAATTCACCGGGTCCTGCGCCCTTGAGAATCAGCAACAGTGCGCCGGCCGCCGCAATCAGCATCGGCAGCAGACGGTTCTTCGAGCTATTGCCAGGCGTCAGGAAGGCTTCGAAGAACAGCGTCATTAACGGCACCAGAGTAAACAGGGTTCCGGTGTTGACCGCCGAGGTATAGCGCAGCGCTTCAAACAATGAGCCGAAATACACGGCCAGCAGCAACCCAAGCCAGGCATGGCTGACAAGGCCTTTGGCGGTGATCGCTGTGCTGCGGTTGAGCAGCAGCATCGGCAAAAACGCCAGCGCCGAAAACAGCAGGCGCAGACCGGTCAGCAGGATCGGGTCGATGGATTGGTTGACTTGGGCGGCGGCAAAAAACGACGCGGCAATCAACACAGCCCAAAGCAACATGCCCGCATTGGCGGAGGCGAAACGAGTGGGTTTCATCAATGTGTCCCCGATCAATCAATGTGTTTGGCGTAATGCCGTGGGTCAAAGCCCACAGGGTGTGGATTAAGCGATGCGGGGCGGGAATCGGCAAATCAGAAAGTGAAGTGCAGTATTTAAAAATTAAATACTGCACGAGCTGCACAAAAAATCGCAGCCCCCTCAGGCGCTGCGATTGTTGTTTCTATCAGAACGGTTTGGTCGGCAGGTATTTGCCATCCAGGGTGATCACTGCACGGGAACCGCCATCCGGATCTTCGACTTTCTTGATGTCCAGTTTGAAGTTGATGGCGCTGATGATGCCGTCGCCGAACTGTTCATGGACCAATGCCTTCAAGGTCGAACCGTACACTTGCAGCATTTCATAGAAGCGGTAGACCGTCGGATCAGTCGGAATGCCACCCTGAATGCTGCCGCGCAGGGGCACGCTTTGCAGCAGACGGCTGGCGTCCTGGTCCAGGTCGAGTTTGGCGCAGACCACTTCGGCCGCTTCAGCCGGCAGCGGGTGCTGGCCGAGCAGGGCGGCGGTGACGAACGCCAGGCTCAGGCCGGTGCCGTCGGTGAGGTCCTGCCACGAGAGGTTTTTACGTGCCTTGGCGTCGATGATGGTGTCGGCGAGGGCCAGGCGTGGGGCTTGAGCGAATTGAGATTGCAGCATGGTGATTTCCTCTTTCGTTACCTAAGAAATGTGGGTCAGGCGGCGTGTGGCTGTTTGCGGGTCAGCGCGCAGGTCGTCGGGTGTTCGGCGAGCGAAACGAAGCGTTGGGTAGTCTCGTCCAGAGCGGCGATCGAACCGCTTTCGATGTCGTAGACCCAGCCGTGCAGGTTCAGGCGACCCTGTTCCAGGGCGAGTGCAACTGAAGGGTGGGTCTTGAGGTTGGCCAGTTGGGCGACTACGTTTTCCCGGACCAGCGAGTCCAGGCGCGCTTGCGCCGAGGCGTGAATGCGGGCGGCGTTGACCACCTTGGCCGACTCGGCATGACGCAGCCAGTTGGCGACGGCCGGCAGGTGATCAAGGCATTTGCAAGTCGAGATGGCGGTCATTGCGCCGCAGTCGGAGTGTCCGCAGATCACGATGTCGCTGACGCCCAGCACGGCGACTGCATATTCAACCGTGGCCGACACACCGCCCGGCTCCGGGCCGTAGGACGGCACGATATTGCCGGCGTTGCGGATGACGAACATGTCACCGGGTTCCTGCTGGGTCAGCAGTTCCGGGACTACACGGCTGTCGGAACAGGTGACAAACAATGTGCCAGGGTTTTGGGTGGTGGCGAGTTGCTTGAACAGTTCGCTGCGTTCCGGGAACGCATCGCGTTGAAACTTCAGGAAGCCGTCGATGATGTGTTGCATGGCGTGTTCTCCTTGCGTCGTTGATGGGGCAAGGATGAAAGTTTTCAGCTATAGCGTCCAAGACCGGATTATTATAGTTTCCATAAGTCATGCCTATAGTTGGAGCACCATGCTGTTACGCCATATTCGCTACCTGCTCGCGGTCGCCGAACATTGCAACTTCACTCGGGCAGCCGAGGCGCTGCATGTCTCGCAGCCAACGCTGTCGCAGCAGATCAAGCAACTGGAGGACTCGCTTGGTGCGCCGCTGTTCGATCGCTCCGGGCGCACGGTGCGTTTGACCGATGCCGGCGAGGCGTATGTACGTTATGCGCGACTGGCGTTGCAAGACCTGGAGGCGGCCAAGCGGGCGATGCACGATGTGCAGGATTTGACACGCGGTTCGTTGCGGCTGGCCATGACCCCAACCTTCACCGCGTACCTGATCGGCCCGTTGCTGGCGCGTTTCAACAGTCTGTATCCGGGGATCAACCTGAGCGTCGAGGAAATGACCCAGGACCATATCGAGGCCGCGCTGGCCGAGGACCGGCTGGACATCGGCATCGCGTTCACCGGCAGTCACCTGGCGGACATCGACAGCCAGGCGTTGTTTGCCGAAACCTTGAGCCTGGTGGTGAGCGAGGCGCATCCAGGCTTTGCCCGACAGCAATCACTCGACGCACAGGCGCTGGGTGAGCAATCGCTGGTGTTACTCAGCGGCGATTTCGCGACCCGTCAGCACATCGACCTGTATTGCCGACAGCAGGGCATAGCGCCGCGCATCGCCATCGAAGCCAACTCCATCAGTGCGATTGTCGAGATCGTTCGGCGTGGATCATTGGCGACGATTCTCCCCGAGGCCATCACCCACGAGCTGCCAGGGTTGCGACCGTTGGCGCTGCATCCGGCGTTGCCACAACGTACGGTGGCGCTGCTCAGTCGCAAAGGGGCTTATCGCAGCGCGGCGAGTGAGGCATTCAGGGCGCTGGCCAGTGCTCAGTGACCGGGGACGGCCAACCACTGCGCGAGCACCGCATCGTAGGCACCCGTGGCTTTGCTCAGGTGCAGCCACTGATCCACATAGCTCTTCCAGGCCACATCATCGCGAGGGAGCAAGTAGGCTTTCTCGCTGTACTGCAAGTACTGCTCAGGATTGACCGCGCACAAACCGGGTTTTTGCTTCTGTTGATACCGTGCTTCGGAAGCGTCGGTGATCATCACGTCGGCCTTGTTTTCCAGCAGTTGCTCGAAAATCGTTACGTTGTCCGGGAACAGGGTCAGCGTGGCGTTGGGCAGGTGAGTGCGGGCAAATACTTCGTTGGTGCCTCCTGCGGGCTCGATCAGCCGCACCGAGGACTGGTTGATCTGTTCGACGGTTTGATAGCGCTGTTTATCTTCACAACGCACCAGTGGGATTTTTCCGTCGATGCCCAGCGTGTCGCTGAAAAAGGCTTTTTTCTGCCGCTCCAGTGATACCGAAATGCCGCCCATGCCGATATCGCAGCGGTTGGCCAGAAAATCCGTCATCAGGTTCTTCCAGGTGGTGGGGACCCATTGCACCTCGACGTTCAGACTTTTCGCCAGGGATTGGGCCATGGCGATATCGATCCCTTCGTACCCTCCCTCTGCACGCAGAAAGGTGTAAGGCTTGTAATCGCCAGTGGTACAGACATTCAGGTGACCGCGTGCAATTACCTGGTCCAGGTGCGAGGGCGCATTCTGGGCATAGGCCTGGACGCTGAATGTGAGCAAAGAGCAGAGCAGTAAACGAGCTTTCATCGGGTCGTCCTTGAGTGTGGCCAGAGGATGAAGGGAGGTCGGCATCAGTATTTGTAGTCAGGTGCGATGGCGCAAGAGTGCAACCATTGCACGGTGTATGTTTAGTCAATCAGCAACCAAGGTTCTTCAAGTCTGGATTTAACGACTTATCGCTGCGTGTGACGCTGCTCAGCCTCTGTGTTCTGCGGTTTACTTTATGGACGGTTGCTCAGTCGACACTCACCCCGAAGCTTTGCCTGGCGCTCATGCGTCATGTCGTCAGCATCGCCGTCGATTCACACCCGCTACCGCGCTGAACCTGTCTGCACTTCCTTCTGAACTGGCCTTTTGGGCGCTATGGCACTGTCGCCATGCGCGCCCACCGGATGCCTACATTTCCCGTTGAGTTTTCAGACAAATCCTCGCCAGCGGCGATGGATACAATCGGCAGCGCCTGCGCGTTTGCCTGACGCGGAAATACGAGAGTTCCCATGAGTTTTGCCACGACCCCCTTTGCCCCGAAGCAAGAAGCCCTGACCTTTCTTGAGCTCAACCCGGATATCGAGATGTTCGAGTTGTTCATCCTCGACAACAACGGCGTGCCACGGGGCAAATTGCTCCATCGCGATGAACTGCTGGCGGTCTATGAAAGTGGCCGGCCACTGCCGAGCACCATCCTCGGGCTGACGATCAATGGCGAGGACGTGGAAAACTCCGGGTTGGTCTGGGAGGTCGGCGACATCGATTGCCGCGCCTATCCGGTTAGCGGCAGTTTGCAGCGCATGCCGTGGCGGCAGATTCCGATGGCGGCGGTGCAAGTCAGCATGCACCCGGAGGAGGGCATGCCGGCGACCGTGGCCGATCCGCGGCATTTGCTGGCCAAGGTCATCGACGGGCTGAAGGCTGACGGTTATTACCCGGTGATGGCGGCGGAGCTGGAGTTTTACCTGCTCGACCAGCAACGCGACAGTAATGGTCGACCACAACCGGCGAGGGATGTCGACGGAGGCCGGCCACGAGCGACCCAGGTCTACGGTTTACGTGAGCTGGAACAGATCGAACCGTTTCTCGCCGACCTCTATGCGGCCTGCAAACTCCAGGGTATTCCGGCACGCACGGCGATTTCCGAGTATGCCCCGGGTCAGGTGGAAATCACTCTTGAACACCGCAGCGACGCCTTGCAAGCAATGGACGAAGCGGTGCGTTACAAGCGTCTGGTCAAAGGCGTGGCGCACAAGCACGGGATGGTCGCGTGTTTTATGGCCAAGCCCTTTGATGACCTGGCGGGCACCGGTATGCACATGCATGTCAGCCTGGCGGACAAGGACGGCAACAACCTGTTTGCCAGCGAAGCACCGGACGGTACGCCACTGCTCAAACACGCGGTTGGCGGCATGCTCAGCACCTTGCTCGATTCCTTGCTGATGTTCTGCCCGAATGCCAACTCCTATCGGCGTTTCCAGACCAACAGCTACGCGCCGCTGGCCGCGACCTGGGGCGTGGACAACCGCACCGTTAGCCTGCGAGTGCCGGGTGGACCGGCGTTTTCCCGGCACATCGAGCACCGCATCTGTGGCGCTGACGCCAACCCTTACCTGGCGGCCGCAGCGATTCTGGCCGGTATCCATCGCGGCATTCGCGAACAGCGCGATCCCGGCGCACCGGTCGAAGGCAATGGTTACGCCCAGGCCAGCGAGTTGCTGCCGACCGACTGGCTGACCACCTTGCGCGCGCTGGAAGGCTCGGCCTGGGCGCGGGATGCATTCGGCGGGAAATTCCTCGGGGTTTACCTGGCGGTGAAACGTGCCGAGTACCGTCAGTTCATGGGCGAGGTCGGGGAGCAGGACTGGCGCTGGTACTTGCATCAGGCGTGATGCTGAAAGCGGCAGACTAGAGCCTGTGTCGTTATTAAACCTTTTTTTCACGCGCCGCTTGATAACCTGTCGCCCGTAAGTCGTTCCCTTTATCAAGAGTCGCCAGTTATGTCTGCGCAACCACCTTCCTCAGTCGAGCACGAATTTGCCCGACGCTACGATCAGGAGCACGCTCGAGTCTGCCTCCAGCCGCATCCCCGTGGGCTGGTGCAGCGGTTTTTGCAGTGGCGTGGCAAACGGCTGGTGCGGCGCGCACTCAAGGTAGCCGGCGAGCCGGGGCTGATTCTCGATGTGGCCTGCGGGGCAGGGGGCAACTGGCCGGTACTGGCCGAGCACAGCAACCGGGTGATTCTCGCCACCGATCCGTCCCAGGAAATGCTCAACCACGCCCAGACGCACCATCCGGCCGAGCTGCTCAAGCGCGTTAAAACCTTTCAGAGTTCGGCATTCACCATTGGTTTGCCGGAAAACGCCGTGGACTGCATTTTTTGCATGCGGTTGTTTCAGCACATCGAACACAGTGAACACCGCTTGGCGATGCTGCGTGAGTTCCATCGCGTCAGTCGTGACACGCTGATCGTGTCAGCACAGCTCGACGGATATTTCATGCTGCGTGCGCGGTTTGGCGAGGACCCGGAGCCGCGTCAGCTGGCCACCCGGGCCGAACTTGAGGCAGAGTTCCGGCAAGCGGGTTTCAAGATTCTCAAATACCTGGACACTCTGCCCGGTAGCGACTTGCCGCGGGTCTACGTGCTGCATAAAGCCGACTAGCTTCTATTATTGGCGTGCTGCGGGTGTTTTCGCTCAAGCTCTTGCTCAGTCAGTGCGCGGAAATCGCCGGGGGCGATATATACTGCGCGCCATTCTTCAAGGGAGAGCCGTGTGGCCATCGATATTCACTGGATTCGCGACAACGATAGCCTCGGTCAGTTTTGCGCCCAATGGCAGCAGTTGCCGTTCGTCGCCCTCGACACCGAATTCATGCGGGTCGACACCTTTTACCCGATCGCCGGCCTGTTGCAGATTGGCGATGGCGAGCGCGCTTTCCTGATTGATCCTTTGACGATCGACAACTGGCAGCCGCTGGCCCAATTGCTGGAAAACCCGGCAGTGGTCAAAGTGGTGCACGCCTGTAGCGAAGACCTCGAAGTCCTGTTGCGTTTGACCGGCAGCCTGCCAGCGCCGTTGTTCGATACACAGCTTGGAGCTGCTTATTTGAACCTCGGTTTCTCCATGGGGTACTCGCGTCTGGTGTCGGAGGTGCTCGGCATCGACTTGCCCAAGGGCGAAACCCGTTCCGACTGGTTGCAACGTCCGCTCTCGGACACCCAGATCAGCTACGCCGCCGAAGATGCGTTGCATCTGGCAGAGGTTTTCGTTCGTCTGCGGCCGAAACTGTCAGACGACAAGTACGCCTGGGTTCTGGAAGATGGCGCCGAACTGGTGGCCAACCTGCGCCGCGACGTCGACCCTTACGAGGTTTACCGTGAGGCCAAGCTGGCCTGGAAACTCTCCCGCGCGCAACTCGCCGTGCTGCGTGAACTCTGCGCCTGGCGCGAGCGCGAAGCGCGTGCCCGCGATCTGCCGCGCAATCGTATCGTGCGCGAGCATTCGTTGTGGCCGCTGGCACGCACCCAGCCGGACAATCTCGGGGCATTGGCGAAAATCGAAGACATGCACCCGCGCACCGTGCGTCAGGACGGTGAGTTTCTGCTGGGTTTGATCAAGCAGGCGGGCAGTGTTTCGCCGGACCAATGGCCGCCAGCGGTGCCGGAACCATTGCCGGTGGAGGCCACGGCGCTGGTCAAGCGTCTGCGGGCGCTGGGTCAGGCCGAAGCTGAACGCTTGAACATTGCCCCGGAACTGATGCTGCGCAAGAAAACCCTCGAAGCCTTGCTCAAAAGCGGTTTCCCCGAGGGTCCTTACCAATTGCCTGATTCGCTGCGTGGCTGGCGCCGCGAATTGATGGGCCAGGCCTTGCTCGACAGCCTGGCCACTGCCGGAGAACAGCCTTGAAACGTATTTGCTCTATCTACCGAAGCCTGAAGAAAAACGAGATGTACCTCTACGTGCTCAAAAGCGATGCACTGGAGCGCGTCCCGGAAAACCTGCTGTTGGCGTTCGGCAAACCGCATCACGCCTTCGACCTGGTGTTGACCCCTGAGCGCAAGCTCTCGCGCGAAGACATCACGCTGGTGCTGGAAAACCTCGACAAGCAGGGCTATCACCTGCAAATGCCGCCTGCCGAAGACGAGTACATCGAGCACTTGCCTGAAGAGTTGCTGCGACGCAATGATCCGATTTGATGGATATCTGTAGGGGCTCTGTCCAGAGTCCCTTGAAATAATGGAATTGATAATTTTGGCGAGGGCCGCGAGCGAGGGAGAAACACTCCTTCGGCGGTCTTGTGCACTGTTTTTGAAGGTTTGAACCATGCGCGTTCTGATTGCCGAACACGACCACGCTGTGTATGCCCAACTGTTGCGTCAGGCCGCGCCTGAACTGCAAGTACTGACCAGCGGCGACTCTGCTGAACTGGCCAGCCTGGCCGCCGACTGTCCGGTCTGGCTCGGTCAGCCGGACCTGTTGGCGACGCTGCTGCGTCAAGGTCACGAGCCTCAGTGGCTGCAATCGACCTGGGCCGGTATTACGCCGTTGCTCGCCGACGGCTTGCCACGTCACTACCGGCTGACCCGTGCAGTGGGGATTTTTGGTCAGGTGATGGCTGAATACGTGCTGACCTACATGCTGGGCCATGAGCGCGAAGTGCTGGCGCGGCTGGTCAGCCAGGTCGAGCGCAAGTGGGACAATCGCCTGGGCCAGAGCCTGGCGGGGCGCAAGGTGCTGATCGTCGGTGCCGGTGATATTGGCCAGAGCGTGGCGCAATTCCTGGTGCCTTTCGGCGTCAAGCTGTACGGGATCGCCAGCGAACCGCGCGAGCAGGCGCCGTTCATTGAAGTCGCGGGGCTGGAAGACCTGGGTCGTCTGGTCGGTGAAGTCGATTACGTGGTCAACCTGTTGCCGAACACGCCGAACACTCACGATCTGTACAACGCTGCGCTGTTCAAACAGTTCAAGTCGACCGGCTTGTTCATCAACGTCGGGCGCGGTGTCGCCGTGGTCGATGCGGATCTGGTGGAGGCGTTGAAGGAAGGGCATCTGGCGGGTGCGGTGATCGACGTCTGCCGTCAGGAGCCGTTGCCGCAGCGTCATCCGTTCTGGACCGCCTGGGGCTTGCTGCTGACCGGCCACAGCTCGGCACCCACCTCACCGTCGATGATGGTGCAGTTGTTTCTCGAAAATCTGCGGGCGTATCAGACGGGCGAAACGTTGCGCGGAGAAGTGGATTTCACACGCGGGTATTGATACCACACAGAACAACTGTGGGAGCGGGCTTGCTCGCGAAAGCGGTGTGACAGTCAACATCATCGTTGAATGTGAAACC